>JAJYWG010000521.1 GCA_021791615.1 Actinomycetes bacterium
CGGCGTCGACGAGACGCTCGGGCGGGCCGTCCAACCCGCTCTCGGCCTCCGCCGCGACCGTCGCCAGCGCCCGCAGCAGCTCGCGAAGCCGGCCCGCCTGTACGTCACCGACCTCGGCAGCCCCGGCCAGGAGCCGCTCGACCGCCTCGTAGACCTCCTGGCCCGGCCGGGTGATGAGGTAGCGGTTGCGCCGCCGGTAGTAGTCGTCGAGGCTCGTCGGGTTGCCGATCGACGACGACACGGTGAGGTTCCCCCACTGGCGCAGCCGTTCGAGGCGGTCGGGCACGACGGCGGGGTCGACGCCTGTCCCGTCGAGGGCGGTGGCGATCTCCTCCGGGGTGAACTCGGCGAAGAACGTGCCGGCGAACACCGCGAGGATCGCCCGGTACTCGCGCCACTCCTCGCCGCCGAGGTAGCGGAACAGCGCCCGCGCCGTGGCGGCGACCTCGGCGTCGGCGTCGGATTGGACGTCCTGGCTCACGGTGAAGCCAGTCGTTCGAGGGTGCGGCCGTCCCAGCGGAAGTGCTCGAGCAGGATCACCCCTGCGGCGGCATCACGGACCACCTCGACGATCGCCAGCTCAGGCACAGACGCGTGCGTGCCCCAGAGGCGCTCGCTCGTGGCGATGAGGTCCAGGTCGAGGTCGACGAGCAGCCCGAACAGCTTGGCGTGGTTGTCCTCGGACACCTTGGCGAAGGCGTCGTCGAGCAGCACGAAGCGCGGGATGCCGAGAGGCGCCTCGCCGGGTGCCGAGGCGGCCGCGGCCAATGCATCGCAGGAGGCGGCGACGGCAGCGAACAGCGGAAGGTAGGTCACCACCTTCTTCTCGCCCTCCGACAGCTGGGTGCGCCGGCCCAGCACGGACTCGCGCTCACCGCGCCGGACGATGACGCTCAGTTCGTGCCACTGCTTGTAGTCGAGGGTCGCGGCGATGAGCTGGCGGTAGGGGACATCGGGCTGCAGGCGGCGGGCCTCGTCGAGGCGGGCCGACAGGAGCTGGCGCAGCTCGCGGTCGTCGTCCTCGGTGCGCAGGTCGGGCACGACGCCAAGCAGGTCGGCCATCCGCGCCGTCTCGGGGTCCAGCTCGGGCGAGGGACGCCAGCGCAGGCGGACCCCGATCTCGTGGGCGGTGCGGACCGTGGCGAGCCGCTCGTTCATCAGCGTGACGAGGGCACCGGCTCCGTGCACCTTCTCGGCCACGTCGCGGGCGATCAGCCCCTGGAGCAGCTCGCGCAGGGCGGCGTCCTGCTTGGCGTTGAGCAGTCCGGCGAGTTGCCGGTGCTGGGCGGCGATGGCGCGGGTCGCCGCCGGGAGGGCGGCGCGCCCAGTGGGGCCGTTGACCTCGATGGTGAGCGGCAGTAGCGGGTCGGGCTGGCGGGCCTCGGCGTCCCAGCCGGCGCCGAGCGCGTCGCGCCGGCCCCGGAGGGACTGGTGGACACCATCGACGCCGGGAGCGTCGGGGGTCGTCGGCGGGAGCATGGCAGCGAGGTCGTCGACGAATTTTTGGAGGCCGGCCGCGCCGGTGCCGGCGGACGCCGGCGCGACGGCGACCGTGTCGCCGTCGCCAGCGACCGCGTCGAAGACGCCCGGGAGCCCCACGACCGTGACGAGCCGGCGTCGATCAGCTTCGCAACGTCCCTCGGCACTGTCGCGCTGGTCCGTGACAGTGCGCAGCTCGACGTTCGCCGTGGCCCGCTGGTCGACCGCGGCCACGTGCGCCTTGCGGGTGGTGTCCAGGTCGTCCCCGACCTCCTGCAGATCGGCCTGGCACCGCTCGATGGTGGCAACCACCTCTGCGTACTCGATGCCGATGGCGTCCTCGATCGTGGCGAGGCGGGAGCGCTGTTCGTCGAGCCGGCCGCTCACGGCTCGGAGCTCCTCTCGTTCGGCAGAGCTCACGTCTCGTGCGGTGCGCCAATCGCCGGCCTTGCCGATCCATGCCTCGACCGAGCGGCTGAGCGCCCGCGCCCGCCCCGTTGCGTCGGCGGTGACCCGGCCGAGGTCGGCAAGATCGCCCCTGAAGCGCTCCAGGGCGTCGCGCTCGGCGGGCAGGTCCAGCGTCGTGGCGACCCGGTGCAGTTCGCTCGCAGCCGTAGCGGCCGCGGTCTCGCAGCGAGCGCGCTGCGCGTCGGCGTCGAGGCGCCGGGCCTCCGCGCCGGCAGCGGTAGTGTCGGCGGCCAGGTAGGTGGCCCGGGCGGTGTGGATGGGGCCGGTCTCCGGCAGCCGCGAGCGCAGTGCCCGGGCCGCGCCGCGCGTCGCCGTCGCGGTCTCCTGCGCCCGGCGGTCCGCGGCAGTGGCAGCGACGGCCGCATCGAGTTGCGCAGTGGCCTCCCGGCGGGCTCGCTCCAGCGCGGCGCGGCGGGCAGTGACGCCGACGTACGACGCGACGTCCTTGGTGTGCCGGCCGCGGAGGCCTCCGAGGCGGAAGGACCCGTCGATCGAGATCACCGTCGGCGCATCGGCGTCGACGTCGCAGGAGATCGACTCTAGCAGCTTGGTGACGAGGCCCGGGTCGACCCGGCCGAGGAGGTGCTTGGGCACGGTGGCCGTCAGCACGCCGCTGAGCGGGGACGCGACACCGCCGCTCACCACGGCGACGAGGTCGCCGGAGGCGAGCTGGGCCGACCCGTCGGCGCTGACCCATGCCGACAGCAGGCCTGACGCTTCGAGCGCTGCTTCGAGTGGGGCGTGGGACGCCGGGTCGAGTCCCGGCGCGAAATCGACCAGGTCGGCAAGGCAGTGGTCGGTGGTGCCCTGCCAACCCAGGCGTGGCGGGTCGGGCTCCGAGCGCCCCGCCAGCTCGGCGACACGAGCACGGGCTTCGTCCTCGGTATCGCTGGCCAGCTGCAGCACGGCTGTCGCTGCAGCCAGGCGGCCTTCGAGCACTTCGAGGACGGCCTCGACGTCGGCGAGGCGCTGGGCCCGGGCAGCATCCTCGGCGCCGTCGTCCGTGTCGGACAGCTCCTCGAGGGCTACGGCCGACACGCCATGGTCGGCGGTGGCGGCCTGCTCGGCCAGCGCCGCGTCCCAGGCCGCGACCTGGTCGCGCCAGGTGGCGCGTGCCGCGGAGAGGGAGACCAACGCATCGTCGCGGGCTAGCGCTGCGACAGTGGCGGTCTCTGTAGCTCTGGCGAAGCCCCGGTCCGCGTCACGCAGGTCCCGCTCGGCATCGTCGGCCAGGCCCCGGCGGCGGGCGACCTCTTCGACGTCGAGCCGCCGGCTCGACGTCGCGGCGTCAACCCGGCGCAGGCCGCCGGCCACAAGGTCCGGATCGAAGGGCTCGGTCGGCTCCGCGGCCTCGATGCCGTCGAGCGGCCGCTCGGCCACGGCGACGCTGGCAGGGCCGGCCTCGGACAGCCCGAGGGCGTTCGCCGCCACGGTGACGGTGGCGAGGGCCTCGTCCAGGTGGGCGGTGTCGTCGCGGCCACGCTGCTGGGCGCTGCGCAACGCGCCGACCGCGGCCGCCGCGGCCTGCTCAGCGCGCTCGGCCCGCTCTTGGGCGCTAACGGCGTCGCGCTGGAGCGTGCGCACGAGCTCTCGTAGCCCGTCGAGCTGCTGGCCCTCCTGGTAGGCCGAGGACTCCTTGAGCGCGCCGACCTCGGCCTCCAGCGTTGCCTCGGTGTCGGTGAGCCGCCTGATTTCGGCCTCGAGACGGTCGACCTCGGCGGCGGCGTCCGCCAGGCGACGGGTGGCGATGTCGCGTTTGCGCCCGAGGCCGTGGGCCTCGGCAACCGCGGCGCGGGCCGTGTCCAGCCGGCCGAGCAGGTCGTGGGTGCAGTATGCGCGGTAGATGGCCAACAGGCCGTCCACCGCCTCGCGGGTGCGGGCCAGCTCAGCGACGTTGCGCCGGTGGTCATCGAGGTCATCGAGCGGCTGGGCGGCTTCGGCGAGGGCCAGGTCCGAGAGCTTCGGAAGGGCGTCGCGGAGGTGGTCGGGCAAGTCGACGTCGATGCGGTCGCCGACCCGCGGGTTGCGAACGACGTTGATCAGCCCGATGTGCTGGTCAATCGCCACTCCGCCGAACAGCCGGCGCTCGACCTCGGCCCGGTACTCACGACGCCGGGCGTCGGGGAACACCTCCTCACCGTCGAGCTGCGCCCGCAGTGCGTCGGCCGACAGTGCGGTCCCGCCCTCGGCGAGGTGCAGGTCGATGCCCACGCGGCGCTCGGCCACGAACCACCACGTCGTCACGGTGTCGGACTGCCGGTTAGCCTTGATCCCGCAGCCGCACGTCAGGTAGTGGCCAGCTCGCGCGAACTCGATCCATAGGTACCCGACGGGCTGCGGGTCCGAGCGGTCGGCGAGCATCCACGACTTCAGGATTCCCACCTGCTCACCGGCTGCGTCGATGCGGCCGGGGCGTGCCGTCAACAGGAACGGCAGCAGCATGTTCATGGCGGTCGACTTGCCCGAGCCGTTGACGCCGCGCAGCAGCAGCCGTCCGCCACCGAACTCCAGCACCTCATGCTCGTACTGGTAGACGTTGATGATCCCGGCGCGCGACAGCGTCCACCTGCCGGGGCGTTCGTCGTGGGCGCTCCTGGGGCTCACGCCCCACGAGCGTAACGGGTGGGTGCATCATGGCCGGGCCGTCGAGGATCGCAGGCCCGGCCCACTTCCGTCGTGACCTGATGATCTCTTCTATGAGATGATCGTAGTAACGCTATGATAGTCTGTGTGGCCACAGTCGAGCTTCACGACGAGATCGTCGACTGGATGGGCTCGCTCGACAATGGCGAGTGGGATCGGGTGGTCGTGGTAATCGACCGGCTCGCCACCCTCGGGTCGTCGGCGCGCATGCCGCTGTCGAAGAGCCTCGGTGATGGGCTCTTCGAGCTGCGCTTCACGCTCGGCCCGACCGCTTGCCGGATCACGTATCGATTCATGACGGACGGTCGGGTGGTGCTGCTCACCACCTTCCGCAAGCAACGCAACAACGAGCGCACTGAGATCGCCAGGGCACGCAGGGTCGCCGAGGACTGCGCCCGAAGGAACCCGTGAAGGAGGAGAACATGGCCAACTATTCCCGTTGGGATGACGTGAAGAAGAAGCGTCGAGAGCCGGCTACCGAGACGCGGGCGGGCGTCGAGCAGGATCTCGCGCTGGGCCAGCTGATCTACGACCTGCGCACCGAGGCCGGGCTCAGCCAGCGCGAGCTCGCCGAACGGATGGGAACGACCCAGTCGGTCATCTCCCGTCTCGAGGAGGGCGGAGGGGCCCGCAACCGCATCGACACCCTCGCCCGAGTCGCCAACGCCCTCGGTCGGCACCTCGTCATCTCGTTCCCCGAGGAAGTCCCCGCTCGACTCAAGGACGCCGTGCAGGTGGCCTGATGCACGTGCAATCCCGGTAGCGGCGCCGCCGACGAATGCAAAGCTCCTACTCCGAGGCCTGTCAGCCGAGTACGAGCACGGTAGCGCTGAGCTGAAGGTCGGCGCCGCTGCTTGGACCAGGCCGCGTTGCTGGGGACTCTCCACGGGAATGACCTGTCGGTGCCGAGAACCCCATCCGCCCAGCTCAGGCGACCATCTGGTACTCGGTGGATGAGGCCGCCCAGCCGATCGGCTCGTCGTAGCCTGGCGACGTCGACGTCGACGTCGACGTCAACGTCGCCGATGGTCGGGGGCGTCACATCGGGTGCGGACGGGGGGTGTTGGCTGAGAGACCGGTGGGGTCGATGCGAGCTGTAGTGCTCGACGTACTCGACAAGGACTGCTTCGAGGTGACGGCGGCCGAGGATGAGCATCCGGTCGAGGCACTCGCGCCGGATGGTGCCCTCCACACGCTCGCAGATTGCGTTCGCCCGAGAGGCCTGGACGGGGGTCTTGATGATCCTGGTGCCCTCGGCGGCGAAGGCGGCGTCGAAGGAGGCGGTGAATTTGGCATCCCGATCTCGGATGAGGAACTTGACAGCGTTCGCCTGCTCGGCGAGCTCCATCGACGTGTTGCGGGCCTGCTGGTTCACCCAGCTGGCCAGCGGATTCGAAGTGATGCCGGCGATCCGGACGCGACGCGTGTCGTGTTGGATGAACACGAGGACGTAGAGCCTGCGGAGGAGAACCGTGTCGACGTCGCAAGTCGCACGCCATCAACCCTTTGGCCTGGGCGGTGAGGAACTCCGCCCAGGTCGGTCCTGACCTGCGCGGCGACGGGTCGATGTCGTGGCGCGTCAGGACCGCCCAGACGCTCGAGGGCGCGATGACGATGCCCATGGTGGCGAGCTCACCGTGGATGCGGCGGTAGCCCCAGTTCGGGTTCTCCTTGGCGAGGCGGAGTACCAGTGCAGTGGTTCCCTCGGCGACGGAAGGTCGACCCACCCGGCCGTGGGAATAGGTCCAGCGCTTGGCGACGAGGTCGCGGTGCCAACCGAGCAGGGTTGCCGGTTGGACGAAGAGGTGCCCGTGACGCTGGCGGGGGAGCAGCCCTGCGAACGCGGCCAGCATCGCTCGATCCGCCGGTTCGAGCGCCGGTCGGTGGACCTGGCGTCGGAGGACCGCTACCTCGTGGCGCAGGATGACGACCTCGATCGCGAGATCCGTTTCTCTGCGGCCAACGAGTCGGATCAGCTGGAGGACACGACAGAACGCCCGGTAGAGGAATGGCAGGGTCACGGTCCCGGATGCTCGCCGCACCCGGCGCCAGTCGTCTAAGTCCAGCTCACAGCTGATGGATGACATTCTCGGCACGCACAGGATGGGTCCGGTTCTGCGGAGGAACCAACGGTGCAATGGCCGCCCAGACGGCATCTCTCACTTCGGGGTCGAGCGCGCGCATGATGGTGGGTACCTCCACTTGGTCGTTGGTGGGTTGGACAAGCACCCCAAGCTTCACGGGGCCGCCCCCACGACCGATGGTTGGTCATCTACCCGGCGCGCGCATACTCCTAGGTCGCAGGCTTGCTAGCTATCAGCGCGGGCTCGTAATCGCAAGTTTGGGATCTGCGAGAGCGAGAGCGAGAGGTTCCCCCCCGCTACTCACCAGGGGTTGCGAGCTTGTTCAGCAATGCGACCAGGTCACCGAACGGCGCTGCGCCGAGCTCGGTGGCGAAGCTCTGTTCGGTTGCTCGGATTGCATCCTCGATGACCCGGGCGGCTCGCTTGCCTTGGGCTGAGAGCACGAGCTCGGTTCGACGCCGATCACCCTTGTTGACCTTGCGGTCGACGAACCCTCCGTCCACCAGCACATCCACCAATTTCGATACTGCCTGCTTGCTCACACCCATCTCGGCCACGAGCTGGGCGGCGTCGTGAGCTCCCCGAGCCAGGGCAGTCAGAGCCCAGCTCCCGGGCTGCGGCAGGGCACCGAGCCCCTGTTCGGCCAAGCGGTCTCGGACGACTGCACGATATCGCTGGTTCACCCGCCTGAGCAGCCAAGGCAGCGGTATCGGCATCTCAGGTGGTACCCGACGGGACCCCGTTGAAGCCGCCCGATTAGTCGTCATAATAGTAGACAGTCTATAACTAGACTACTATTGGTCGGGCACCAAGCCCGGGGCACCAAGCCCGGGGCACCAAGCCCGGGGCACCAAGCCCGGGGCACCAAGCCCGGGGCACCAAGCCCGGGGCACCAAGCCCGGGGCACCAAGCCCGGGGCACCAAGCCCGG
>JAJYWG010000173.1 GCA_021791615.1 Actinomycetes bacterium
CTCGGCGGTCCGGAGGTACTGAGCGTCGGAGAAGAGCAGCGTCACGTTGACGCCGATGCCGGCGGTGACCATCTCTTCCATCGCCGTCAGACCCTCCGGGGTGCCGGGGATCTTGACGAGCAGGTTCGGAAAGCCGGCCTGGTCATGCAAGCGCCGGGCGAGCGCGGCGGTAGCCGGCGCGTCGTAGGCGAGATCGGGCGGGACCTCGACCGACACGTAGCCGTCGACACCGAAGGTCTCCTCCCAGGCCCGCCGGAACAGCGAGGCCGCTGCCCCGAGGTCTTCGAAGGCGACGGCGTAGACAAGGTCTTGGGCGTCGGTGAGCCCCTCGCCGAGGTGGCGGTGCAGCGCTGCGTCGTAGTCGTGGCTCGCCGCCATGGCGTGGCCCAAGATGGTGGGGTTGGAGGTGAGTCCGGTCACCGCCAGCTCGTCGACGTAGCGGCCGAGCCGACCCGAGCCCACCATCGCCCGGTTGATGCTGTCGATCCAGATGCTCTGCCCCACCGCACGCAACCGCTCGACAGCGTTGGTCCCGCCAGTACCCCGCTCGCTGCCGCTCACCTCAGATCACCCCCGGCCACGACGGCGCACGCTCCCCCGTGGTCAGGCCGAGGCCCAACGCTCTTCATCGAGGGCTCGCTTGATATCGGGGTAGGCCGTGCTCATGCAGCACGGGCACGACTCGTACCACCGACGCATGCCCTCGTCGACCTTCACCGGGGGCTCGTGTCCCGACGGTGCGGACCCGGCCGCCTCATCTCGCGCCATGTGACTCCCTCCAGGCCGGTGATCACCGA
Source organism: Actinomycetes bacterium (assembly GCA_021791615.1). The sequence goes on from JAJYWG010000173.1 coordinate 798, forward strand.
TACCATCGAGCTCAGTTTAGCCTGCGCCTACTAGAAATATGAATTCTGGCTGGCGTCGGCTGCTCACCAGCCGGTCATCCGAAGTGCGGGTCCACGGCTTGGGCGTCGATGTCGAGGTCGCTCACGGCCTTCGCCACCACGGAGGGGTCGAGCTCCCCCGAGCGTGCCAGGGCATCGAGGACGGTCAGCGCCACGTGGGCGGCATCCACCTCGAAGTGGCGGCGCAGCGCCTCCCGGGTGTCGGACAGGCCGAAGCCGTCGGTGCCGAGCACCGCATAGGGGGCGGACACGAAGCGGGCCACCTGGTCAGGGACCAGGCTCGTGAAGTCGGTCACGGCAATGACGGGCGCGGGACCGGCCAGCGCCCTCGTCACGTAAGGGACCCGGGCCGGCTCGCCAGGGTGGAGCCGGTTCCAGCGCTCGGCCGACAGGGCGTCCTCGCGCAGCGCCTTGTAGCTCGTCGCGCTCCACACCTCGGTGGCCACTCCGTAGCGCTCGGCGAGGAGCCGCCGGGCGTCGAGCGCGGTCAGCAGCGCCGGGCCGCTGCCGAGGAGACGAGCCCGAGGACCGCCGGTCTCAGGAGCGGTGGCATACCGGTAGAGACCGGCCACGATCCCCTCCTCGACGCCTTCGGGCATAGCCGGCATCGGGTAGCTCTCGTTGTAGAGGGTGAGGTAGTAGAAGACGTCCTCGGGGTCCGAGCCGTACATGGCGGCCACCCCGGCCCGAACGATGACCGCCACCTCGTAGGCGAACGCCGGGTCGTAGGCCCGACACGACGGGTGCGCCGACGCGTACAACAGACTCTGGCCATCGCAGTGCTGGAGACCCTCGCCTTGCAAGGTCGTCCTCCCCGCGGTGGCAGCGAGCACAAACCCCCGGCCCCGGGCATCCCCGAACGCCCACAACAAATCGGCGGCCCGGTGGAAGCCGAACATCGAGTAATGGACGAAGAACGGCACCGTCGCCTCTCCGAGGGCGGCGTACGAGGTGCCCGCCGCGAGCGTCGAGGCCATGGCCCCGGCCTCGGTGATCCCCTCCTCGAGGATCTGGCCGTCGGGGGCCTCGTGGTAGGAGAGCAGCAGACCGGCGTCGACCGGCTCGTAGCGCTGGCCGCCAGGCTGGTAGATGCCGACCTCCCGGAAAAGCCCGTCGATCCCGAAGGTCCTTGCCTCGTCCGGCACGATCGGCACCACCCGCCGGCCGAGATGCGGATCGCGAAGGAGCCCCCGCAGAAGCCGCGTGAACGCGCCCGTCGTCGAGGCCGCCACCTTGGGGCCCGTGCCGGCCAACAACTCCTCGTAGACCTTGTCCTCGGGCGCGGCCAGCGTCCCACTGGTCGAGCGGCGGGCCGGGAGGGGGCCGCCGAGCACCCGGCGGCGCTCTGCGAGGTAGCGGTACTCCTCGGAGTCGAAGCCCGGATGGGCATAGGGCGGCAAGTCGTCTGCGAGCGCACGGTCGGGGATGGGCAGCTCCAGGCGGTCCCGGAACACCCGCAACTCAGCCTCGGTCAGCTTCTTGATCTGGTGCGTGGCGTTGCGGGCCTCGACGTCGGGGCCGAGCGCCCAGCCCTTTACGGTCTTGGCCAACACGACCGTGGGGCCTGCCGTGTGCTCGACGGCGGCGCGGTAGGCGGCGTAGACCTTCGCCGGGTCATGACCGCCACGCCGCAACCGTCGCAGGTCATCGTCAGAGAGGTGAGCGACCAGGCCGGTCAGGCGCGGATCGGGACCGAAGAACCGCTCACGGATGAAGGCGCCGCTCTCGACCCGGTACTTCTGGTACTCGCCGTCCAAGGTCGTGTTCATCTTGTCGAGCAACACACCGTCGACGTCCGCGGCGAGGAGGGGGTCCCACTCGCGAGCCCAGACCACCTTCACCACGTTCCATCCCGCCCCGGCGAAGAGCCCCTCGAGCTCTTGGATGACTTTGCCGTTGCCCCGGACCGGGCCATCGAGTCGCTGGAGGTTGCAGTTCACCACGAAGGTGAGGTTCGCCAGCTTCTCCCTGCCCGCCATGGCGACAGCCGCCAGCGACTCGGGCTCGTCCATCTCGCCGTCGCCGACGAAGCACCACACCCGCGACCCCGAGACGTCTGCGACCCCCCGGTCGGTCAGGTAACGGTTGAAGCGAGCCTGGTAGGCGGCCATCAAGGGACCGAGGCCCATCGACACCGTCGGGAACTGCCAGAAGTCGCTGCGGCGGGGGTGGGGATAGCTCGGCAGACCACCGCCTACCTCGCGGCGAAATCCATCGAGGTCCGCCTCAGCCAGCCGTCCCTCGAGATACGCCCGGGCGTAGATCCCCGGAGCGGCGTGACCTTGGAAGTACACCTGGTCGCCAGGGCCGGTATCGGCGCCCCGGAAGAAGTGGTTGAAGCCGACCTCATAGAGCGTGGCCGCCGACGCATAGGTAGCGAGATGGCCGCCGATGCCGTCGGCCCGCCGGTTCGCCCGTGCCACCATCACCGCCGCGTTCCACCGGACGTAGTGGCGGATGCGGGCTTCGAGCACCTCGTCGCCCGGGAAGGCCGGCTCTGCTCCCGGCGGGAGGGTATTCACATAGTCGGACACGGGCATACCTGGCACGACAAGGCCGAGGGACCGTGCTCGTGTCCACGCCGCCCCGAGCACCCGAGCTGCCGCCTTTGGGCCGTGCGCCGCCACCACGGCATCCACCGAGTCCCGCCATTCGACCAGTTCTCCGTCGTCGATGTCCACCGGCGACGACAATGGATTCTGGAGTGCCATAGAGCCACCTCCCAGGCGTCCCGTGCCCGTGACGAGACCCGCTCGCCCACAGTTTATCTAGTCTTTCCTAGCAAAATATCCTGGGTCGCCTCCCCAAGCGTTCGGCGACAGAAGGTAGGGTGCGTTCGACATGGCCGGCCCTGCCGCTGAGTTCCCAGCTGATCAGTGCAGGTGCCCTATGCATGCACGGTGCAGCCCCAGGGCAACCGCATTCGTGGCCCCTCGCCCGCATGAACCCGCTGGTCGTCGGCCGCGTGCGCGCCGCCCACCCGCCTGGTGCTGCATAGGGCAAAGGTGAGCAGGTCCCGAGATATTGTCCCGAGAAACGCCGATCTTCGACATCGGCCCGGACGCGAAACCGCTGGTCAGGCGCCTGTGCCCTGTGCACGAGGCGCGCCGACCAGCGATTCGATGGTGGCGGGGGTTCAGGACCAGCACGCACCTTCGCGCCTCAAACCTGACGAAACTGCTGGTCACGGCCCTGCCCTATGCAGCCGCCCGGGCGGCTGCACTACTCCAACGTCGGTCCCGGACGCGCTGGGTCCCGAGAAATCGGCTACCGGCCACACCTTCGGGTTCAGTGCCCGAAGAGTCACTGGAGGACGTCGCCGCGTCGAATTGTTCGGCCGCTGCCCTACGGGACGTCGCTCGCCCAGCACGTGAAGGTGGCAACAACCGGCGTCTTACCTGCGCGACACTGGCCGCACGGGAGCTCGGATGGACCGGGCTGAGAGGACGCCTGTCGGGCGTCGACCGTTGAACCTGATCCGGGTAATGCCGGCGAAGGGAGGATGCGATGGGTGGCCGTTCGTCTACCGACGCCCCGGGTGCGCGGCGCAAGGTCTACGTGCCCGTGCCGGGGCGACCCGAGCTCTCGGTGCCGTTCGCCGAGGTGGTGATCGGCGACTCCCCGGGGCCGGCGGGACCGGTCGCCAACCCCCCGCTCCGTCTCTACGACACCTCGGGCCCCGGGAGCGACCCGGAGCAGGGTCTCGTGGCGCTGCGCCGGTCCTGGATCACCGCCAGGGGCGACGTCGAGGAGTACGAGGGCCGCCCGGTCGTCTCCCGTGACGATGGGCGGGCCGCCCTGCGGCGCGCCGGTGCGGGCGCCTTGCCTGTGGCCGGTGGGCCGGACCCGCGGGCGACGAGGTGGCCGGCACCCGGTCGCCGTCCGCTCCGCGCGCGCACGTCCCGCTCCGGCTCACGACGCCCCGTCACCCAGCTCCACTACGCCAGGGCCGGGGAGATCACCGAGGAGATGCGGTTCGTCGCGCTGCGTGAAGGGGTCGCTCCCGAGGTCGTGCGTGACGAGCTGGCCGCCGGCCGGGCGATCCTGCCCGCCAACGTCAACCATCCCGAGTCCGAGCCGATGGTCATCGGGAGGCGTTTCCTCGTAAAGGTGAACGCCAACATCGGCAATTCCTCGGTCACCTCGTCGATCGCGGAAGAGGTCGACAAGCTCACCTGGGCGACGAGGTGGGGCGCGGACACGGTGATGGACCTGTCGACCGGTCCTGACATCCACACCACCCGGGAGTGGATCATCCGCAACTCCCCCGTGCCGATCGGCACCGTCCCCATCTACCAGGCGCTCGAAAAGGTGGACGGTCGGCCCGAGGACCTCTCCTGGGACGTCTACCGCGACACGCTGGTCGAGCAGGCCGAGCAAGGCGTCGACTACTTCACGGTGCACGCCGGCGTGCTCCTCCGTTACGTGCCGCTGACCGCCGAGCGGGTGACGGGCATCGTCAGCCGGGGCGGGTCGATCATGGCCGCCTGGTGCCTGGCGCACCACGAGGAGAACTTTCTCTACACCCACTTCGAGGAGATGTGCGAGATCATGGCCGCCTACGACGTGGCCTTCTCGCTTGGCGACGGGCTGCGGCCGGGCTCGATCGCCGACGCCAACGACGAGGCCCAGTTCGCCGAGCTGCGGACGTTGGGCGAGCTCACCGGAGTGGCCTGGCGCCACGACGTCCAGGTGATGATCGAAGGGCCGGGCCACGTGCCGCTGCACAAGATCGCCGAGAACGTCGCCCTCCAGCAGCAGGTGTGCCACGAGGCGCCCTTCTACACGCTCGGCCCGCTCACCATCGACGTCGCCCCCGGCTACGACCACCTCACTTCTGCCATTGGGGCGGCCGTCATCGGCATGCACGGCACGGCGATGCTCTGCTACGTCACCCCCAAGGAGCACCTCGGGCTGCCCGATCGCGACGACGTCAAACAGGGCATGATCGCCTACAAGATCGCCGCCCACGCGGCCGACCTGGCCAAGGGGCATCCGGGAGCCCAGGCGTGGGACGACGCGCTGTCCAAGGCTCGGTTCGAGTTCCGTTGGGAGGACCAGTTCAATCTCGCCATGGACCCCGAGACGGCCCGGGGCTACCACGACGAGACCTTGCCCGCGGCTCCTGCGAAGACCGCGCATTTCTGCTCGATGTGCGGACCCAAGTTCTGCTCGATGCGGATCAGTCAGGACGTTCGGGACTACGCGGCGTCCCGGAAGATCCCGGTGACGGCCGCTTTGTCCGAGGGGATGAAGCAGAAGGCGAGCGAGTTCCGTCAGACCGGTGCCAGCGTGTACGCCGAGGCTGGGGGTACCGGACAGGAACAAGACGCGTCCGGGGTGGCTGCCGGTACGACACAGGGGACCCAACGAAGACATGGCATCGACGCAGATCGGGAGAGCTTGCTCACGATCTTGCCCGACGCGTGATCAGAATGAGTTCTGGACGCCTTCACGTCAGGAGGGGCATCGCGTCTCGGGCGAGAGAAGGCGAACGCTTGGAAGCGATCGTCTTCGACATCGGCGGTACGCTCGTCGTCGAGGCGGCACCCGGCACTCCGACGGATGATCTCGTACCGACCTTGCGCCCCGGCGTTGCTGCCGATCTCGACACCCTCTCGCACTCGTATCGCCTCGGTGCTGCAACGAACACGGCGGTCATGGGGGAGCCAGAGGTTCGAGCGCTGCTCGCTCGGGCCGACATCGACCACTACTTCCAGGCGGTAGTCACTTCGAGCGACGTCGGCGCCTCGAAGCCCGATCCTCGAGTGCTTCTCGTCGCGTGCAAGAAGCTCGAGGTCGACCCCGCGAGAGCCCTCTACGTGGGCGATCGGTCGATCGATCAGGAAGCGGCGTCGGCTGCCCGCATGTTCTTCGTCGATGTGGGCTTGGGCGGACTGTTCGATGCGGTGCACGAGTTCACGGCGAGAGCGCAGCACCAATCCTTCCCCACGCCGGCTCCAGCCACTGAGAAGCGTGCGCGAGGTACCCCAGCGCATCTGAACGACCCGCTCATGGCCGAACCTGAGAACCCGTCGACTGCGCAACATGCGCGCCATGGATCAGTCCAGTGAGGGCGCCTGCGGCTTCGACGAGGAGAGACCGGCGTCCCACCGGGCTTCGACGCTTCCCCATCGCCAATAGGCGAGAGCGATAGCCCAGACGACGACGAACAGGCCGGCGATACAGAAGCCGGCGACGTTGATGTTGAAGTTGGCCATCGTGTCCCAGAAGGCACCGTGGAGGTGGACCTCGTTGGTGAGGACGCCGAGGATCTCGATGGTGCCGATGATGAACGCCGCACCGATGGACAGGCCGGTGATGACGAGGTTGTAGTACACCTTGCGCACCGGTTTGGCGAACGCCCATCCGTAGGCGAAGTTCATGAAGCAGCCGTCGAGGGTGTCGAAGAGCATCATGCCGCCCGAGAAGAGCAACGGCAGGGCCAGCACGGCGTAGTACGGAAGGCCCTGGATGGCGGCGTAGGCGGTGGCTGCCAGGAGCACGACTTCGGTGGCGGTGTCGAAGCCGATGCCGAAGACCATCCCCACGAAGTACAGCTGCCAGGTGTGGTTGATGGAGCGCATGAACCTTCCGAAGAACCGGTACATGAGCCCCCGGGACTGGAGCTGGGCCTCGAGCTCGGCCTCGTCGTAGGCGCCGCGGCGCATCTCCCGGAAGACCTTCAGGATCCCCGACAGC
>JAJYWG010000498.1 GCA_021791615.1 Actinomycetes bacterium
CAGGGAAAGCTGCTGCACTGCCGGCGTGCCCACCCCGTTGGAGGCCGTGACTGTCACCGGGTAGGTGCCGGTCGTGCCGGCCGGCGGGGTGCCCGAGACCGTGGCTGTGCCGTTGCCGTTGTACACGAAGGTCATCCCGGGCGGCAGGGCGCCGGACTCGGTGAGCGTGGGTGCCGGTGTGCCGGTCGTGGTGACCGTGAAACTGTTGGGGCTGCCCGCGACGACGTCAAAGGCGGAAGGGCTGGTGATCGTTGGGGCCCCAGTCGTGACCGTGGGCTCGAAAAGCTCGGCCTCCGACGTCGCGCCCGTGGCGGCCTGCCCGCCCGCGACTAGCACCTCCCCGTTGGTGAGAGCCGTTGCCGTACCGAAGCCCTCAGGGGCCAAGAGGGACCCGGTCGCGCTCCACGCGCCGGTGGAAGGGTCGTACAGCTCAGCAGCCGCGCTCGGGCCGCCGGTCGCGCCCGTGAGCCCGCCGGCGTAGAGGACGTCCCCGGAGCTGAGGAGCGTCGCCGTAGCGCCGTAGCTCGACGTTGGCAAACCGCCTCCCGACTGCCAGGAACTCGTAGAAGGGTTGAAGATCTGCGTGGTTGGCGTTATCGCCCCGACGGGAGTGGTCTCGCCGCCGGCGACTAGGACCTCGCCGTTGGAGAGCGTCGCGGTGGCGCCGTAGGCCACGGCCGCGGTCATGGGCCCGACTGGCGACCACGTGCTCGAGGAGGGTTGGTAGATCTCGGCGGCGGAGACGGTGGTCCCCGATGGCCCGGTTTCCCCGCCAGCTACCAGCACCTCACCGCCGGCAAGCGCCGCCACTTGGGCCCCGGCCACCCCGGTCGGCAAAGGGGAGGGGCTAAGGGCCCAGGTGCCGGCGGTCGGGTCGTAGAGCTCGGCAGTCTGAGCCGCGCTGGCCGTCGGTGAAGTGCTCGGGAGCCCGCCGGCGTAGAGGACCTCGCCCGAGGCCGACAACGCTGCCGAAGCGTCGAAAGTCGCCAGTTGAAGGGCGCCTGTCATAGACCATTGCTCGTTGGCGGGGTTGTAAAGTTGCGTGGCGGTGGTGGGGACGAGAGCGCTGGCGCTGCCGGTGAGGCCGCCAGCCACGAGCACCTCTCCGTTGTTGAGCAGCGTGGCCGTCGCGTCGGTCACCGCTACGGGCATGAGAGCCGTAGGTGCCCACGTGCCGGACGCGGGGTTGTAAAGCTCGGCCGACCCGAGCGGGTTGCCAGACGCGTCCTGCCCGCCGGCCACGAGCACCTCCCCGCCGGCAAGCAACGTCGCGGTGGCGTGGCTGCGCGCCGTGGTGAGCGGGCTGGTGGCCACGAAACCTCCGGCCGCCTGCGCAGTGGCAGGCGTCGCCCCGAGGACAAGCAGCGGCACCGCCAAAGCTACCGTCGAGGCAACCGTCGCGCCTGTACGAAAGCGTCTTTTGTTAGCCCTGTCCATCACATCTCCTCCTGGGTCTGGTCATTGAAGTTCCGGGTCCTCCTGGGTCTTTGAAGCTCCGGGCGCGACAGGCGGTCAGTGCTTTCCTCGGGCCATTCGTTACGTTGCCCGGCTGGTGTGGCAAGGCACACCGGGGGCCTAGGCTTGCCAGGGGCGCTGCTGGCACGAGGGCCACCCGTACTTCGTCCTCCAAGCTCGCCGTGCCCGAGCACCTATGGCACATGAAGCCGTTGAGGCCCGCTTCCCACTGACCGAAGGCGACCTCCGGGAGGTATGCCCGCTACATTTCGTAGTGTCCCACCTCGACCGGGCTGCTGGTCATATGCCGCCGCTCCCTTGGCCCCCACCGCCGCGCAGCCCGGCCGTGGGGGCCAAGGTGAGGGCCGTCCGACGCAAAGCACGTCAGCCTTGTCGGACCACATCGCAGAGTCAAGCCCTGCTGCCTACGCGAGCAGCTGGAGGTGTTCTACGACGGTGGGCCGCCCCGCAGCGAGGATGGTCGCGGTCGCTGCGAGGCGGCGGTCGCGGGCAAGCACTGCCAGCGCGTTCGGCGCTAGGCGCAAGGAGACGAGGTGGCCCTGGCCGGGGCCCATGGCGTAGGTAACGGCGCCGGCCGGCACGAGCTCGTCGCGCCGCACGGTCGACCGGCCTCGCCGCAGGGCGACGACCTCCTCGACGCTGAGCCGCAGCGTCCCGCGGCACGCGCCGCCCTCGCACGAGAGCGGGACGAAGGCCGTCGCGCCACGCACGCGGCCGAGCCCAGCACCCAGCCGAGCCTCGCCCGGGCCGGTCGTCGGGAGCGGGCCCCGGGGCGTGGTCTCGAGGAACCGCACAGCGGAGGCTTCGACCTGGTTCGCGCCGGTGAGGCTCCCCAGCACTGCTACCCGCGTGCCGACCGCCAAGGTGGCAAAGCTCGCCACGCTGACGGCGGCGTCGGTGTAGGTGGTCGTCGGGGCCACGTCCACGGTGATCGTGGCGACACCGTGCGTGAGGGTGAAGCTGCCCGTGCCGAGCGAGGCGACCTTGCCTCTCACGAGGGGGCGGGGCGTCGCGGCATCGGCCATCGGCGACCCGAGCCCTACATCTACAGCGGTGCCGAACATGGCGAGCCCTGACGTCGCGGCGAGCAGGGCAAGCACCGAGCTTCTCGGGCGCCGCAGTCCCACGGGACGCAGCCATGGTTTCCTCCTACCATTAGTACTAGTACCATTAGTATTAGTAGTGTCTCCTGCGGTCATCGCCAGTCCCTCCGGTTCCTTTTTGTGTCTTCCCGCCTTATCTGCACCTCGCTACGTCCCGAGGCGCTGCAGCAAATCGTAAGTGCCGGAACTTAATGCAATCTGTGAAGGGGCGTAAAGTTCTGTATAGAAGCGTCGCAGGTCTGACACAGAGGGAGCGGCGACCATCGTCATGCGGCTCTCCGAATGATCACTTTCGCGAGGGTATGTACCCGCGCCCTCGGCGGTGACCTAGCTAGCAGCTTGCGAAGCGTTGGCCGCTGCCCACAGCGAGGACCGTGACGGGCTTTGGCAAGTGGCCCCGCGTAGTGGACATGCCGTCACGGGGCGAGCTCAGGCTGCAAGGTGCTGCCCAACGACCAGGACCATGGTTGCCTCGGCCGCGGACTTTCCGGACGGTTAGCCCGGGCGGTACGTGACCTTCACTCGCTGGGCGAGTAGAAGTTCCTACCCTTCACCGCTGGCAAGGCCGCGAGGCGCTCAGTTAGCGCCTTCACGACCCGGCGGCGGTCGACGGAACCGGCTACCGAAGAATCCCGGCCCAGCCCCGGCCGGCCGCGCGTCGGGGCGCTCCGGGCGGCCGCTACGGACTGGCTCTACCAGCCCAGTCGGGCGTGCGGTCCGTGCGGCCAGCTTGAGGCTCAGGCCGTGGCCGCCGTGGGCCCCCACAGCGGTCACCCTGACCGGCGGCCTGGTCGCCTCCTGGGGGCCCTTCGGCCGTCGAGCACGACATGACGTTTGATCCAGCCAGCCTGCCGTCGGCTCTGAGAGGTCCACCAGCGTCATCGTAGGCTCGGGCGCCTGTCGTGGCTCGACGCCTCGCGGGGGTGCGCTTCCCATATACTTCGGCACCATGAATATCCGGGTACCGTATATTCGGCGGGTGGGCGAGCTCCTCGGATGGTAGCCATGAGCGGGCGGAGCACCGCTGGGCGGGGTGAACAGGGCGGTAGTTCACAACTGTCTCGCCAGGAGCTGGTTGACCGGTTCTTGGGGCTGCGCCCGGCGCTGGCACGCCGCTTCGCCGCGGCGAGGTCGCCGGAGCTGCGAAGTGAGCTCGGACCGGTGACGGTGCACCAGCTCGAGGTGCTCCATGGCCTCGCCGCCGGGGACGTCACCATGTCGCAGCTCGCTCGACGTCTGGACATCAGCGAGAGCGCGGCCACCGACCTCGCTGACCGCCTCGTCCGCCAAGGCCTGGTCGATCGCCAGGCAGACCTCCGGGACCGCCGTGTGGTAGTTCTCGCCTTGTCGGAGGAAGGTCGCCGGACCATCGGGCTGATCGAGCGTCAGCGGCGGGAGATGGCCGAGTCGATCCTCGGAACGTTGAGCGACGCCCAGCTGGGGGAGCTCCTGCGGCTCATAGAAGTGATGGTCGCTGGCTCGCCGCCCACCGCCGTGGCCGATCGTTCCCCGCGCGAGAGCTCCGGCCCGCAGCGCTTGGAGCACGTGGATGTGCCAGAGGCCCGGCAGGGTCCGGGAAGGGGGGCGACCCTGCTATGAGCCGCCTGTTCGCCCAGCTCGGCCGTTTCACTGTCCGCTTCCGGTGGGTCGTCCTCGCCGTGTGGCTGGTGGGGACCGTGGCGGCGGTGGCGCTGTTGCCGTCGCTCGGGTCCCAGGTACAAGAGCAGAACTCCTCCTTCCTGCCCGCCAGCGCGCCGAGCGAACAGGCAGCCGCGCTGGCGGCCCCGCTCGAACGCAAGGGCGTGACGCCGGTCCTGGTGGTGGCGACGTCGGCTTCAGGCCGGTTCACCGCCGCCGACCAGCAGGCTCTCGCACGCATCGCCGCCTCGGCGCGGACGGTCCCCATGGTCGTGAAGATCTTCAACGCCGGCCTCGCACCCGACGGCAAGGCTGCCGAGCTGATCGTGCAGTCTGACGTCTCGCCGAAGGGCGCGCCAGCGGCGCACCTGGTCGACAAGCTCCAGCAGGTTGTCAGCGCCACGCCGGCACCTCCTGGTTTCGCCGCCCACCTGGCCGGCAACCTGGCGGTCAACGTCGCCAACCAATACGCCTCGGGCCACCAGACCAAGCAGGCCCAAGCCTTGTCGATCGTCTTCATCCTGGTACTACTGTTCCTGATCTTCCGTTCCGTACTGGCACCGTTCGTGACGCTGCTGCCCGCCGCGCTCGTGGTCACCTTGGCCAGCTCGGTCATCGCCTCGATCGGTGTGCCGATCTCGAGCTTCGCCCAGATCCTCCTCGTGGTCCTCGTCCTCGGCGCGGGCACCGACTACGGCCTCTTCCTCGTCTTCAGAGCCCGAGAGGAGCTGCGCCGGGGGCTCAGTCCCCACGACGCGGTCGTCCGCGCGCTCACCAAGGTCGGTGAGTCGATCACCTTCTCCGCAGGCACGGTTATCGTCGCGCTGCTGTCGTTGCTGCTGGCGAGCTTCGGCATCTACCACGACCTCGGCGTCCCGCTCGCCATCGGCATCGCATTGATGCTCTTCGCCGGGCTGACGCTGTTGCCGGCTCTGCTGGCCATCCTCGGAAGGGCTGTCTTCTGGCCGTCGAAGGTCACCGTCCGGCCGGACCGTGACGGCCTCTGGTACCGGACCGCCACCCGCCTGCTCCGGCGGCCCGCGCTGACCCTCGGGGTGGGCCTGGTCTTTTTTGGGCTCCTCGCCGTCGGCGTCGCCGCCAACAAGCCGTCGGGCTTCGGAGGCAACACCGCCGCCCCGCCCGGAACCAACGCGGCTCTCGGGCAAGCCGCTCTGTCGGCGAACTTCCCCAAGGCCTCCGCCAACCCGACGAACCTGGTCTTCCAGCTGGCGAAGCCCGTCTGGGCCGATCCCGGGGTGCTCCTTGAACTTCAGTCGCACCTGCGCGCCTCCGGGCAGTTCACCCGGCTGCTTGGGCCGCTCGACCCCAACGGCACCGCGCTCAGGCCGAGCGACCTCTCCGCGCTCCACCGCCGGCTCGGGCCGCCAGGGTCGCTCCCGGTCGTCCCACCAGCTGGGACAGGCGTGCCGTTCGACGCGTATGAGGCCTACCGTTCGCTGTCGCAGCTCGTGAGCGCCAACGGCCGCACGGTCCAGTTCGAGGCGACCCTCGCGGCGGGCCCGCCGACCACCACCCAAGCCATGCTCGCCGTCCCCGCGGTTCGCTCGGCGGTGACCGATGCGGCCCGCGCGGCCGGGGCGCGAGCGAGCGGCGTGGCAGGCGAGGCCGCCGGCATCTACGACGTCAACCAGGTCTCGTCGAGCGATCTGCTACGCATCGTGCCGGTCGCGATCGTCTTGATCGGCCTCTTGCTGGTGCTGCTGCTGCGCAGCCTCGTCGCGCCGCTTTACCTGATCGCAAGCGTCGCCATCTCCTATCTCGCCGCGCTCGGCCTCACCGTGCTGCTCTTCGTCGAGATCGGCGGCCAGAGCGGCCTGGTGTTCATCCTGCCGTTCTTGATGTTCATCTTCCTCCTCGCCCTGGGAGAGGACTACAACATCTTGGTCATGACCCGGATCAGGGAAGAGGCGCATCACCTCCCGCTCCGCCAAGCGATCGCCAAGGCCATCGGAGCCACGGGGCCTACGGTGACCTCTGCCGGCCTCGTCCTGGCGGGAACCTTCGGGGTGCTGGTGATCGTCTCAGGCGGCGGCGCCAGCGCCAGCCAGTTTCAAGCGATCGGTGCCGGGCTGGCCCTCGGCATCCTGATGGACACCTTCCTCGTCCGAACCGTCATGGTCCCCTCGATGGCAGCGATCCTCGGCCGCTACAACTGGTGGCCTTCAGGCCTCTCCTCGAACGAGGAGCCAAACGCGCCCGGAGAGCCCGTTGCCGGCACCAACGTCGAACCTGTCGCCGCTGACCCTACTGTCACCTAAGCGCGACCGCCTCGCTCCAATTGGGGCGTCTCGTCGCCGCCGGTGGTGGTCCCGAGGTGGTCCCATGCTGGTGGCAACGGGGTGGTCCCATCATGGTGGCGGGTGACACCTCGCCATTCGCAGCAGTCCGCAGGGAGCACGAGATGGAAACCAAGAGGCACGTTTCGACCTCCCAGCCGCTGGGCGCTGGGCTCATCGTCGCACCGGACCCAGCCGACCCGGAGCACGGACCGCTCTGTCCAGGACCATCGGGCAGGCCCAGCACCCAAGGGTTCACGCTCCGGCCGCACAACGGCGCACCGGTAGCCGTCGCACCCCGTCCACCACCGCGTGCGCCGAGGGTCAGCGACCGCAATCGAGTTGCGCGCCGACGAGAGGGTCCCCCATGCAGGGCCAGCTCGGTACCCCCACCACGTTCGCTGCTACCATGCCCCCCGGAGCAGCTGAGCTCCTCGGTCCTCAGCCGAACTGGCACATGCCAGCGAACCGCATAGTACCCCTCCTCGCACACCGCCCGTGAGCCGCTGAGCACGGCGTAGCCGACCCCCTTCTCGGCCGCCGCTCCTTCGTCCGGGTGGAGCGCGAACGACGCCCTTTCCGTTCGCTTTCCGTTCGCTCACCTGGAGGACCTGTCATGACAGAGAACGCACGCCTGCTCGCACCGCCCGGCTCGGTGGTGCTCGAGGCTGCCCACGAGGGCGACATCTACGGCGCCCTCGGCACCCTACGACGCTCCGAGGCGCCGACCGGTCGCTCGCTCGGCCGCCGTCTGCTCACCCTGGCAGCCATCATGGGCCCGGGGCTGATCGTCATGGTCGGCGACAACGACGCCGGGGGGAGGGGTGGGGGTCGCCACCTACGCGCAGGCCGGCCAGAACTGCGGCACCACGCTGCTTTGGGCCCTGCTCCTCCTCCTCCTCCTCGTCCCCGTCCTCGTCGTCGCCCGGGAGGTGGTGGCCCGGCTCGGCGCGGTCACCGGGGTGGGCCACGCCCGG
>JAJYWG010000100.1:0-3155 GCA_021791615.1 Actinomycetes bacterium
CGGGGTCGTCTGGCGTCGACGGCTCGCTGTTCGACGGCTCGCTGTTCGACGGCTCGATGACGGAGGCTCCCCGGATCTCCGCGACATCCTCGGGTGACGCCTCTCGGAGAGTGGGCCAGCCGAGTCCATTGGTGCCGCAGAGGAACAGCCGCTCCTGACCCTCTTTCAGAGGTACTCGCATCTCCTTGGACCTTCTCAGCAGCACGAACCGCATACGCAGGAAATGCTCTCCTGGATCCACGTTGAAGACCTTTACCTGGTTGATTCCGATCTTTCCCGCGACGCGGTGGTCGAGAACCACCGTGTAGCTCCAATGAAGCCTGAAGAGGCGAGCGAGCAATCCGGCAGGGAGCACGGTCGCGGGCGTCACCGACCAGGTTCGTTCCGGCCTGACGAGCCTGATCTCTGACATGGCACAAGGTCCTTTTCGAAGCCGAGCCCGCCTATGGGGTGAGGCCGTGGGCGATCAGGAATTCTTGCGTTCTGCGACCAAGACAGCAAGAGAACACCTGCAGGCAGGTCGCTCGTGGTCATGGTGTCGTTTGCCGGCGCCGAACTCGTATTCGTGGTCGAAGAAGTGTCGGAGGGTGGCTACGTCCCTCGTGCAGTGGGCGACTCGATCTTCACCGAGGCTGATGGCCTCGACGCGCTGCAAGACATGGTTCGAGACGCCGTGGACTGCCGCTCCGCTTGACGACGACGGTCTCGGGCGCGCTCCGAGCCACCGTTCCCGTCGGCGTTCCGATCCGAGCGGGCACGGTGGCGGCCATCCTCGCTGAAGTCGCCTCGCACCCGGGGCACGAGATCAGCGTTCGAGGAACGCCTTTTCGGCTGACGCCTGGTTCGACCGCCATATCCCCAAGAGCCCCCAAATCACGGGCCGTGAGTGCGCCACTCAGCCATCCGGCGTGACCGAGCCCCAGCTCTCACGGGGATCGGTCAACGTCTGTGGCGGGCCGGTGGCCGTCGTGAACGACAGGGTCCGAAAGACCACCTGCCCGTCGAAGTAGCCGGCATGTGAAAGAGCCACCTTCACCTGCGCCGACGTGAACGTTCCGTCGGCGTTCTTCGTGTACAGCTCCGCCAACCCGTCCAGGGTTGTCCCGGTCCATTTCTGCCAGGTGATCTCCTTCAGGTACCCAGCGTTCGTCGTGCAACCGATCACGATCTCCTGCGGTCGGACGCCGGAGCCGGCGTCGCTCCGACCACACGGAGGGGTCCCCGGCACCGGGGACGCTGTTGCCGGCCGTGCCGGCAGCGCCAACGCCGAGCGGGGCACAGTGCTCGACCGGGAGCGCAGCTCGGCCCTCGTGTAGGCAATGCTCGAAACCGCACCTGGGATGTCGTAGCTCGCGATCAGGTTCGCGGCGTCGAGGCAGACGAGCGCAACCGGGCTCGCCGGTTTCCCGAACGCAAGGCATGACCATCTGTGTGCGTCCACGTCTCGAACGACGAGATGAGCAGGCTGTGGCGTGACGTGCACGCCGGCGAGCTTCCCCGAGTACTCGGCGATGGCGTTCTGGAGCCCGAGAAGGAGCGCCGTCGGGGGGTAGGGGCCGAGCAGCGCCGCGTTGGTGCCCATACCTGCTGTCGAGAAGCTGCTGCAGCGCCACGGCGAGGAGGCTCCGTAGCGCTCGCAAGAGTACGGGCCAGCTTGCTCACGGGCCGGGCGCGCGAAGACCGCCGAGGCGCTCTTGGTGGCGTGGATGTCTTGGGCCGAAGGAGTGGAGAAGTACGCCCACTGCGCCTTTGAGATCTGAGCCACGTCGACAGCGCCACTGAGGGCATGCCGCCCGGTTCCGTACTGGACCGTGTACCGCAACACGAATCGCCCGGTGAACCCCTTCTCAGCCCGGGAGAGGAACGCAGCGACCTCGCCAGGCGACGCGATCGCCGGGCCATGGTGGGCACGGGTGGGGGGCGAGCCACCCAAGGCACCCAGGAGTCCAGCTACGAGCCCGACGGCTGCAATGAGCACAAGCGCACAGAACGCCCAGCGCCGCCGCTGCCGGCGGCGCGCCTCTTGGATGAGGACCTCTGCCGGCTGCTCCGGCTCGTCGCCGAGCGGCGCCGGCGCGAGGTCGGGCGGGACCCGGGGCACGCCTGGTCCGGACCGTTTGCCCGTCGTCGTGCCCATCCAGACCCTCCCTCTCTGGTGCTAGGGTACATATCATCATGAGGAGGGTCAAGAAGGTCGACGTCTCGGACCAACTGGCCCTTACGAGCAGGTGGCCGCACGACCGGACCCTTCCGCCGCGGCCATGGGATCACTGTCGCTGGAACTCCCGAGCGCGGTGGCGTGCTCCAGAGAGATCACGCGAGCTGGGCGCGTTCGCCCGGCGACAGGGCTACCTGCCAGAGGAGCTCGCTGAGGAGCATCAGACCTGAGTGCAATGTCACGATCGCCGAGCCTGAGCGCTACAGGCTCCGCCTCGTTCGACGGGCCAGGGAAGGCGGAAGAGACCCGGACAAGACCCGCTGGGAGTGCCCTGCACAGGCCGGCAAGGTGAGGTGCCCCTTCTGCCCTTTCTCCTTCTCCGCACTTCTTCCCGAAGGGACGCCCGAGGTCGAGCACCCACCAGCGAAGGCGGCGGCGCCCAAGTGCGGCACCCAGCGCACGGTCACCATCCCGGGCGCAGTCACGCCGAGGCTTCGCCAGACGCTCTACTGGGCAAGCCGGTACATCTGGCGTTCCGAGCACAGAGACGCGCCCTCGTCGAGCAGCGTGGCGTACACCCGGGCCGGAGCCAGGTCGGAGAAGCGCTCGGAGCAGAGCACTTCTACGATCCGGTCCTTCTCGGCGTCGGAGAGCGAAGCCCGGTGAGGGGCCCTCGAGGTGGGCTCGCTCGCCGCCCGCCGAGGCAGGCGGTCCTCGTCACGTTGGCGGCGGTGCCGGAAGCTACGGGGGTTGACCGCACACGCCCGGCAGGCAACGTCGACGCCGACCTTGGGAGCGAACGCTGCCACCCGACCGTCGAGCATGGCGGTCACTTCTGCTCGGCGCTCCTGCGGCTGTGTTGCTGCAAGAGCGCCGATACCTTCCCCTGGGCGCCTATCAGCTCCTCTGCGACGCTGAGGCGGCCCTCGAGATCCTCGACCTGTGCCCGGAGCCTCGCGTTCTCCGCCCGGACAGGATCGCCCTTGCGTCCTGGGTG
>JAJYWG010000100.1:3165-7430 GCA_021791615.1 Actinomycetes bacterium
CAACTGACCAGTACAGGCCCTCACGACGCAGGATCTCGCCACGCTCGGACTTGGAACCTGCCGCGTCGAGCTCGGCCAGCACCTTCAGCTTGTAGGCCGCCGGGTACACCTGGCGGGCAGGACGCACCTCGGGATCAGGACGGCCGTCGTTTGCCAGCAGCATGGTTTCCACAGTAGTGATGGGCATCTCTCCTTCTCATTCCTCGCCCTGCTCATGGTTTCAACCCCACTTGGGCGGCAACCTCCATACTGACAGGGAGGGGAGCGATCCCGGAAGAACATGAGAGGACGCGTTTTGGGTGCCTCCCTCTCGACCTCGGTGGGAGTCGCACCGTCGCCGCCCTCAGCTGCGGTAGGCGTCGCGACGGTGGTCGATGTCGAGCACGTAGACGGTCCGTGTCTCCTCGTCGATGCGGTAGCGAACCCGGTACTCGCCGCGGCGTGCCCGCCATTGCCCTTCGAAGGGTTTCCGCAGCGGTGCCCCCACTCGGCGGGGGTCCTCCGCGAGCGGGCCGAGGACGAACTCGATGCATGCCGCAGCGACTGCTTCGGGCAGGTCCTCAGCCAGGCGTCGCGCCGCGCTACGGGCCACGATGACCCGGTGGCTCACCGTGACTGCTGGTGATGGTGGCGGGAGAGGAGATCTCGGACTGCTCGCTCATCGAGCACCTCGCCCGTGGAGATATCCGCTTCTGCTTTCCGCAGGCGGTCCTGGGCATCGGGATCGGCGAGGAGCTCAAGGGTGGCCTCGATCGATTCGAGGTCCTCGGCGGCGAGGAGAACCACGTACTCGCGCCCGTTCTTCGTGATCTGGACCCGCTCGTGCGTGGTCGCCACTTCTTCGGCAATCTCGGACAGCCGGGCCTTGACCTCGGACAGCGGCAGTACGGTCATCGACCAGAATCATAGTCTTCGTGGCGAAGCGAGCAAGCTGTCGGTGCCGAGAACGCCATCCGTGGCCTGCGACCAGCGGTGGCTGGCCAGCTCGACTCCGTCACGCAGTCAAGCGGAGTGCCCGTCCGTGCCGAGAATGCCATCCGTAGCCTGCGACCAGCACTTTGACGGCTGGACTCGGGGGCGGCGAGCATCCGGCCGCGACCCTCTCGTTCCTCTACCGGGCGTTCTACCGCGTCCTCCAGCTCATCTGACGCATCTTCCGCCGTGACGCCGATCTCGCCGTCGAGGTCGTCGTGCTGTCCCACGAGGTGACGGTCCTGCGACGCCAGGTGCGCCGACCAGCGCTGGAGCCGGCGGACCGGGCGGTGTTGGCGGGACTCGCACGACTGCTCACCCGCCGACATCTCGGACGCTTCTTCGTCCAACCGGCGACCCTGCTGCGCTGGCACCGGGAACCTCGTCGCCAAGCGCTGGGGACCCACCCGCAGGGCCGACCCAGTCGACCGGCTATCCCGAAGGGCGCCTGCTGATTCCGATGAATCCGGACGGTCGTTCCGACCGAATCCGGACACCTGTTCCGACCGAATCCGGACGCGGGCTGCGGGAGGCCGCACAGCGGCCGACGTCGGTCGTCAACGGTCGCCCGGCTTCACCTCCTTCTCGCTGTCGGTCTGCGACTGGTTCTTCGTCGTGGCGCTCCCCGAACGCGAGGACCGCCGGGTCGTCGACTCTGGAGGCTGCCGGCGAAGCGACTCGCCCTCGAGTGCGATCCGGTGGGCGTTCTGCAAGAGGCGATCGAGTACGGCGTCTGCAATCGTCTCATCGCCGATGGACTCGTGCCAGTGGGCGACCGGCAGCTGGGACGCTGCGATGGTCGCCCGCAGCTGGTGGCGGTCCTCGACCACCTCGAGCAGGTCAGCCGCCTGCTGGGTGTCACAGGGCCGGAGGAACAGGTCGTCGACGACGAGGACGTCGAGGCGTCCGAGGGATGCCATGAGCTTCGCGAGCCGGCCGTCGGCGCGGGCGATCGCGAGATCTTCGAAGAGCCGCGGGGCGCGGACGTAGAGCGCTGGGTGTCCGTGCCGGATCGCCGCGTTGGCGAGGGCACAGGCGACGTAG
This sequence comes from Actinomycetes bacterium, assembly GCA_021791615.1. The sequence continues at coordinate 5,182 of JAJYWG010000100.1, forward strand.
GTCTTGCCCACGCCGGTCGGACCCGTGACGAGCACGTTGTGACGGGAGGTGACCCAGTGCGACTCGGCCAAGGAGAGGACGAGGGATCGGTCGAGGCCTCGGTGCGTCGTGAAGTCGACGTTCTCGACGACCGCGTCGCAGCGCAGCTTCGCGAGCTGGAGCAGCCGGCGCAGCCGGCGGTTCTTGCGCTCGCAGAGCTCCTGGTCGACCAGGAGCCCGAGGCGCTCCTCGAAGGCGAGGCCGTCGTAGAGGGTGCTCGTTCGTTGTTCTTCGAGCGATCGGGCCATGACTGTGAGCTTCAGCTCGCGCAGTCCCTCGATCGTGGGGCTCATCAACATGGTTGCTCCTTTCATTGGTAGTAGTCGCCGCCGCGCACGTTCCGGTGGTGACGGCGGTGCTGGGGTTGGGGAGGGGTCTCGGTGGGCAGCGGCTGGCGGTCGAGGCCGTGCTCGAGGATCGAGCGGACCGAGGTGTAGGAGTAGGCGTTGAGCGCGATGGCACGGCGGCACGCGGCTTCGATGCGCTCGGGCTCGTAGTGCTTGGCGAGGCGGATCACCCCCAGGATCGAGCGGTAGCCGTGCTCTGGGTGGGGGCGCAGCTCGATCAGCTTCTTGGTGAACGCAGCGGTCTCGGGCCCGGTCTTCTCCGCCCAGGCGATCATGCGCGACGGCGTCCACTCGGCGTGACGGCGGTGGGACTCGGGCATGTGCGCCGGTGTGGTGGTGAACCCGCCAACCTTGAAGGAACGTACGTGGGACGCCACTCGTTTGCCCTTGAAGAACACCTCGATGCTCGATGCAGACGTGCGCACGTCGAGCCGCTTTCCCACGAGTTGGTAGGGGACGGAGTAGTAGTGGCGCTCCACGTCGACGTGGTAGTCGATATTGCACTTCACCTGCTTCCATCGACCGATCACGTAGGGAGACGGCGGGAGGGGCGTGAGGGCGGGCCGGTCGATCGCCTCGAAGAGGGTGCGCCTCGAACCGTCGAGCTTCTTGAACGGCTTGTCGTTGATTGCTTCCACGAGCCCGGCGATCCTGCGGTTCAGCTGACCGAGCGAGGTGAAGCGCTCGTGTCTCAGCTTGGCCAAGATCCAGCGCTCGCAGAGCAAGACTGCCGCCTCCGCCTTGGCTTTGTCACGCGGCCTGTATATTCTCGCGGGGATGACCGCCGCGCCATAGTGGGCGGCCATCTCCTCGTAGCTCCGAGTGAGCTCGGCCTCGTAGCGGTTGGGCTTCTTCACCCCGCTGCGAAGATTGTCGGGCACGAGGATCTTGGCCGCGCCCCCCATGTACTCGAAGGTGTGCACGTGGCTCGTGATCCAGTCTGTGAGCCCCTGGGTCGCCGTCGCCTCCGCGTAGAGGTAGGAGGACGCGCCGAGGGCTGCGACGAACAGCTGGGCTGTGACGAGCACCTCACCGCTCAGGTAGTCGTAGATCGGGATGGTCGGACCCGCGTAGTCGACGAAGAGCTTCTCGCCAGCCCGGTGCTCCTGGCGCATGACGACGCCGAGGGTCTTCGTCCACTCCCGGTAGAGGTTGCAGAACTGGCTGTAGGCGTAGCCGTCGGGATGGACCTCTCGGTACTCCTCCCACAGCAGCCACTTGGTCACCCCAGTCCTGGCGAGCTCGGTGCGCACGTAGTTCCAGTCGGGCACCGGGCGGCTTGTCGACGGCGGCGCCGCAGCAGAGGGGAACAGGCGGCCCTCGAGGGCAGCTGTGTCGAGCTCGGCGGGCAGCGGCCAAGAGAGACCGGCGGTCTCTGCACGCTTCACGCAATCGGCGACCGTCGACGGCGCCAGGTGCAGCGCGTCGGCCACCTGCCGGCGGGTCAGGCCCATCGCGAACGTGAGCCGGAGAACGTCTCGGATCTTCCGCATGTCGCTGCGGGGACGTGGTGACACCGCTCCCTCCTCTCGTCGCCCCCAGGTCGGGGGGATCGAGACGAGGGTGCTGCATCGGCTCAGCTCAGCGGTGGATCCTCCGGGTCACCCCTGGCGCGTCCGGATTCGTCGGAACGCTGTCCGGATTGGATCGGAACGCTGTCCGGATTGGATCGGAACAGGTGTCCGGATTCGGTCGGAATTCACAGTCAAGGGCGATCCGCCACGGACGTTCCGACTGCCGGAGGCCCACTTCTTCGTGTTCGTGAAGGCAGGTGGCTGGCGGTTGACACGCAAGACCGGCTGAGGCAGCGACCACATAGGAAAGGCCCAGGGCGGTCCGTCAACACCCCCTGGGCATGGCCGG
>JAJYWG010000234.1 GCA_021791615.1 Actinomycetes bacterium
CGGCTCGATGGGCGGCCAGCCGCTCGACGCGCCGATCGTGGGGACCGCCGCGACCCCGACAGGGGCCGGCTACTGGGAGGTGGCCGCCGACGGGGGGGTCTTCAGCTTCGGGGCGGCCAAGTTCTACGGCTCGATGGGCGGCCAGCCGCTCGACGCGCCGATCGTGGGGACCGCCGCGACCCCGACAGGGGCCGGCTACTGGGAGGTGGCCGCCGACGGGGGGGTCTTCAGCTTCGGGGCGGCCAAGTTCTACGGCTCGATGGGCGGCCAGCCGCTCGACGCGCCGATCGTGGGGATCAACTGAGATCGGTGGCAGGCCGGGCTTCCGTGGAGAGCCGGGCCTCGGGGCCCGCGCTCGGCGTGGAGACCGCGGGCGCCGGGGTCGTCACAGGCGGGGCGCCGTTCGAGGAGCCGTCGATCGGGCCCCTGTCGTTCTCGTGGCGAAACGACAGGTAGATCCGCACCAGTGCCTGCTTCTGCTCGGCCGTGAGCATCGGATCGGCCAGGATCACGCGAGCCAGGTCCGGAGAGCCTTCGGGCGGGTCGAGGATGCCCGCCTGCACGTAGAGCGTCTCCGCAGAGATCCGCAGCGCCTTGGCGATCTGCTGGAGGATCTCCGCCGAGGGCCGGCGGAGGCCCCGCTCGATCTGGCTCAAGTAGGGGTTCGAGACCCCGGCCAGCTCCGACAGGCGTCGGAGCGACAGGCGGGCGGTGTTGCGCTGCTCGCGGATGAAGGCGCCCAGGTCGTTCCACCGCTCGGAAGGATCGACGCTCACGGGTAAGAGAGTACCGGCCGGGCCGGGGCCCGCCGAGCACGAGGGTGGCCGAGGGGCCACGACGGGACGCCGGGTGAAGGGGCGCCCGGGGATGGGGTAATGAACGCCACGAGCTGGTCCTCTCCGGGAACTGGCGCCAGGGCCACGCGGGTGGCTCCCCGCCCCACGGCCGTGCCGTCCACCGGACCCCGGCTCAGCCCACCGTTTCGCCCGGACGCGAGCCCTGTCGCTCGCCGAGCGGCAGGTGCCGCTCGCAGTTCTCGACGAGGGGTGTCTCGGCCAGCACGTCGTCGGCGATCGGTGCGCCGCACGTCTCGCACATGCCATACCGGCCGTCGGCCAGCCGGGCCAGCGCATGCTCGACCCCGTCCAGCACCCGCTCGGCTCCGGTCATCAAGGCCTCGTAGTCGACCTCGTCGTCGGGCATCGTCCGCACGCTACCTCGCCGCAGCCATCGCAAGCGATGCCGGCGGGGGTGCCGGGCGTCCGTAGGCTGGAGCCGTGGCCGGTACCCCGCCCAGCATCGCCGACGCGCCGGACACCGGCACACCCACTCGCGACGCGCCGCTGGCCGCACTCGTCGGCGCGGGCGCCGATGTCCCCTGCGTGGACGGGACCGAGCGCCGGTACAGGGACTTGGACTGCGCGGCATCGACGCCGGCGATGGCCGAAGTCGCGGCCCGGGTCGAGGACTTCCTGCCCATGTACTCGAGCGTCCACCGGGGCGCCGGCTACAAGTCGCGGGCCGCCACTGCCGCGTACGAGCACGCCCGGCAGCGCACCCTGGAGTTCGCCGGGCGCGCCGGCGGCGATGACGTGGCCGTCATCTGCCGCAACACGACCGAGGCGCTGAACCACCTCGCCTTCCGCTTGGCGCTCTCACCCCGAGACGTCGTGGTCACGACCGTGGTCGAGCACCACGCCAACCTCCTCCCATGGGCCCGCTACGCCTCCCGGCGCTACGTGGAGTGCGACGGCGACGGGGTCTTTGGCGTGGCCGACGTGGTGGCGGCCCTCGACGCGCAGCCTGCCCCCAAGCTCCTCGCCGTGACCGGCGCGTCCAACGTGACCGGCTGGCTCCCGCCGATCGGCGAGCTGTGCGACGCGGCCCACGAGCGGGGCATCCCGGTGGTGTGCGACGCGGCCCAGCTCGCACCCCATCGACCTCTCCCGAACGGTCCCGACTTCCTGGCCTTCAGCGGGCACAAGCTGTACGCGCCCTTCGGCGCGGGAGCGCTCGTCGGACCGAGGTCGGCGTTCGAGCAGGGGGAGCCGTTCCTGGCCGGCGGCGGTGCCGTCGATTTGGTGGACTTGGACGAGGTCATCTGGACCGACCCGCCCGAGCGCGAGGAGGCCGGGTCGCCCAACGTGATCGGCACCGTCGCGCTCGGCGCCGCCTTGGACGAGCTGGAGCGGATCGGCTGGGAGCGCGTGATCGCTCACGAGGCCCGGCTGGCGAGGCGTCTGGTCGCCGGCTTGGCCGGCATCGACGGCGTGCGGCTGCTCGGTCCGGCCCGGCGCGCGGACGCAAGCCACCGCGCCGACGTGGAGCACTTGGCCGTGGCCACCTTCACCGTCGACGGCCTCCACCACGCGCTGGTGGCCGCCCGGCTCAGCGCCGAATGGGGGATCGGCGTGCGCCACGGATGCTTCTGCGCCCACCCCTACCTGCTGCGGCTGCTCGGTCTCGGGGCGCCCGCCGTCGCGGAGGCGCGCCGGCAGGTCATGGCCGGGGACCGCCGGCAGATCCCCGGCGCGGTGCGGGCGAGCTGCGGGCTCGGCACGACGCTCGACGACGTGGACGCTCTCGTGGACGCGGTGGGTGTGCTGGCCTCGGGCGCGCCTGCGCCGGTGCCCTACGAGCAGGACCCGGCGACCGGGGACTTCTGGCCCGTGACCGAGGAGCCAGGTTGGACCCCGGCCGACCGGGCGGCGAGCGGGGGGTGCGCCCGGGGATGACGACAGGGGGTGCGCTGTCGCGTGCTGCGGGGCGGCGGGTAGGCGCGGTGCTGGCCTCCGTCCTGCTCGGCGGAGCGGTGCTGGCCGCGTGCGGGGGGGCTGCGTCGGGCGCGGGCAGCGCGGGCAGCGCGGGCAGCGCAGGTATTGCTCGGGTCGCCTGGGTCGCCAACGAGTCGTTCCAGAGCGATCCCGGCGACACGATCACCCCGGTGGACCTCCCCGGCGGCACCGTCGGGAGCCCGGTGGCGACCGCCAGCGAGCCGGTGGCGATGGCCACCACCGACGGCGGGCGCGAGCTCGTCGTGGCCAACCGCGGCAACGACACGCTCACCGTCGTGCGCACGGCATCGGGTTCGGTGGCGGCGACCGCGACGGTCGGCATGGAGCCCGACGCCGTTGCCGTCGCTCCCGGCGGACCGAAGGACGCGGGGGTCGCCCTGGTCGCCGACTTCGGTGCCGACGAGGTGACCCCGGTGGACCTCGGGACCATGCGGGCCGGGCGCCCCATCCCGGTGGGCAAGGAGCCCGACGCGCTGGCCGTGCTGCCCGCAGCCGGCGCGCAGCCGGCGCTCGCCCTGGTCGCCGACTTCGGTGCGGACGCCGTCACCCCCATCGACCTCGCCACGATGGCGCCCGGCGTCCCCATCCCGGTGGGCCAGGAGCCCGATGCGCTGGCCGTGGACCCCGGCGCCTCCAGGAGGAGCGGGAGCACGGCGGGCACGCTCGTCCTGGTGGCGGACTTCGGGAACGACGGGGTGACCCCGATCAGTGTCCCCGAGCTCGACGCGGGGGCCTTCATCCCGACGCCGGGCAACCCGACCGGCATCGCGGTGGCGCCTGACGGGACGGCATGGGTGGCCGGTGGCGGGACGTTGGCGCCTTTGGCGCCGGGGGCCCCTGAGGCCTCGGGTGCGGCGGGTGCGGGCAGCGGACCGCCGGTGCTCTCCCTGGGCCACGCCATCACCCTCCCTGGGGTCGCCGAGTCGGTCGCCCTCGACGGCAGCACCACCGCGTGGGTGGCGTTAGAGCGCGGGGCCGTCGTCCCGGTTGACCTCGCCAGCGGACACGTCGGCCGGGCGGTGGCGGTCGGCGGGCGGCCTGCCGACATCGTCGTCACGCCGGGATGATCCGCGGGGCGCGCCGTCTGGCGAGGTCGATCGGCGATTGCGCACCTTCGGCCGCACCCGGGTGCGCCAGAAGATCACCACCAGATCGGTGAGCATCCGCCACGACGTCCCGAGCGACACGGTTGACGTGCTGCGCTCGGCGATCTGGATCGGCCGCTCCACCAAATCGGTGTAGCCGAGGTCGCGTGCCACGACGAGCAGCTCCAAGTCGAAGGCGAACCCGGTGAGGGTGGTGAGGGGCAGTGCACGCTCGAGGACGTCGCGGCGAAACAGCTTGATCCCCGCCTGCGAGTCGCTGACCGGGAACTGGAACAGCAGCTTCACAAGCGCCTGCCACACGACGGAGAGCAGGCGGCGGAGCGGAGCGGAATGGACGGCCGATTCCGGGTGGTACTTGGAGCCAAGGAGCGCGTCGGGCCGGTCGCGGGCCGCCTGCTCGGCAAAACTCGCCATCAGCTCGGGGGCGATGTCCCCGTCGGCGTCGATGAACCCCACGTACCTCCCCGTCGCTGCTTTCATGCCGATCCGTAGCGCTTCACCCTTGCCGTAGTTGCGGTCCAGCTCGATCAGCCGGAAGTGCTCGTCTCGGAGGTCGCCCACCGACCGGATGCTCCCGTCGGTAGTGCCGTCGCTGACGGCAATCACCTCGAAGCGCTGGCCGGTCTTCTCGAGCTCGCTGAGGAGCTGCCCCACGGTGGCTCGCAAGCGGTCGCCGGGGTTGTAGAAAGGCAGGACCACCGACAGATCGGGCGGCAGAGCGCGAGCGGGAGCACCCGTCTGCGCCCCACCGCTCGTCCCTGTCGCCATCGCCTCCCGGCCTCCCTGCAACTACTCGTCCTGCGCGCTGCCGGGCCCCGCTGCGGGTCGACGTTGCCGGGTCCCGCTGTGTGCCCGTTGCCGCGTCCCGCTGTGTGCCCGGCGGGCGATGCCCCGGTGGAGCACCTGGAGGACCGGGGCTCCCGACGAACGCTAACGGACTTGCCCGTGCACCTGGCGTCGCCCGGCTCCCGTGCCGACGGCTCGTCGTCCACCGGCTCGAGTATTGCCGTCAGAACTGCAGGTTGTACCAAGCAAACGTGCCGTTGGTGGTCACCACCGGTGGTCGGCCGAGGAGCCAGGTGAAGAACTGGATCGCCTGGGTGGCGTTGGGCGTGCCAATGGGAAACGCGAGGAAGGTGCGGACGTGCCACTCGCCGAACTGCCGGCGAAGCGCCGCCATGAGGGCCGGGGTCTCGGGGGGGATGGTGCCCTGGTTGACGCTGACGAGCGTGTTGGCCGTCAACGTGGCGCGCTCGTACCCGATCTGCGGGTCGAACGCGACTGTCTTCCCGGAGGATGCCGGCACGAGCACCGTGCCTCCTGGTTGACGGAACCGATCCCTCGCGACCGCCTGCCAGAGGTCGGCATTCGGCGTCATGCTCGAACCCATCGGATAGATCACGGCCGTGCTCCCCACAGGGATCTTCTCCAACGCGCTCGAGGTGAAGAACACCGGCACTCCCGTTGCACCGATCCCCTGGAAGGGCGCGGGGACGAGGGGGAGGAAGCACAGGACCGCCAATACTGCCGGTGCCGCCGCCGCGAGCCCCCTCGCATTGGGTCGCCACCCGATGACCTTTTCGTGCAACTCGCCGAGCGTCACCGCGACGATCAACGCGGCGAACAACGCGCAGAACAACGAGAACCGCGCCGGGATGCCGTTGTCAAACAGCGGCAAGTCGGCCAGGATGCGCCCGGGCAACGGGAACCCCGACACCGCCGCCGGGGGTGCCCCATCGACCACCAGACCACTCCCGAGGGACAGCACGAACGCTGCAACTCCTGCAATCGCCGCGACTTTGACCTCGTTGCGGCGCCAGAGCACGATCGTCGCCACGAGGAGGGTGAGCATCACGACAACCCCGAGGTACGAGCCGTTCTCTGCGGTGCTGTTGGCGAAATGCCCCGCAATGTTCGACAGGTGATGGGTCGTCAGCCACAAGTTGGCGTCGGGGATCACGGGACCCAGGAGATCGGCTCGATACGCCTGGGGGACGAGCTGGATCTTCCCGCTGATGTGTGCCGGACCTGCGAGCATGAACCACAGTGGGTACGCGAGAAGGATCGCGGCGACCCCTGCACTCCAGAGCGCTCCAAGAAGCGCGAACCGCGCTTTCTCGCCGATCGATCGATATCCCAGGAGCGCGGTCGCGATCACCGCGATGCCCCCGATGAGGACGGTATCGAAGAGGATCTCCGTCGAGATGAAAAACTGCGCGACGCAGAGCAGGCCCAACGTGATGCCGACCTTTCTCGGCGAGGATCGCTGGCGCACGACCAGGTCGTGGAGCGCGAGGAGGATCAGCGGCGGGAACGCGAGGAACGTGAGGTGGATGTGGCCGGCCGCGCTCTGCGCCAACTCGTACGGGGAGAACCCGAAGAGCAGACCGCCGGCGAACGCGGCGGGTCGCCACCGAACCCACCGCCGCACAAAGATGTACCCGGCGAGCGCCGAGAGCGCAATGGCTGCCGTCTCCGCCGTCACGAATGCCGCGATGGGCCCGAACGCCAGCGTCACCGGGGTGAAGAGCAGTCCCAATCCGGTGACCCCTGCATTGCTCAGGAGGTTGACGCCGTAGGGGTAGTTGAGATAGCTGGAGTAGAACGGGTTGTGGCCGTGGACGATGGCCCAGGTCACCCATTCGAAAAACCAGACGAAATTGTACTGGTCGCCTCCAAGGTTCATGGTGTTGGACGGGTGGGCAAACCACACGTCTTTGAAGACTGCGACCGCCAGGGCAACGTAGATGGCGGCGACGATCCCGTCTTTCCAGAGATGGCGTGGGGGCGGCTGGCGTCCCTTGTCTGCTGGTGCGGCTACGTCATCCGGAGGGGTGGCGACAGCGGGGTGCGTATCGCCATGCGGCGGGGTGACGCCCTCGGGCGCCGTGCCGATGGCGTCCTCTTTGGACTCCTCTATGGCCCCCACGCGCTGCTCCTCCCAAAATGGGCGTGCGGCACGGCACGCAGCGTCATGGAAGCGCGAGCCAGTCCGCCTGCTATCCGAAATGTCACAAGCCGGCAGATCGTAGTGGGTGCGCGCTGGAGGCGCAGGGACCTCGCGTGCGTGTGCCGATCGAGCTTGCTGCCGGACGGAGTGGTCTTCCGGCGACCGTGGAGCGATCGTGGAGCGTTCGCGCGGCGGTGGGGCTACGCGCTCGCCATCCCCACGATGTCGGTCACTCCCTGGCCACCCAGGGACCCGGCGAAGGCGGCGTTGCCGAAGCTGAACACCCCGCCGTCTGCAGCCACGAACTGGTAGCCACCCGGAGCCTGAGGAGTTGTGAACCCGCACGCCGTTCCCGTGCCCACAGTGGTCGTGTCAGGAGAGACCGCCATGGCCACGATCGGCTCGTCCAAGCTGAGACAGCCCGTCGAACCGTGGAACGGAGCACCGAAGCTGAAGATCCCCCCGTCAGAGGCCACCTCCCAGTAGCCGCCTGTGGGGTCGAGCGCCATGCCGACCACCGGCTTGTTGAGGGTCTTGCCACCCATCGAGCCGTAGAAGGTGGCA
>JAJYWG010000212.1:0-435 GCA_021791615.1 Actinomycetes bacterium
CCGGTCGGGGCACCTCGTGGGGTCCGGCGGCCGCGTGGTCGGAAGTCGATCACACCCAGCGCCGTCGACGACCCACTGCGGTTCGAACTTGCCCGTCTACCTTGGTTGGCGGAACGAAGCCCAACGTCACCCTCGACCAGGAGCGACGTTGTGGTTGTGGCAACGGAGTGGAGGTGACATCGCTTGGTTGCGCGCACGTACGCCTCAGATGGCGCGAAGCCGCTGGTAACCGACCTTGCCTATGGCGCGCGCTATGGCGACCGCCTGCTCAATCTCGTGCGCCTTTGCCTTCATTTTCACCGATAATCGCAGACTCGACTGACCGGACCCCAATAGCTGGTCCACCCGTTATGCGAGCTGTAGCTGCTGTCGGTGGAGCCACGCCTCGACGAACTCGACCGGCGTGAGCCAGCCGTGGGCCGAGTGTGGCCGGTT
>JAJYWG010000212.1:445-7407 GCA_021791615.1 Actinomycetes bacterium
TTCTGATGATCTGCTCGGGCGTGTGCCGGCGTCGCTTCATGTCGTGCTGTCCTCCATCCCCACATGATGGGGCTCGGACTCGCACAACGGGTGGCTCAGCTCACGGGGACCCGGTCACGACCACGTGAGTTGTTGATTCGCAGGATTGTCCAAAGCTTCTGAAGATCGCAATCATGCGTCGGGCAGCTCTAAGCAACTATGGCGCTCAGATCTGGTCGGTCGCGGCCACGCATCGAAGTGCTTCAGGCCCGCGGGCCTGACAGGTCACCCACCTCGACGTCCAACCCGACTTCGCCGATGCTCCGTTCCGCCAGGTACCGAATGAATCTTCTCATTCGGTCTCTGCGAAGGTGACCTTGGCCAGCGGACTGTGCTCCACCCATTCGTCGAGGACCGCCTCCGGCCACTCGCTGTCCGGGCCGTGGCGGCTGTTGAACTCCTCGACGAAGGCAGCCAGGACGCGCCGGCGCTCCGCAAGATCGACGATGACCGTGGCCGTCGCTGGCAGGTCGGCGATGACACCATGTTTCAGGTGAAAGGTGAACTGCGGGTGGGCGGCCAGATTGGCCAGCCAGTTCCGGGTCGTCGGTGCTGGGATCCCACTCAGGTAGATGTCATCGCCCAGCCGGTAGAAGGCGATCTCGATCCGCCGCAGCTCGCCGGATCGCCGGCCCGTGGTCGTGATGTCAATCGTGCGATCCTCGAGCGTCGAGGTTCGATCGGTGGCCAGCGCCTGGCGTACGTCCTCTCTCATCGGGGTTGCACCCAGGACGACGTACCCTCGCGCAGGATGGCGAGGTGTCCGATGACGCCGGCCCGGACCGGGGCGAGCGCCGCCCGCGTCGCTTCCTCGGGGTCCTCGCCGAGGGCTGCCTCGATCTCCCCGGCCAGACGGGTCAGGTCCTCGGACAGAGTCTGGCGTACGTCGCCATCGGTCGGAGTATCGGTCCAGAGGACGCGTGGGGTTCGACCGGCGACACTAGTGCATCCCCGCATAAGTTACATGAATGTGGTTCGCTTTCCGTGTCGGAGTGTCGGCAGGGAGGCGAAGATGTGGAGCGTGGACGCGTTGAGTGTGACCGATGCGGAGCGAGCCGAGCTCCAGCGCCGGGTGGCGGCGCACACCACGTCGCACCGTGATCGCACGCGTGCACGGGTGGTGCTGCTCGCTGCAGAGGGGACTCCTGGGCGGCGGATCGCAAAGGAGGTCGGGCTCTCCGAGCAGGCCGTCTGCAAGTGGCGCCGGCGCTTTCTGGCCCAGGGCCTCGACGGCTTGGACGACTCGCCGCGCTCTGGACGACCCCGGGTCTACGGGCCGACCGAGCGCCTGGTGCTGAGCGCCAAGGCCACCGAGGAGCGGCCCGAGGCGGAGGCCCAGTGGTCGCACTCGACGCTCGCCGCGGCGATGGCCGACGCTGGCATCGGCATCTCGGCGAGCCAGGTAGGCCGCATCCTCTCGGATCTCGACGTGAAGCCCCACCGGGTGAAGGGCTGGCTGAACCGCAAGGACACTCCCGAGTTCTGGGAACGCGCCGCCGACGTATGCGGCCTGTACCTGTCGCCGCCGGAGAACGCCGTCGTCCTCTCGATCGACGAGAAGACGGCCATTCCAGCGCGCTCGCGCAAGCACCCGACCCAGCCGGTCCGCCCAGGACGCCCCGAACGACGGGAGTTCGAGTACGTGCGCCACGGCACCGCATGCCTGATGGCCGCCATGGACGTCAAGAGCGGCGAGGTCCTTGCCACCGATGCACCGAGGAACGACGCCACCAACTTCATCTCGTTCCTCGACGACATCGACCGGGCGGTGCCCCCACATCTCGCCATCCACGTCGTCATGGACAACGGAAGCTCCCATACCGCCAAGGCAACGAAACAGTGGCTGGCAGCCCACCAGCGCTTCGTCGTGCACCACACGCCTGCCCATGCCAGCTGGCTCAACCAAGTCGAGGCCTTCTTCTCGATCTTGACCCGCAAGCTCTTGCGAAGGGGAGAGTTCAGCTCCCGTGCCGATCTCGTCGCCCAGATCATGGCCTTCATCACCCGCCACGACGAGACCGCCAAGCCCTTCAAATGGACCTACGACGCCAAACCCAAGGCGGCCTGACATATGGGCCTTACTTACGCGCGGCAGCACTAGTGCTACGGGAGGAGGTCCGTGAACGAGGGAGCCCACGTTAGTCGGATTGAGTGTGCGTTGCACAGCCTGAGCCAGTGGTCCGGTTCTCTGGGCCTTTGCTCAAGCACCAGCACTGGCTGTAGAGCAGCACCTCTCGCTCGAAGGCGCTCGAAGTAGTCGAGAATCTGTCCAACTCCAAGGCGAATTTGTTGATCCTGCTGTGCTCCCCTCAGGCTCTTGACCTCAGCGATGTACTTCCTTCGGCGGTATGTCCAGCCAGCATCGAACTTCGGCCCGCGTGGAAAGGGGTTCCTGGGCGTGATCCCATTGGCGTGCAGAAAATCTCGGAGCTGCTCCAGCGTCTTCTCATGGGCTTCGGTTGCCGCATCCCAGTGGTCGATATCAATTGATCGAGGTGTCCCCGTCCAGACTTTGGGCTTGCGCTGAACTTTGCGGACCGTGAGCAGACCGCCAAAGGTGCCGTGTGGCTCGATGGTTACCAACTCGCCACTTCGGCGTAGCCGCAGACAGGGTGCGCCCCGTCCGTTGAGAAGCTGAAAGAACCCTTCTGCGTCTACGACGTGGACGTGTGTTCCCCTCTGGCGAGCTTCCCATGCATCGATAAGTTTGACGCTGCGCCCGCGCCTCGGATTCTTGAGGTTCGGCTCTTTGACGTTCGTTGAGACTGCGCCCCTGACCAGAAGGTCAACGTCGCCAGAGAAGCCGCGGCGGTACTCTCCTCCTTTTACCCGGTATCCACTAGGGAGACCTGTTCTCACCCACCATTTCCCATCGTGCTCGACTTTGCCAGTGCAGACAAAGATGTGACCTCGTAGCGTTGATACCCACCGATCGCAGACAATGCGTCCCGGCATTCAAAGACCCCCTCCATGTCGCAAGACCTGAGCACCTCAAAGAGCCTTGGCGCGCAAGTGGGTACCGGTGGGTACCTACCTCTGAAGTTTGCCCTACTTCGCGATCCTGCAGATGAGGCTGGCGAGAAGACACCTCGATGCCCCGATACGAAAGCGGGACGCCCGGAAGGCCTACCTGCTCGACGAGCTGGCCGCCCTCACCGTCACCCGCGAGGCTCCCCGGCGCCACCTCGCTGCCTGCCGTGGCCGCTCCGCGGTCATGTTCCCCGAGCCCGTCCGGGGCGGTCCGCCCGCTGCCACCTACGGCCCCGCGCTCGCCCTCTGCGCAGGCTGCCCGGTCGTCGAGCCGTGCCGCACTGCCGGGGCCGGCGAGCCCGCCGGCGTCTGGGGCGGGACCACGCCGGCCGACCGCGGGATCGGGCGGCGGCGGCGGACCGCGTAGACGCCCGCCAGGGCACCCCGCAGCCGGCCAAGTTAGCCCGCTGGTGCGCCACGGAGCCACCCGGCGCCACAGGTGTCGTCCGTCACATAATTCCCTGACCGTTCCGTCACGGAATTCCCTCGTCCGGCGTGCAGTTCCTGTCTACTCGATGGGCGCCTCCCTCGTCTCGCACCCTGCTCCCACGACGTCGCAGATCTCACGGGCCATCAACTCGGCGCTGAAGCGTCCGAGGCACGTGGCGATCACCGCCCAGCGCCGACCGCGTCGCAAGGTGACCTGCCAGCCGATCGTGACCGGTGAGACGTCGTCGTCGACCTCGTGGTGGGCCAGCTCGACGACGAGTCCTGCACGTGGGCCACGTGCCGACGGGCGACAGCGCGGCGAGCAGTAGATGGGGGGGCGCCCCAGTTGCCCAGGGCGACGGAGAACCTGGTTCGAGCAATCCTTGGCCGCACAGGTCGCGCTCATTGCTCGGCTCCTGGACCGGTCGCCCCCGGACACTTCTTCGGCCGGTAGGACTTGCCCTCCATGTGCACGTGGTGTGCGGCGTTCACGATCCGATCGAGGATCGACTCGGCGACGACGGGGTTCGGAAAGAGCGAGTACCAGTCGGAGGCCTGGCGGTTGGCCGTGAAGATCGAGGGCTTCCCCGCCCGGACGCAGACGAGCTCGTAGAGGTCGTCTGCCTGGCTGAGCGTGAAGTCCCGCATGGCGAAGTCATCGAAGACGACCACGACGGGGCGGGCCCAGCGAGAGAGCCGGGTCTCGAAGCTCCGATCGGCGTGCCCGCCGGCCAGTGTGGCGAGCAGCCGGGAGGTCTTCGTGAACGCCACGGTGTAGCCGCGCCGGCAGGCTGCCTGGCCGAGCGCCTGGGCGATCATGGACTTGCCTACGCCGACCGGTCCGTGGAGGATCACCGACTCGCCCGCCTCGACGAAGCGCAGCGTGGCGAGGTCCCGGATCTTCGAAGCAGGGATCTTCGGGTTGAACGTCCAGGTCTGTGACGATGGCCTTCATCGAGTCTGGGATGACGACGGGGAACACGCCGCCGAAGTAGTACCACGCCGCCTCGAAGCCCTCGATCACGGCCTCGGTCGTCTGGGCGAAGCTCGGCCAGACGAACATGTGACGGCTGAAGCACGCGGTGAAGATGAGCGCTTGGCACACCCGACGCGTGCCGTCTGCGGTGGGCACGAGCCCGAGGCGGCCAAAGTCCACCTGCAGCTCGGTCGCAGGCGGCGGGTCATCAACGCGGACCGTGGTGCGAGCACGACGCCCCGCCCCACAGCGCTCGACGCAAAAGCGCGCCAACGTGCGGTGCGGGACGTCGACGCCCTTTCTTCTGAGTAGGATGCCGATCTTCACCACGGTGAGACCGTCGACGACCCAGTCCTTGATCTCTTGTTCGTGGTCGGCGAGCGCGCGCCACGCGTCCCCGTGACCGTCGGGACGGCGGGGTCGGACGAGCTCACAGATCTGGCCGATCAGCTCGTCGGTCAACTGCTCCTCGCCACCGCCACGGTCGATGCCGAGCGTCTGGGCGGCGGTGACGTAGCGCCGGACGGCGCCCCGGCTGAGCCCGGCGCCGTTAGCGATGGGCCGCTCTCCTGCGCCGTGCAGCCACCGGCGCAGAGCTTCTTTCACCTGGATCACGGATACCTCCCTGAATGCCATGGGCCTCCTCCGCCACTCGGCGTCGGAGACCAGCCGAACCGCTGTCCGGCCGGGGGAGGTGGACCCTCAGGGTGGTACTACGACTGGCAAAGCGGGTGGTCCCATGTCACTGGCAAAACCAGCGACCAACTGGTCCTATGTGACTGGCAAACGACAATTCCCACCAGTCGGCATGGATCTGGTTTGCGCCTGACTTAGCGATAGGGATCGGGCTCGGAATCAAGCAGCATCCGCGGGTCTCCACGACCAGTGGAGGACCATCGGATGATGACCGAAGAGACCCGCGGGACCGACCGTGCCGGGCGACGCTCGAAGCGGTTCTTGACGCCGTTGCAGAAGTACGAGATCTTCATCCAGCTGGTGCGCCAGGAGGTGACGGTGATCGAGGCCGCCGAGCAGTGGGCGGTGGACCGCAGCGTCATCATGCGCATCCGCACGGTGGCCAAGGAAGGAGCTCTCGAGGGGCTCTCCAAGTCCCGGCCGGGACGTCGTGCCAAAGAACGCGACATGGAGCTCGAAGAGGCCCGCATGGACGCGGCACGTCTCGGCGAGGCATTGAAGGAGATGGCCGTCAAGCTGATGCTGGTCGACGGATATGGGCGCTGGGGCTGAGTGGCCGGGTCCCGCGCCGGGTGGACGCGGCCACCAAGGCTGGCCTGCTCGGGCTTCTCGACGACGCCAGCGACGCCGGCTGGAGCCTCGCCGGCGCCTGTCGGCAGCTCGAGCTCGGTGAGGTGCGCGCCCATCGCTGGCGGGAGCGACGCGACGCCGGCGAGCTCGAGGACGCGGTGCCCGGTGGCCACCCGATGCACGGCCTCTTGGACGACGAGGTCCAGGCGATCATCGCCATGTACCACGACTGGGGAGAGATCGACCGCAGCCATCGCAAGCTCGCGCACCGGGGCTCCTACACGAACACCGTCTGGGTCGCCCCCTCCTCGGTCAGACGCGTTCTTGCTGCTCACGGCCTCGTGCTGCATCCGCCCAAGCGCCCGGGAAGCTCGACTCGCAAGCCGTTCCCCGACTGGGTGGAGTACCGGCCCAAGCAGATCTGGGTGTACGACACGACGCACTTCCCCCGCTGCGGCGCAGCCGTGATCATCGTCGAGGACCTCGTCTCGAGGAAGTGGCTGGATCACATCGTCTCGGTGGAGGAGACCTCGACCCAGGTCGAGATCGTCTTCACCAACGCCTTGGCGAAAGAGGGCCTCCTTGACGTCGTCGAGCGGCGCCAAGACGGCCGGGTGGACGTTGCGACCGACGACCCTGCCCGTCCGATCCTGCTCGCCCTCTCGGACAACGGCGCCCAGATGACCTCGGGGTCGACGCGAGAGTTCATGGCGCTGTGCGCCATCGCCCAGCACTTCGGCCGACCAGGGACCCCGACCGATCAGGCCTGGATCGAGAGCTTCAACGGGCACCTGAAGGCCGAGTACCCCCACTTGGAGAAGATCACCGACATCGCCGTGCTGCGCCGGGAGCTCGATGTCATCCGCCCGAGATGGAACGGAGTTCGTCTCCATGCCGGCGTCGGATACGTGACCCCCGACGACGAGCACGAAGGGCGCGGTCGCGCTATCCGCAAGGCCCGAGAGGCCGGGCTCGAAGCAGCGCGGCTGCGGCGTCTCGCCTACCATCGCAGCACCCGACCGACAACCAAGCCGGAGACCCGATGATGTGGTTTGAATCAGCCGGGATCCCTATCGTTAACTCGGACACAGGTCACTCGACGGGGCAAAGGCCCTCGCCGCCGGAGTGAGAAAGGTGTTCGGGAACCAGGCGCTCGTGCAACGCTGTACTTTGCACAAACGCCGCAACGTTGTTGGTCACCTGCCCAAGGAGCTCGGTTCGA
>JAJYWG010000297.1 GCA_021791615.1 Actinomycetes bacterium
GCGCCACGGGTCTCCAGCGACCCTCGATGTAGCGGTAGCCGCCATAGCCGTAGCGCCGGTCGCCGTCCCAATAGTCGAACTCGTACTCCTTCGCCTTCATCATGCAGGCGACCTTGTCGTCGTTCATCCGCGCGAGGTAATCACGCTTCGTCGCCTTGTGGAGCGGCGTGACGATGTCAAGCATTTGGCCCATTCATGACCTCCGTCAGGCGTCGCGCGTAGACCTTCGCGGCACGTGCCATCTTCTTTCGAGCCTAGCGCGGGACGCGGCGGCCTCCGAATCCGCACCCTCAAAACACTGCCGGGCTGCCTTCGAGCTCGAGCATCTCAGGACCATCCCACGACAGCCAGATCTCCGTCGTTCGCCGGATGTCGCCGCCTTCCGGCCAGGGCTGCTGGATCGCGATCGAAACCTCGGTCTCCGCGCCCGACAGCCGAGCCTGTGCGTCCACTGCCGTCTCAGTCGGTCGCGCGCCGAACGTCCTCAGCACAATCTGGGAGTAGAGCGTCCCGCGCGACGGCGTCGCCACCTCGACCCGTATCCCGGACACGTCGTCTGCCGACGCCCACACCTGCTCGCCACTCGTGATGGGCCGCAAGCCAATCGCGATATGCGCCGGAGCGCGCAGGATACAGAAGTCGGTTCCGGCGATGGTAGAGCGGCCCGAGTCGAAGGCACGGCCTGGCTGCCACCGCGACGCGCACGAGCCAAGCTCCCTCCATCGCGGCTGTCGCTGCAGGAAGTCCCGCACGGCGAAGTACGGCCCCGCCTGGGACACGTTGTCGACTACGATCAGGCCTCGCGGCTCTGCGATTCGTGCAGCGGACTCCAAGTCGAACAGCGCGAATTCATAGTCGTGGTCTCCGTCCACGAACGTGATGCCCGAGCGCAGGCCGCTCCTCGTCGCCATGGAGAAGAACCCCATCGAATACTGACCGTAGAATCGCACTCGCTCTCGAAGTGCCTCGGGCCAGCGTTCGAGTATCGCGGGCACCACCAACGCCCCGAATGGGTCCACCGTATGCAAGAGGCCGGTGCCGTTCTCGAGCAGGGCGCGACACATCGCCTCGGTTGTAGATGCCCGATAAGTCCCAATCTCGACGACATTCCGAGGACGGAGATTCCTGATGAGAGTGAACAGGAGCGCCTGCGAGATAGCGGAGACCTGAGCGCGATCGGATGCCTCACCCCGCGCAAAGAACTCGTCGCACTCTCGAAACTCCGCTGTCTCGAGAGCCGCCCCGATCGGGTCGGTCTCGGAGTCGAGGTCGACCACAGGAGCCGGGACGTGTTCGATCGGGCGAATCACCAGGTCCGCGAACTCTGCATCCGCCGGCAGCCCCGCTCCCTCCGAGTCCTCGTTGCGCCCGCCGACCGCAGCCGAGATGACTCCCGTCAACCGCAAGGCCAAGCGCTCCGCAACCTTGTCAGCGGCTCGGTCGATCGCCCGGCGAGCCAGCGGCGCCACGACTGACCTTGCCCGGCCTTCCAGGCGCCCGGTCAACCGTCGATCCCTCTCGACAGCCGGCGCGTCAGGGCGAGCAACGCGCTCGACCGCACAGGTTTCACGACTCTGAACCTCCCACGAACGCCCTCCCAACAATCGGCCAAGGTCAGCTTACGGCAGCGCCTGTAGAGACCTCTATCGATGGCGTTGTCACACCTCTGCCCTCCGATACCGGCCCTCGCCGCTCGATCGAGAGCTTCCTTCGCAACCATCTGCGCGTCGGTCGCTCCAGGACGGTATACGACACCAAGGAAAGTCCGACGAGCTCGAGCAGCCCGATCGCGATCCGGAACCAGACCGCGATGTCCGTGGACACGTGCGCCGCGTCCAGCAGTCTGAACTCGTTGCCGAAGGATCCAATGACCACGAACTGAAGGAGGTAGATCGAGTAGCTCGCCTCGCCGCTAAGGACCGCAGGCCGTGAGCTCAACGCGCGAGACAGCCACGTGTCTCGGTATCGGGCCAGGCAGAACACCACGAGCGCCATCGGAATCGCCATCCCGAAGCTCGAGGTGAAGTTCAAGTAGTGGAGAAAGCCCCGCGGAGGGCCGGGCCACCCTGTAAGCACCTGCTCCGCAACCACGATCACCGCCGCGACATACGTCACGAGCGCGCCCAAGCGCGTCTCCCGCCTCGTCACCGCCCTCCCGCGCATCGACACGTAGACCGCCGCGACGAGCACACCGAGGACGAACTCCAAGAACCGGAGATACGGTGCATAGTAGATCGCCCATTGGATGAATGAGTAGCCTGTGCCCGTGTGCGCGTAAGTTCCGGCAAGGTAACCGAAGTGCGCCGCGGCGAGTCGATTGATCGCGGAGATCTTCCAGAACATGATCGACAGTACACCGATAGCTACCGCGGCAGTTGCTGCGACTGCAGCCAGCAGGCTCGAGGTCCTCCTCAATTTGATCACTACGAAGAGCAGCAACGGGTACACCAGGTAGAAGAACCACTCGGTGCTGACAGACCACATGATCCCCGTGCATTCGTAAAGTAGCGTGAACATCACCGGGAGGCCGTGCGAGATGAAGTAAGTCCAGCTCGCCGTAAACGTCAGAAAGAATGGCAGCGAGCGCGTGATCATGAACACGTCGTAGGGGTGGCCGCCGTCCGCTGCGTTCGTGAACACTCCATAGTCGACGAAGATGAAGAGCAGTATCGCTAGGTAGAGTGGATAGAGCCTGGCAAACCTTGCAACGAAGAAGTTCCATAATCCGGTCCAGCGGCTTTCCCGAATAGTCCTGGAGTAGTTGTAATGAATTACAAAGCCACTCAGGACGAAAAAGAGCGCCATCCCGAAGTTGGTCAGCGCTCGACCCTCTGCGAACCAGAAGGGCTGCTGGCCGAAGAACGTCGGCTGTTGGTTCTGATTGGTCAGGGGCACGTACACGAGCGCATGTCCGATCACGACGCTGAGTGCAGCAGCCGCCCTCGCGCCCGTCAGGCTCGGGATCGCGCTCGACCGCCTGCTCCCCTCGACTGCGCTTCCACCCACAGGGGATCCGTTGCCCTGGCCCCGATTGCGCTCGTCCGTAAGCTCTGCTGCTGCGCCGCCAGCGCTCGTGCGAAGCCGGCCGACGGCAGGGAGCCAACTTGACTTGCGGGTCGGCTCTGCAGGACCGAGCTGAATCGTTCTAGAGGGCCGTGAAAGAACTGAAGTGACGACACGTGCAAGTGGTCGTTCAAGCAGTGTTCGACTGATGAGAGCCAAGCCGATCAGCTGCGCAACCCCAATCGCGATCCTCATCCAGATAGAGACAATGTGTCCCCAGTAATTAGGCGCGGCTCCCATGAACACGATGCCAAAATATGCCATGATCGCGTACTGGCCGAGGTACATCGCGTAGCTGAGCGTGCCGCACAGCACCGCCGGCCGCAACGCGAGCATCCGCGCGAGTGCACTGTCTTCGAAGCGAGCAAGGCAGAGGACAAGGCCCGCGAGGGGCACCGCTGCTATCGCCGCCGTCGAGAAGAGAAGATAGTGCATGACGGCGCCTGGCACGATCTGAGACGGCGACGAACCCAGCACAACTCCTGTTGCCGCAACGGCGACCGCAGCCCCGAGGGTCGCCCGACCACCCGGCCTCTTCCTCGTGTTCCTGGGAAGGGGCCTGCGCACGAAGACCTCGGCGGCGAGGACTCCCAAGAGGAATTCGTAGATGTGGAAGTATGGCGAGTAGTTGACCAGCCAATACACGAAGCGCTCGGACGGAACGGCGACTACGGCTTCCTGCCCGAACCGCGACGCGGCGAGTGCGTTGAGGTGGGACTGGTTGCCGAAGACCACTCCGAGTAGGCCAAGGAAAGCAGCTGTGACGGTGAAGGCCACGCTCGCGAGGGTCCGAAACGACCTTCTGGACACCAATCTCGCGACTGCCGGATACACCAGATACAGAAACCAAGTGGTACTGATGTACCAGCTCAGCTGCTCAGTTCTCGAGCCAAGCTGCGATAGGAGCGCATGGTGGTCGGAGACCAGGTACACCCAGCTCTGTGTCATGCTGAGAAAGAACGGCATGGCACGCGCGAGCACCGACAAGGTCGCACCGTTTCCCTGGATGGCTCGTGCCAGGGTTCCCCGTTCGAGGAGCACGATGGCGCTCGCGACGATGAACAGCGGATAGAGACGCGCCAGGCGCCGCACGTAGAAGCCCTTCAGGCTGTCCGGTCCTTCGGCGAGGCGGCGCGTTCGACTCAGATGGATCGCAAAGCCGCTCAAGACGAACAATGCCGGCACGGCAAGCCGCGCGAAGGAGAGGCACTCCGAGTACCACAAGGGCTGTTCTTTCGGGGCCGACGAGACGTCTGGAACGAAGCCGAGTGCCGTTCCTACGATCACAGCCACAACCGCCAACCCGCGCAATCCCATGAGACTGCCGATGACTCCGGGAGGCGCGGTGCCCACGTCCCGGGTCGGCCCGCGTCTTGTCACGGCCGCTTCGGCCCTGCGATCACCGGTCTGCCTGGGCGCGGCTCTCGCACCGTTCGCGGCCGGTGTCCGTCGGGCTTCCCTTTCATTGCCCGCTTCACGACTGGCTGGGGCGCAGGGTGGAAGCGCTCATTCGATCGCCGTGGCGCCGCCATCGCGCGAGACCACCTGAGCAGGCTGCAAGCCAGTCGGCGTCGCTCGAGCACTCTTCCCGGTCCGCCGACCACCCGTCCATGAACCCCGACTGCTCATGGACGCCTCGTCAATGCCAGACTCCCTGGTTCCGGTCCCAGATGCTGGCAAACATAGTCCACCGCCTCGCTGAGATCTCGGGCCATCTGGACAGCGGACAGCCGCGGGGTGCGCGAGACCGCTTCCACCTCGTCGGCACCCCTCCCAGTCGCGACGAGAACCGGGTACACACCAGCAGCGACGGCCGCCTCCATGTCGACCCGCGAGTCTCCGACGAAGGCGGTCCGGTCTAGGCTAAAACCATACTCTGCGGTCGCAGCGATCAGCATTCGCGGCGACGGCTTGCGGCACTCGCAGCCCGCCTCGGGGGCATGTGGGCAGAGAAAGCTGCCGAGGATCGGCACTCCCGCCAACTGCAAGTCGGCAACCAGACCACGGTGCAGCGCAATGGCATCGTCGGCACGGAGGACACCCCGGCCGATCCCGGACTGATTCGAGATGATCACAACGGGAATGCCCTGCTCGCCGGCACGCACGAGCGCCTCTACGGCGCCAGGATAGACGACGATGTCCGAGCTCCTTCGAACGAATGTCGGCCGGTCCTCGATGATCACACCATCCCGGTCACAGAGGAGAAGTCCTCTAACCGCTCGCACACGGCGGCTTGTCGATTCGGCGCCAACGAGTATTGGCTCATACATCGGCCGTCGCTACCCCACCGCAGATTCGCCCGGAATCGAGTTCTCGTACTCAGCGACAACTCGTCCAGGCTCGCCTATGAGAACGACCCGACCATGATCGAGCCACATCGCGCGGTCGGCGCGCTCGCGGATCTGCTTTAGCTGATGGGATACCAGGACAACCGCCGCACCACCCCTGATCAGACCTGTCATCCGTTCGCTCGAGCGACGCTGGAATGCTTCGTCTCCCACAGACAGGATCTCGTCGATGAGCAATACGTCGGGATCGACGTCGGTCGCCACTGAAAAGGCAAGCCGTGCCACCATCCCGGAGGAGAAGGCACGAATGGGCACATCAAGGTAGTCGCTGAGCCCAGCCCATTCCGCGATCTGGGCACAATGCGCCTTCATATGATGGGCATCCCTGCCAAGCAGCGCTCCATACAGGATGATGTTCTCACGAGCGGTCTGCTCCGCGTTGAACCCCGCACCGAGCTCGATCATCGGAGACACGCGCCCGCGGACACGCACTCGGCCCGAGCTCGGCGGAAGTACTCGGGCCATCATCTTCATGAGCGTGCTCTTGCCAGCACCATTCGGACCGATGATGCCGAGCACTTCACCCCGTTGCACCTCGAAGCTGACGTCGTTCACCGCCGTCAACGAATCGAACGCGATGCCGCGCCTAGCTATCCGGACCGCAGTCTCCTTGAGAGAGTTCGCGCGGTACCTGGGCACGCGGTACGTCAGGGTGACATGATCGAGTCTGACGGGACTATCGGTCATAGATGGACTGCCACCTTCGGCCATCGGTGCACGAATACTGCCAGACCGAGGCCAAGACCGACGACTCCCGTGCCTGCGATGACGATCAAGGCGAATGACGACGGGGGTGGTCCGCCGTATGCCAAGTACCGGAACACGTTCACGTACGAGAAGATAGGATTCAGATAGAAGAGGCGGCGGTAGTGTGCGGGAACGATGGTGATCGGATAGAAGATGGGGGTAACGTATGAGAACAGTGTGAGCATGACGTTGACGAAATTAAGGACATCGTCAAACCTTATCGTGAAGGTCGCGAGGAAGAGACCTATACCCGAGATCATCGAAAGCATGAACAGGAGCGGAACGGGAATGAGGAGAGCCGTCCATCCGATTCCGGGGCCGAGTGCAAGTTGGAAGGCGAACAGCGGCACCAGGCCGAACAGGAAGTTGACCGCTCCACTGCAGGCGGCCGAGAACGCGAAGACTACGGGCGGCACGTACACCTTTGTGAGCATCCCCGCAGATGATGTCAACGAGGCTGCCGTCATCGATATACCTTGTTGGAAGTAGACTACTGTTAGGTTGCCGACGAGCGCATATACTATATACGGGACATGACCCGGTATAGAGGCGTGGAAGAGCCGACTGAAGACAAGCCACATGATGAGCGACGTTAGGAGTGGGTTCAGGACTGTCCATAGGACGCCCAGCACGGAGCGTTTGTATCGCACGGTGATGTCCCGACCCACCAGCAGCCGGACGAGTGCGCGGTAGCGGTAGAGGTCTGTGACGGCACCGCGAACTGGCGCGAGCTTCACGGCAGAGTCGTAGAGGAGCTGACTCTGGGAATCAGTTTGCCGTGCGTCCTCCGTGATCACAGTACTCAAGCGTAGTCAGTGCTCCCAGATTGCCTCTAACGCGCTTGACGTGAGTCGGGCGGTTGACCACGATCGACATGTGTCCGAATCGCCTACGCGGATCGCCGTCCTCGGCCAGGGCTACGTCGGGCTTCCCCTCGCGCTGCGAGCCGTCGAGGCCGGCTACCAGGTCGTCGGCTTCGACACCGACCCGAGCCGGGTCGAGAGGCTCCAGCGCGCCGCCTCCTACGTCGAGGACGTCGCCGGCGAGCAGCTGGCCAGGGCGCTGGACTCGGGTCGCTACCTCCCGACCTCCGACCCGGCCGACCTCGCCGGCTTCGACGTCGCGCTCGTCACGGTCCCGACGCCCCTCCGGGAAGCCCGGCCGGACCTGAGCGCCATCGAGGCGGCCGGGAGG
>JAJYWG010000250.1 GCA_021791615.1 Actinomycetes bacterium
ATCCATCGTCAGGGGCCTCCTCGTCGTCGTGGTTCTGACGCCAACAACGATGTCGAGGCCCCTGGCCCCAGTGGTGGATACCCTCAGCTCCCGGTCCTCACGAATCCCCACTCATTCCGGAAGAGCCTCCTATCCCCCCTAGCAGGATTCCTGGAGCCAATACAAACGCAGCATGAACGGCGAGATCGACAGGAGCCATCGCGCCCCACAGGCTCTCTGCTGCACCAGTTGCCGCAAACTCTGTACCGGCAGCGGCCGATTCTTCAGCTGCGGCTGCACCGGCCGCCAGGAGCGCGTCGCCTAGGCCTGCAGTCAGAACAGTCGCGCCAACCACCATAACTGTTCCGATCGCGATCGCGGCCTTGTGCTTGGCGACCCAGTGAACGGCCTTGTGGACCCACGACGGGTCATACCAGCTGAGGCCCGTGGGATCCGAGTTGTTCACCGGATCGTCGCCGGCTATGACGGCACACCAGGATCAGCCCCACTACTCGAGTTCTCGGGCCGGATCCATACGATGGACGCGAACCGGTACCCGCAGTACTGGACCACCTGCCGCCTCAATCGCATCTAACACAGCGTTGATTCGAGCTGTTCCGCAAATCGCCCACTCCTGCCTGCTGCCGGCGATGAGGAACCTGATGCACGAGCCGCGACGTAACTTTCCGAAGACGACCGGCCGAACTGGCCCGAGTTCGTCAAACCTGGCTTCCCATATAGGCATAAATAGTCCGAGCAAGCGGTTTCGCCCTTCAAGGCGCACACCCCAGGTGAAGACGCTCAACCGTGCTAGTGGCGTAGTTGCCCTTACCCACTGGGTGCGCATCCCGCAGGCCCTGCGGACCAATGCCCTTCTGTCCGAGTCGTATCCGCCGGCGCGTCGTTCCAGAGTACGTCGAACTGCGCAGGCCATGCTCACGGCACCTGCACCCAAGTATTGGTAACTCCACCGTGAGTCTCAAACGGTAGAAGGGGGTTGTCTAGGCTGAGTCCGATTTCAGGTTGTGCCTCCCACACGCCCGCGTTGCAAGGCCCCGTACCGTACGCACCATCTGAACCCACTGAGGGGCCTTGGTCGAACGGGTCCGCGGACGAACCAGCCGCAGCGAACGGGCCGGCCAGTTGGTGTGGATTCGTCGCATTACTAAAGAGCAACCCAAGGCTGACGCCAGCGTTGGGAGCCCCGCCACCCCCGCCAGCGGTCTCCATCAAGAAGAAGTGGCCCCCTGCGAATCCGAGGCATAAACTCGCAAAGGCAGCGGGTCCCGCCCCCACTTCACCGTTGAGGCAGAGCCCGATTGTGTTGCGTTTGACAACGCCGCTGACAGTATTCTGAACATCGGTGACGACGCCACACCCAGGAACCCAGCTCGGACACGTGATCAGCCCACTCGGATCGCTCGCATTCACCGGGTCGTCGCCGGCATAGGCGTAGGGCTGGCCGGTTATCCCCACCAGGGGGTCCACCGAGAGGAACTGGGCCGTCGCCGGGTCGTAGTAGCGGTTCACGAGGTAGACAAGGCCCGTCGGGTCTTCGTAGCCACCTGCGAAGCCAAAGGGGGTGTCCAGGTGGCATCCACCACAGGGGTTCCCGTATGCGTCGTAGCTCATGCCAGAGGTGACCTCGCCAGTAGCTGAGATGGTGGCTCTAACCCCAGAGGGGTCGCTGAAGAGATACGAGGCAGAGGAGGTGGAGCTAGGTGCGCCAAGTGAGATCTGCTCTAGGGGAGCTCCTCTGGCACCTGGGAAGGAGGGCCCGTATAGGTAGGCGTTCTCGCCGTCCATGAGGATCCTCGGGGTGGCGCTCGACTGGTCCCAGGTGAACTGGGTGGTGGAAGTGCCAGTGCTGGCGCTCATGCGAAGGCCAGCTCCGTCATAGGCATAGGTGGTGGGTTGAGACGAGCCTGGCGTGGTGATGCCCGTTAGCTCCCCTAGGGCATTCCAGGAGTAGCTAGTGGTGCCCGAGGGGGCCTTCGTCATGGTGCGCTCACCATCTGCATTGTAGGCATAGGTGGTGTAGTCGGTAGCCCCTGTAGGAGGGGCCTGGCCACAGGCAGGTGCGCTAGTGCCACTAGGCAGGCCCGCCTCGTAGGAGTAGCACAGCTCGCCTGCAGGGTCGTAGGCGAATGCGACGGTCGGGTTCGTGCTCGCACCAGCCGTCACGGATGCCACCGAGGTGAGGTTCGAAGCCGGGTCATAGGAATAGGCGTCGTAGCTCGCCGAAGAGAGGCTCGGTCCCTCGGTCATGCGGTTCTGTTGGTCGTAGGCGAAGGAGGGACCGCTAGGCGTAGAGCCGTTCAGGGAGACCTCGTTCGCGCTCACGAGGCCGTCAGCATTCTGTGGCCAGAGGTCCTCTAGGCGCGTCCCGCTCGCTTGGGAAAGAGTCGTCGCCAGGTAGTCGTCCGCGTTGTCATAACTGAACGTAACTGTTCAGGTCTCGCCGACGGCTCGGTGAACGGCGTGAGACGGCTGCACCGCTGACCATTTTCCAAAATCGCGCGCTACCAGCGCGTTTGCGGTGGCAGAGTGCTCGCGATTTGCACGCCAGTCTGCTGCACTGGTGTACGTGGCACCGCAGGATGCACGCGACGAACGTATCGCCCGGCTCGAAGCGGAGAATGCACTGCTTCGCGCCGAGATCGCCGAACTGAAGGCGCGTCTCGCCGACGTGGAAGAGCGTCTCGGCCGGACGCCGCGCAACTCGTCGATGCCGCCCTCCCAAGAGGGGTTGTCCAAGCCGAACCGAGCGCAGCGCCGCGTGGAGGGCAGGCGACAGGGCAAGCAGCCCGGCGCTGAGGGCAAGCACCTTGCCCAGGTGCACGATCCCGACGAGGTGGTCGTTCACGCGCCTTGCAGGTGTCCGGGGTGTGGCGCGGGGCTCTCCGACGCGGAGGTGGTGGACGACGAGGTCCGCCAGGTCTTCGACTTGCCCAAGATCCGCCCCTACGTGACCGAGCACCACATGGTTCGAGTCCGGTGCACGTGTGGATGCGAAGTGAAGGCCGAAGCTCCTGTTGAGGCGTCGGCTCTTGCCTGCTACGGCTATGGGGTGCGGGCGCTCGCCTGCTACCTCGCCGTCCACTTCGACGAGACCGGAGGTCGGGTGGCCGGCAGCCTGCACTGGGTGCACGTCGCCTGTTCGCCGCTCTACACCTTGATCGAGTGCTATAAGAAGCGGGGCACCACCGCCATGGACGAGATGGGCGTGATCGCAACGATGCGCGGCGTAGCGGTCCATGACGGCTGGAAGCCCTATCGCTCCTACGATGTGCTCCACCAGCTCTGCAACGCCCATTCTGCGGAGCGCGCAGTTATGCGGACCGCCACTGGTGGCGGACATCGAATGGCCCGCCCGCCATGGGATCCTCGTTCCTTCGGCCCGAATCGGTTCTGCATAATCGCGCCAGGTTGATCGAGACTCCTCTTGCCGAGCAGGGCGCTCGGGAGAGGAGGAGGACGATGGTGAACGGTTGGTCGACGGTGCGCAAGGGAGGTCCGCTTGCGCCCTACGTCGAAATGTTCGCGAGCGAGTTGCTGGCAAAGGGCTATACCGAGCTGACGGTGACCGAACACGTGCGGGTCATGATGCATGTCAGCCGCTGGATGCAAGGAGAGGGTCTGGACGCGGGCACGCTCACTGACGTCGGCATCCGCTCGTACTGCGAGGCGCGGAAGGCGGCAGGCTACACGGCTCGGCTGCAACCGCGCAGCCTCGCGCCCCTGCTGGCGTTCCTGGAGCACGAGGGGCTCTTCTGCCAGCCGGCGATCCGTCGCTTCGACCCGGCACACGAGGAGCTGCTCGAGGCCTACGAAGCCCACCTTTCAAAGGAGCGAGGCGTCGTCGAGGCGGTCGTCGCGAGATGGGTCCAGTCTGCCGCGGCGTTCCTCGTCGCCAATCCCGCTCTGGCCGATGGCGATCGCGTTTTGGATGCCAGCGACGTCATGGCTTTCTGTGCCCAAGAGCTGCCAGCACGTAGCTCGTCGTCGGCGAAGGAGCTCGCGGCCGCGCTGCGCTCGTTCCTGCGGTTCCTCTACGTGCGAGGCGCCATCGCCGCACCGCTCGCCCAGTCGATCCCACCAGTGGCCAGCCGCAGGGACGCAACCTTGCCCCGCGGACCATCGGTCCAAGAGATCGAGCGCCTGGTGGCCAGCTGTGACCGGCGGACGCGCCGAGGCCGGCGCGACCGTGCCATCTTGGTCCTGCTGGCCCGGCTCGGACTTCGCGCCGGCGAGGTCGCCCGCCTCAGCCTCGACGACATCGACTGGCGGGCGGGCGAGATCGTCGTGCACGGCAAGGGGCGACGACATGACCGGCTCCCGCTCCCAGACGACGTCGGCAAGGCACTCGTCGACTACTTGCACCAGTCACGGCCCAAGAGTGCGAGCCGAGAGGTGTTCTTGCGCTTGATCGCACCGATCGGTCCGCTCACCCCAGAACGGATCACCGGAGTGGTGCACGACGCGTGCGCCAGAGCCGGAGTGCAACAGGTCGGTGCCCACCGGCTGCGCCATGCCCTGGCGACCAGAATGCTCGGATCGGGCGCCTCGCTCGCCGAGGTGGGCCAGGTTCTCCGGCACTCCCTCGCGCTCACGACGTCTTTGTACGCGAAGGTCGACGTGGGACAGCTCGCCGGTCTCGTCCGGCCGTGGCCGGGGGTGGAGCGATGAGCGACCGACCCCTTCGCTCCGCGCTCGCCGACTACCTCGACGTACGCCGCTCCCTTGGGTTCAAGCTCGTACGCCAGGGTCTATTGCTCGACCAGTTCATCTCGTTCTGCGAGGAGGTGGGCGCCGTCCGGGTGACGAACGAGCTGGCGATGGCTTGGATCACGTTGCCAGACCACCCGTCTCCGTCGTGGCTGAGCATGCGACTCGACGCGGTGCGCGGCTTTGCCACCTGGTTGCAGGCTCTGGATCCCGCAACCGAGGTCCCCGAGCGGGGCTGGCTGCCCCCGGTGCGCAGGACCACTCCCTATCTGTACTCCCAAGACGACGTCCTGGCCCTGCTCGACCAGGCTCGCCGGGTTCGCTGGCCCCTGTCGGCAGCGACCTACGAGACCCTGATCGGGCTGCTCGCGGTCACCGGCATGCGGATCGGAGAGGCGCTCCGCCTCGACCGAGCCGACGTCTCCTTGGACGACCGGCGCGTCGCCATCATCGGCTCCAAGCTCGGCAAGTCCCGCCAGGTCCTCTTGCACCCGAGCACGGTCGATCGACTGCGTTGCTATCTGCGCCAGCGGGCCAGGCTCTCGCCTGCTCCCTCCGATCCGGCGCTCTTCGTGAGCCCGGCCGGCACGCGAATCAGCTATGTCGCCGTCCAGGCCACGTTCCGCGCCATCGCCAGACGCGCCGGCCTCGAGCCGCGCTCGGAGCGGTGCCGACCCACCATCCACGGGCTGAGACACAGCTTCGCGGTCAACCAGTTGATCTGCTGGTATCGAGAGGGCGTCGACGTCCAGGCGAAGCTGCCGGTGCTCTCGACCTGGCTCGGCCACGCCGACCCGAAGTGGACGTACTGGTATCTGTCGGCCGTGCCCGAGCTACTGGGGCTCGCCGCAGCGCGCCTCGAGGCGTCGGAGCGCCAGCCATGACGCTCCTCGCTCCCACCCTCCAGTCCTTCTTCACCGAACGGCTCATGCGCCAGCGCCAAGCAAGCCCCCACACCGTCGCCGCCTACCGCGACACGTTCCGCCTACTGTTCGACTACGTCGCCGAGACCACCCATGTTCCGCCGACCAAGCTCGACTTCGCAGACCTCGATGCGGAGCGGATCGCCGGTTTCCTCGGTCATCTCGAGAACGTTCGTGGGGTGTCGGCCACGACCCGCAACGCCCGGCTCGCCGCCGTGCGGTCCCTGTTCCGCTACGCGTCGTTCCGCCACCCTGAGCACGCAGAGCTCATCTCGAGAGTGCTGGCAATCCCAGCCAAGCGCTCGGACCACCCGCTCGTCACGTTCCTCGATCGCACCGAGCTCGATGCACTGATGAACGCCCCCGATCGGACGCGCTGGATCGGCCGTCGCGACCACGCGCTCTTGGTCGTCGCGGTCCAGACGGGACTGCGCGTCTCGGAGCTTGTGGGGCTGCGATGCGGCGACGTGGCCATGGGCCGAGGCGCCCACGTCCAGGTGACCGGCAAGGGGCGCAAAGAACGCGTCACTCCGCTCAGCACCCACAGCGTGTCGGTCCTGCGAGCGTGGTGCAAGGAGAGGGGAGGCGGAACTGACGAGGCGCTGTTTCCCGCTGTCTCCGGCGGTCCACTCGGACGAGACGCAGTCCGCAAGCTCGTCGTTACGCATGCCCAGAAGGCTGCCAGCACCTGCCCGTCGCTCAACCACAAGCAAGTCGGGGCACATACGCTTCGGCACTCGTGCGCAATGAACCTCCTGCATGCAGGTGTCGACCTCGCGACGATCGCCCTGTGGCTGGGCCATGAGGACCTACGGACGGTCCAGCACTACTTGCACGCAGACCTCGCTCTGAAAGAGCGCGCCCTCGCCCGCATCGATCCTCCGAACACGAAACCGGGACGCTATCGCCCCGCGGACCCTATCCTCGCGTTTCTGGAGAGCCTGTGATTATGCAGAACCGATTCGGGCCGAAGGAACGAGGATCCCATGGCGGGCGGGCCATTCGATGTCCGCCACCAGTGGCGGTCCGCATAACTGCGCGCTCCGCAGAATGGGCGTTATGCGGAATTCCGCATAACGCCCATCACCTGCGAGAGCTCGAACGGGTGGGCGTGGTGTGGGACCAGGGTTGGGCGAACGACATGATCGATCTGCTGGTCGAGGCGAAGGAGGCCGTCGAACAGGCACAGGCCGACGGTCGTGAGCAACTCGAGCGTTCCACCTTGCACTCGATCCGTGTTCGCTATGGCAAGCTCGTCGCCAGGGGGTGGGCAGCCAACCCCGCTCCCGAGGTCGGCGAGCGCCATGGCATCAACAAGAAGGCCGCCAACCTCCTCGTCCGCCTCGATGGCCAGCGTGCCGACGTGTTGCGCTTCGCCACGGACTTCCGAGCGAGCTGGGATAACAACCAGGCCGAGCGTGACGTGCGGATGGTGAAGCTCCAGCAGAAGATCTCGGGTCCGTGGCGAACCCTGGCCGGTGCCCGCGCGTACTGCACGATCCGCAGCTACATCTCCACCATGCGCAAGCACGATGTCGACCTTCTCGACGGACTCCGCCACATGTTCGAGGGTCACGCCTGGCTGCCCGGAGGGACGGCCAGTTCCAGTCATCGCTGCACGGTGGCAGCAGCGTACAGCGCGGTGGGGCTCTGGTAGCCGAGGCTCCGACGGCGCTGGCCGTTGATGATCGAAGCGACATGGTCAGCATGCGCTGGGGCGAT
>JAJYWG010000479.1 GCA_021791615.1 Actinomycetes bacterium
TCGACATATTCACTATTACTGAAGGGGAATTCCAATCTGGAAGTATTGGACTAAAGAGTGGGCCTACGACCGAGGCCTCCAAGTAGACAGAGGCAGGTGTCGATGTTAGGTAGTGGCTCCCGCCCTGTGTGGTGAACTGGAATAGGCACTCCCGATTTGCCTGATTCAGGGCGAACGCAACTTCCGTGAGCATCCGGCGGCGGCTGTGGCGCACCCCCGTGGAGTGAAGGACTCTTACCGCCGCTACTCGTTGTTGCCGTCTGCTCATCAGTGCGCAGGCGACTCCGGGCCTTCCGGTGGTGTGATGATCCATTGTGTCGGCTGGTGGTGGGTGGCGGCGACGGACTTGACGGTCCAGCCGACGCGGGCGAAGGCGCCGACGTGTCGTTTCAGGCGGTGAGATACGCCCTTCGAGCCGATTGGCCATTGCTTGCCGTATTTGGCTGCTAGGGATTGGTCTGGGTCGATGTCAGCGAGGAGGGCTTCTCCGCCTCCGACGAACTCGGTTTTGATTTCGTGGATGATGGTGGCGAAGAAGGGGTAGTCGGTCAGTGTTTCGTTGAGCAGCTCGCCTTGTGTGCGTTCAAGTCGTTTGAGGGTGTCTCCTGTGCCTCGGTATCGGTCAGCGGCGTGGGCCATTCTGCCCATGACGGCTAGCCGGGGCAGTGGGACTTCGGCGGGGATCGGAAGATGCTCGGATGCCATGACTTTGGAAAGCAGGTTGAGGTAGCCGGCGAAGATTCGCGGCTGCGCGGCCTTGGCGTCGGCCATCACGTCGTCTTCGGGGCGTGGGTGGTAGGGGAGGTCGAGCTGGACGGGGGCCATGCGGGTGATGAGGTCGGCGCGTAGGACGGGGATCTCGACGGACGTGGCGATCACCGGGCGGGAGATGTCGATGGAGGTTGTGTCGACGTTGGTCCGCATGGTCCGATAGGTTTCGGTTAGCCCGGTAACCAGACAGCAGAGGGTGTCGGACTGTTCGGCGGTGACCACGGACAGGTTGTCGAGGTAGGTGACCCAGCCTGCTGAGGCGCCGACCAGGAAGTCGCGGCCGTCCATCTTGTGAGCTCCAAACTGTTTGCGGTCAGCCGGCGCTCCGCCGGCACGGGCAATGATGTCCGCGGCGCAGGACTTGCCGGCGCCGGAGGGCCCGCTCAGGTAGAGGATCCCTGCTGCTCTGGACCGCTCGGGTTGCGACGCTGCGAGCATCCAACCTACGACGACGCCTTGGTCCTGCTTGGGGATTCTGACGTGCTCCCAGAGGGCTTCTAGGTCGCCGCCGTCTTGGGCGGGCAGGGGCATCGGGACGGTCAGCTCGGTCCGCACGAACCAGCATCCGGGGCGAGGTTCGATGCTCCAGCCCTCGGCAGTGACTCGCACCGATCGGCCATCTGCGCGGCCGGAGTCCCACCATAGAGCTCCGTCGCTTGCCCGTCCCCACCGAAGCCACGGCTTGGTGTCGAGCTCAGCGGCCATCCCGCGAACGCGCCGAGGGCTGTCTCGACTGCCGCTTTGGACGGTATGGGCTCGCGAGGGTACTTTCGGGCGAACCTCGCCTGTGCCCGGCTAACAGTCTCCGAGTCGCCGGGCGAGCGTAGTATCCCCCCTTCGGGCGGTTCCCATCCCTGGCGTGTGCTTAGCCACACGGTGCCGCGGAAGGACAGCGGCCAGAACCAGGCGGCAAACATCTCGGCAAGTCGCTGTGTCGGCGGTGACAGCTTCTTGTCGCCTCTCCTGTCGAGATACTCGCAGGCGTCGAGTCGTCGGTGCATCTCCACTTCGGGTCGGTACTCGCCGTCGAGCCCGAGCCCGTCGTCGGCTCTGGCTCGCATGGAGGGGGGCGGCGCAGGGTCGTCCCGAGCTTCGGTGGAGTGGTCTGACGGTGCCCATTGATCGGGCGAGTTGAACTCGGCGTCGTTGTAGCATGTCACTGGGAGGTTTGTTCTCCTTGTCTATGAGTGCCTCCGGGGTGAAGGCCGGGGGCAATCGTCGTTCATGGTATTGTGGTGCCGACCTGTTCGAGATAGGCGAGATATGCCGGGGATAGAGTTGGAGCTCGCTTCTTGCACAAGGCCAGATTCCGTTCGAGGTCAGCCAGGTCTTTTAGAAGCCCGTTCTTGGTGGCGGCTGGGATGTCGCCGGCGTCGGTCTCGTGGACGGCGTGCCATATCCACGAGTTGGCGACTCCTGGCACATGGGTGCCTGTGAGGATGCGCGCCAGGATCTCGGTCGTCTTTTGCGCGGCGCCGGGCTGCTGTCCGTCCTCCCATTCGGCGTGCCCCCACTCGCCCTTCGAGCGGAGCCTGGTGACCAGGTGCGACCCCGAGTCTTTGTAGCGCCCGTTCTGGATTCCGATGATGAGCTTCTCGCCGTGTTAACCCGTGGCGCGCATTCGAGCGATCAGCCATTTGCTCGCCACGTCGGTCGCTATCTCCAGGGCGGTCGCCACAGCGAAGCTAAGAGGCGCCTCCCTGTTGCCTCACGTCAAATCCCGCGCTAACGCGGATTCGTTGCCTCACGAAGGATCCCGCGCTTAGCGACGCTCGTTGAAGGCCCGGTTGACGGCCCGGGGTGGGGGTCCGGTCTTGGCCAGGGCCAGGCGCTGGAGCTGGGCGGTGAGCCGGCCGATCTCGGCCTGGTGGCGGGCCGGGCGCAGGTTGTTGCGGGATCTGGTCAGAGCCGCCTTCTTGGCCGGGGTGAGGACGTCAGCGGCCACCAGGCGCTGGAATGGACTCTGGGCGGTGTCGTGGCGCTTGGTGACTTTGGAGCCGACCCGGGTGCGGGTGACGAGTTTCTGCTGGGTGAGGAGCGGGTTGGTGTAGTTCTGCTCGAGGGTCCAGATCGCTTGAGGATCTTGAGCTCGGCGTCGGTGTCGAAGCGCAGGTAGCCCACCAACTCACGCACGTGGGTCCAGTTCTTCTGCTCCACGTGGCAGCCGTCGTTCTTGTTGCCCGGCCGGGACCGGGTGAAGGTGACCTTCTTCGCCACGCACCATTCGAGCAAGTCGGCGTTGATGAACTCGGAGCCGTTGTCCGAGTCGATGCCCACGATGGGGAAGGGGAACTGGCGACAGCAGTGCTCGATGGCCTCGATGACCCCGATGGCGGACTTGTTGCGCACGGCCCGGTTGATCGTCCAGCCGGTGGCGACGTCGGTCACGGTCAGGGTGAAGCAGAACTCGCCGAAGGAGTTGCCCCCCTCGTGGCCCACCAGGTCGATCTCGACGAAGCCGGGCCGGTCCTCGTCCCACTCCGACCAGGTCCGGATGGGGATCTGGGTCTTGAGCAGGGAGCCCGGCTTGGTGTGGCTCACCCCCCGGAACCCGGCGAGGACCTTGGCCCCGGCCAGGCGCCGGTCGATGGTGGCCGCACTCATGGCCACAAGGAGTTCCGCCTCGCCATCGGTCAGGTCCACCTCCCCGTCCCGGCGGAGCAGGGGGACGAGGACACCGAGCATGGGGGCGAGGCGCTTGCCGGCCGGCATTCGGGCGGCCCGCCAGCACAGCTCGAGAGCGGAGACCACCCGGGGCGAGTACCGGGAAGCACGGGGCAACCGGGCCCGGACCACACGGACCTCACCGGCGTGGTGGAGCCGGCTCCGGGCATGTCCCCGGTTCCAGCCCGTGAGCTCGACCAGATTGTCCAGGATCACCCCCTTCTCGGCCCGGGAGCCCTTCTTGTACTGGTTCGCCAACTTGTTCGTGACCGCACGCCGGGTTCCCATCGAAAGCTCCATGGATCAGGCGTAGTCGGGCCGCTCTCCAGGCGCGGATTCCTACCTGAGGCAACGATGCGTCTACGCGCGGGTTTCCGATGAGTCAACGCGGTTCTGGCTCCGACGGCGGAGTGGTAGTGGTAGGATTACTCCCTACGACGCGTTCTCGGGCGGCTACGGGCAGTTGTTCCTCAGTACTGACCTGGTCCACTGGAAGAAGATCACGCCACCGCAGTCCCACGCCACCTACAACGGGACGTGGCCGCTGCTCCAGTAGGCGTCATTCCTCAACCCCTCCACCGGCTGGGTGACCACCTGGAGCCCGGCCACCACCAAGACCATCATCTACCGGACCAGCGATGGCGGCTCCACCTGGACCAGCGCCGCCGGCGGCGGCCACAGCGCCAACGCGGGCGCTGAGACTCTCATCGACCTGGTCAGCCCGACCGCCGCTTTCGAGGAGCAACTCGAACCGACCGCGCCGCGCATGTCGCTATCGGCGACGACCAACGCCGGACAGTCCTGGAAGACCGTCTACACCGGCCCCACCCCCACCCCCGCGAACGGGCGCTACCAAGGCCCGTTTATGATGCCCATGACCTTCACCGACACCCGACACGGCTTCGCCGCCACAGGCCTACCACCGACCGAAGGCACCCCCGGCAGCGCCGGCGAGGCCGACTTCTTCTCCACCACAAACGGACGCTCGGCATGGACACGCCAAGAGCGGCCCCTGCCCGCCACCGCTCTCACATGCCCCGCTACCGCCACCACCGGCGCAAACGCCGCGTGCATCTAAAGCCTGCCTGTCCTCACCGACGCCGGTCACGGCACCCTCGCCTCGGTAGTCAGCTCCCACGGCCACGCCCAGGTCGCCTTCGACACCACCTCCGGCGGTGGCCAACACTGGACCAAGACCTCCCAACTGTCGACCACCACCGCGACGGACTCACAGCCTGGAAGCCCGCAGTACGGTTTCGGCTATCTCCTCATATCGATCAGCCCATCAGGATCGTGGTGGGTGCTCGGATCGAGCGGATCGACAGCCATCACGCAGGTCACCAACAACCACGGAACCACCTGGACGACCAACCGGGAGACGGTTCCCGCAGGGATCCCAACCGGCCTCTACTCGCTCAACACGACCCATGCACTGCTCACCATCAGGAGCACCACACCGAGCGGCACCACCATCAGACTCCTCACCACCCAAGACGGCGGCCAGCACTGGACGACCCTCAGCTTCCCCTGACATCGCTCCAGAACAATCCATACCGAGCGGTCACCGGCACTTGGAGCTTGACAGAGGACGCCGAAATAATCGGTCCGAGCGCGCCGGCCGAGGCGGCTAGTAGGCGGGCGCACAGAGCGCTGCGGCGACACATCAGGGTTGTGGCCAGACGACAGCACCGACTCCCGATCGGATCCTCTCTAGTTGACGGTGGTTGACGGTGGGGGTAGAGTGGGCACATGGCTGACTCCTACTCCGCTCTCGAGGAGGGTCTCAAAGTCGGGCTGTACGAGGCCGTCGAGGACTTGCAGGGCACCGGGCTCTTGGACCGGATCGACCCCGACCAGTTGGCCGAACGGGCCCGTCAGGCGGTGCACGCTGCCTTGGCGTCGTTCGTGTGGGAGGAACGGCTCGGGCCGGCCCTCGAAACCGGCCAGGTATGCCAGGAGCTAGGCGTGTCCCGCCAGGCGGTGGCCAAGGCGGTCGTCGCTGGCCGGCTCGTCGCCCTGCCCGCCGGCAAGACCCGCCGGTTCCCGGTCTGGCAGTTCCGGATGCAGCCCGGCCGCTTCGAGATGCGCGCCGAGGTCGCCGAGGTCGTCGGAGCGTTCCGGCGGGTCTACCCGGAGGTGACCGCCGTCCAGATCGCCGCCTGGGCCCGCACCACCCAGCCAGAGCTGGACGGGACCACTCCAGCGGAATGGTTGGAGAGGGAACGCCCTGCCCATCCGGTCGTCCTCGCCGCTGAAAGAGCAGCCGGCGCCCTGGCCCAGTGACCGCCTCTGCGACCGATTGGTATGCCTTCCCCGAGTTGGTCCTGCACCCCGAAAGGGTCCTGTACCGGGTGCACCGCAACCAGAACGACCCGGTCCACTTCTGCTCCGACGGGAACGGCCGTTTCGATCTCACCGCCGTGGAAGGGACCGGCACCTGCTACATGTCGCCGTCACCGGTCGGCGCCTACATCGAGACCTTCGGCCGGCTCGGCACCATCACCTTCTCCGACATCGCCGAGCGTTGCTTGACCGAGCTGGCTCTCACCCGGCCGGTCCGCTTGGCGGACACCACCGACCGGGGCGTGCTCGGCTCCTACGGCATCACCGGGGACATCAGCGCCGGGACCGACTACTCGCCCTCGCAGCAGGTGGCGGCCCGGCTGTACGAGGCCGGCTTCGACGGCGTCTACTACACAGCTCGACACGACCCGGCCTTCCAGGAGCGCAGCGTCGCCGTCTTCGGTGGAGCCGGTGACACAAAGCTGTTCGTTTCGGCCAGCTACGACATACCCGACGAGCTTCCCCGCCAAGGCTCCCGGGAGTTCCACCTGGCGGTCCTGCCCGACGAATAGTCCTTGGCTGGTGTAGCACTCGTCGTGCATGCCGGCTCGCCGCTAGTAGTAGGCTGCGCCGCTCGAGCCCGGCTGCTCCTATCAGTTGATTTAGCGAAATCGGAAGCAGGTGCACTACCGCAGCGTGTTGTCTTCGACCGCAAGAACTCGAGGCGTCGCAGTGAACTACATGCCTGGCCGAGTGGGCGCAGTCGAACGACGTCTGGAAAGTTTCCGATAATTCACTGAAGCTTCACGCGCTGTTAGGGCGACGGCAACTGGGGATTAAACTTATCCTGGCACAATAAGGCCTGTGGCAAAAACCTCCAATATGACAGTCACTTCTGACTGTTATGCAGGATCGGTATTGGGTCCACCACTCCCCGAATGGGTTCCGCTGCAAGGGGCATGTAACGTCCGTGACGTCGGCGGCTATCCTACCGTGACCGGCGGTCGGGTCAGGCGGGGTCTGCTATACCGTGGGGACAGCCCCCACCGGCTTAGTAAGACGGACGTGGCGACAATGCGCGCCCTTGGCGTAACCACGGTGATTGACCTGCGCAGGTATGACGAGGTGGACCGCCTCGGTCGGGGCCCGGTGGCTGAGTGGTCCAGAATCGTCGTGCACGCACCGCTACCCCAAGGCGACGAACGTCCCACTGTCTATGGGGCAAGCCGGTCGGGCATGACACGCCTCGGGGAGGTGTAGCGCGCTTATGCAGCCCACGCCGCCCGTGAGCTGTCAATCGTTTTTGGGATATTGGCGAATGGCAACTCCCTCCCCGCGATGGTTCACTGCTACGCGGGCAAGGACCGCACAGGGATTGTATCAGCTCTGGTGCTATGTGCGCTCGGCGTCGACGAGGAGGTCGTTATCGCCGACTATGCTGCTAGTTCGCTGGCAGGTGAGCGTTTCGTGGCGCTGGCGGGCGCCGAGCTCGCCGTTTCCCTGACGGAGGGTGGTCCGGGCAACACAGCCAAGCTGTTCGACGCCACGGCGGAGAACATGGCCGGCTTCCTTGACTGGCTTTGCCATTCATATGGAGGACCGGAGGCC
>JAJYWG010000436.1 GCA_021791615.1 Actinomycetes bacterium
CCACGGTCTTGGGTAGGGTCATCTCGGGCTCCGGTCGATCGGGGGCCTCACGGCCAACCACCGCTTCGAGCGGCACATGAAAGCGGGCCCGAGGGCTCGCGCCTTCCCGCTCGGCCGGAGCCTACGCGGCCAGCCCACCCGGCGTCTTCTCGAATGACCCGGCACCGGGCCGCTCGTGGTCGGAGCCGCCGAGGGATCTCACCCTCCACGGGCCAGCGAGCGGCACCGTGACGGCCGCGGCGGGGGCCTCCTCGTCGATCCGCGACCAGCTCGAGGCCTTCTGCTCCCCATTGTTCGGAGGCCCCCGCCGTTGCCGTTCCGCTCTGCGAGCACGATGCTGGTGCCGTCGCCGAGGGGGTCAAGCCCACACGAGCAGCGGAACCGTTCCGCGTCAGCATCGCGGACGAAAGGTGCGAGTACGGGCTTGAGGCCCGTGCCTGTGCTCCGCCGACGAGGTACGCGCCCAGGCAAGACCGACGAGTTTCACCGCGAACACCGCTTCGTCGGGCTGGCGTTAGCCGGCCCCGCGCCGGTGGCCGCTCCGCGAGGCTGTCTGCTGGTCTGAGAGGATGTTCGCCGTGGACACCCCCGTCGAGCCGGATGAATCTGGTCATCTCGACGTCGGTGAGGGCCACCTGATCTACTGGGAGACCGTCGGTTCCCCAGATGCACTACCGGCAGTTTGGTTGCACGGTGGTCCCGGAGCACCGCCCTCTGCTCGCACCAGGATGAGCGTGGACTCCTCCCGCTACAGGCTCGTCATATTCGATCAGCGAGGCTGTGGCCGCAGCAGGCCACTCGCAAACGATCCAGCGGCCGATCTGTGGACGAACACCACCGACCACCTTGTCTCCGACATCGAGCGTCTGCGCTCCTACCTTGGGATCGATCGATGGGTTGTGATCGGCGGCTCCTGGGGCGTCACCCTCGGTCTCGTCTACGCCCAGCGGCACCCCGAGCACGTTCTTGGATTGGTGCTCGGTGCGGTGACAACAGGGAGCCGGAGAGAGACCCAATGGATCACCCGGGACATGGGCCGAGTCTTTCCCCGCGAATGGGAGCGGTTCGTGGAGCTCGTCCCCGAAGGCGAGCAGGCGGGTGACCTCGCCGCCGCCTACGGCCGCCTGCTCGCGAGTCCTCGCCAGGCAACTCGCGAAGAAGCTGCTCGCAGATGGTGCGAGTGGGAGGACACTCACATGTCGCTGGCACCGGGCTACGTGCCGCATCTAAGCGTCCGGGAGCTCTCCTGGCAGATGGTCTTCGCTCGCCTCGTGACCCACTACTGGGGCCATGGTTGCTTTCTGGCCGACAACGAGGTGTCCGCCAACATGGCGAAGATCGCTCACATTCCTGCCACGCTCATCCACGGCGTCTACGATGTCTCAGGACCTCTCGACACCGCTTGGCAGCTGAACAAGGCCTGGCCTGCCAGCCGCCTGGTCGTAGTTGATGACGCTGGACACTTCACCGGCAGCATGGCCGAGGAGTTCACCGCCGCGACCAACGCCATGGCCGAGCGGTTGCGACCGAACCAAACGCGCTGAATCCACGACTCCCAGAATGATGGGTCGAACGCCCTTGTGTTTCAAGGAAAACTCCACCACTTAGGGTCGGATCTCTCGCCGGTGCTGGGATGGTGGCAGCGCGAGATGGACCAGCCACTTCCTCTCCACCCCACTCGCTCCGAGCCAACTGGCCCCGCTGCCGCGCTGCTCTAGCCGCCGGAGAGCGGGGTGGTGTCGGCCTGGGAGATGGTGCCGCCATGCTGGGACGACCGCGACATCGTCGGGCGCGCCCTGGCGGCTGTTACGCTCGTCAAGGCCAACACAGCGACGAGGACGAAGGTCTCCGCCGCCTTCGAGATAGGCGACAAAGCGCTTCGGCTCCGATCCATCTTTTCGCCGAGGAGGACGTCGGGCTCGCCCGGAGTGGCCCCTCGAAGCTGGCAAGCGACAGCTTCCGAAGCAACGAGGGTGCCGGAGGCGTGCCTGGCATTCCGCAGCAACCTGTCGAGCGACGGCAAGCAGGGCGTCAACTCCCTACAAGCGCTACATCAACTGTTCGACGATGGGCCCTGGATGTGTGCTGCACCCAGTGCGGGACCCTCAGCCATCGGGCCCCCGGCTCACCCTTGGCACCGAGTACCGGAGCACCCGCAGTGGTCTCCTCGACGCGCGCACCTGAACAGTTGCCATCCGTCAAGGCATTCGTCGAGGGACTGTCGAGCGACGAGGCATTCCGGAGCCGCCTCGCTGGTGCCCGAACGCCCGAGGAGCACCAGGAGATGGCGCGTGCAACCGGATATGACCTGGGCGCCGGGACATGCCTGGGATAAAATTGCCCCTTGAGGTTGGGGAGCTCTCCGACGAGGACCTCGGGAAGGTCGCCGCTGCCATAAGCACCGCCGTCGCCACCATCGACATCGCCACCGTAGGCACCGCCACAGTCGTCGGCATGGTCGCAGCAGTGATCGTCTGAGCACCACCGGAACAACGAGGAAACGAGAGAAGGCAAGGTTGATGACAGGAGAGACCGTCAAGGCATTCGTCGAGCGCCTGTCGAGCGACGAGGCATTCCGGGACCGCCTCGCTGCTGCCCCAACGCCCGAGGAGCGCCAGGAGATGGCGCGTGCAGCCGGATATGACCTGGGCGCCGGGGACATGCCTGCCATCAAGTCGACCCTCGGCATCGAAGAGCTCTCCGACGAGGACCTCGAGAAGGTCGCCGGTGGCATGAGCACCACGGTCGCCAGCATCGCTGCCAGCGCCAGCGCCGTCGCCAGCGCCACCGTCGCCACCGTCGCTGCCGCGGCCGCGCTCGTCTGAGCTCAACCACAACAACGAGAGAAGGGAAAGTTGATGACAGAAGAGACCGTCAAGGCTTTCGTCGAGCGCCTGTCGAGCGACGAGGCGTTCCGGGACCGCCTCGCTGCTGCCCCAACGCCCGAGGAGCGCCAGGAGATGGCGCGTGAAGCCGGATATGACCTGAGCGCCGAGGACATGCCTGCGATCAAGTCGGCCCTCGGCATCGAAGAGCTCTCCGACGAGGACCTCGAGAAGGTCGCCGGTGGCATAGGCACCGTCACCGTCGCCGCCGCCACCGCCACCGCCGGTGCCGTCGGCACCGCCGTAGGCACGGTCGCCGCCGGCACCATCCTCCTCGCGGCCGCGGCCGCTGCCCTCTGAGCTCCACCCGAACAACGATAGATAGGACAGTTGATGACAGAAGAGACCGTCAAGGCATTCGTCGAGCGCCTGTCGAGCGACGAGGCATTCCGTAGCCGCCTCGCTGCTGCCCCAACGCCCGCGGAGCGCCAGGAGATGGCGCGTGCAGCCGGATATGACCTGAGCGCCGAGGACATGCCAGCGATCAAGTCGGCCCTCGGCATCGAAGAGCTCTCCGACGAGGATCTCGAGAAGGTCGCCGGTGGAGCAGGCACCTCCACCGCCGTCGGTATCGTCACCGCTACCATCGCCCTCGGCGCCGCGGCTGCTGTCCTCTGAGCAGCACCGGAAGCAGGTGACAGGCTGAACAGCTCACTGCCCTGCTCGGCGGAGCGATGGTCGCTGCGTGACTAGCGCTGCCCCGGCGGGTACGCGCCAGTGCGTCTGGACGCACCCAGCCCGCTGGGCGCGCCGAGCGGCCGGCGATAGACCCGCCATATGAGCGCGCTCAGCATCGCGGTAGCACTGGTCGGAGACCTCGACTGTCGAACCAGCCTCGTGGAAGGGTTCCGCTCGGTG
Source organism: Actinomycetes bacterium (assembly GCA_021791615.1). Next base: position 3,744 of record JAJYWG010000436.1, read on the forward strand.
GCCCCCCTCTCTGTCAGCCGCGAGATGTCCGCCCGGTGTGAGGCGATCAGCGAAGCGTTGACTTAAAGAGGTTCGCATAATATAGTGACAGTCTGATCACAGAGAAAGGCCTGTGTGCCTCAGGAAGGCGAAACAGAGCGTGGCGTCGGCGCCGATCCGGTTGAGCCCGACGTCGGCGAGATGGGCGGCTTCCTCGATGGTGTCAGGGCAGAGGTTGGCGAGCTCGCTGGACTTGAGATTGCCCCAGATCAGCTCGACCGGGTTGAGGTCGTGGGCGTATCCCGGTAGCCGCTCGACGACAAGCCACCGGCGCTGGTTCTTTACGCAGGCCTGCATGGCCCTCGAGCGGTGCGAGGGAAGCCCGTCTCAGATGATGGTGACCTTGTCGTCGCCGAGGAGCCCGTGCAGCTCGGTGAGGAACTCGATGAGCGACTCCTCGTTGTAGCAGCCAGCCCGTGTGCCGAACACGAGCCAGGCGTCGCTGCCGTCGGGGGCATAGCCGACCACAGCCGACATCGAGAGCCGCTTCCAGTTGAAGTGGTGCTCGAGCACTGGGGTCTTGGCCTTCGGCGCCCAGGTGACCCTCACCGAGAAGAGGAGCGAGAAGCCCGACTCGTCTTGGCAGATCCAGGCCTTTCGTGCTCGGGCGTTTTTCTTACCCTCGGCCAGTCCTGCTTCACCCAGCGTGCGATCGCCTCGTCATCGCGCTCGACGGCGCGCCGTGCGGGGCGCTGACGGCTCCAGCCCATCTGGCGGAGGATCTTCCAGACGTGTCCCGGGTGATAGGACACGCCGGTCGTCGCCTCGATCACCTCGGCCACGCGGGCAAGTGTCCACAGCTCCGTTGGATAGCCGTTGGCGCGAGGCCCCTTCTCGAGCTTGGCTGTGATCGCCCGCAGCTCGGCGGCGCTGAGCTTCGGGAGACGGCCCGCCCGCCCTGCTCCTTTGAGGCTCTTCGTCCCGCCCGCGCACCAGTCGGCGTACCAACGGCTCACGCTCTGGCGAGAGACTTCGAGCTCCCGGGCTACGTCGGCTTGGGAGTTGCCCTTCGCGAACAGCTCTCCCGCTCGTTTCCGGCGTTCTTCGAGACCGGCGAAGTCCCGTCGGGGCCGGATCCCGGCAGCGGTTGTCGGCATCACCCACGAGAGCAACACGAGAGAAAGCACAGAAGAAGTCTTGCAGGCTTCCGCCATTGCGTCACTGTATTAGGCGAACCTCTTTAAGGAGATGTTCTAGCCGCAGGACAACCGGGGCTGAGACGACCTTCGGGTTATGAGCCCCATTTGGGCCATATTGACCTGTGTTAGATAATGCTAAATAGTGCCTCTTACCTGCGGTTATACGATCTCAATATGTCGGCTAATGATGGTCTGTGACAGGCTTTTCTACCGCGTCCGGTAGAAGATCCGGTAGAAGAAGTCGGGCCCCACGATGGATCCGCAAATAGGTGAACCTCTCCTTGTCAGTAGGTCTTCGCGCACCGTGGGGTTCAGGTGGCCGCGTCGAGGAGGGCGGCCATAAAGGCGACTGAGACGGCGACGATCTCGTCGGGGTCGATTGCCAGGGCGAGGGACCGCTGGGCCATGGCGATGGCAGCTCCGTTGCGGACTCCAAACTGCTCTCGTAGGAGGTCAAGGGCCTCGGTAGTCACTGTTCCCGCGATGGGGTCACCACGGAGGCGCCGCAGAGTGTCTCCGAGGTCGGGCGCGGAGACGGTCTGCATGATGCGGTACACGTCGGCCGCGTCCTTGTCGCTCAGGCGGTCGGTGCTGTTCGCCTTGAGCCGGTCGCTGATCTTGTGGGCCTTGGCCACGAGCATGGCGGCGAGCCCGGCGACCTCCACGATGATGCTGCGGTCGTCGTCCGGGTCGAGCGCGGCGATAGTCATCGGTGAGTGGTCCACGATGGCGGCCTCCAGCCCGACGGCCTTGCGAGCGGACTGCCGTCCGTGCGGGGCGATGCGGGCGCTGCGCCGTCCGCCGGGGGGCGCGACGGCGTCGGGCACGATGAGGTCCACGGGGACAATGGTCTTGACGCCTTCAATATCGAGTGTCACCGTCCAGATGCCGGGCTGGCCCTCCGGTTGGGGAAGGATCTCGAACCCGGCGGCGCGCATGGTGGCTTCGAGTTCTGGAGTGTCGCCGAGGACGATGGGGTCGAGGGCGATGTCGCCGTCGGTGGTGTATGGGGCGATGCCGATGTCGTTGGCGCCGGTGTGGAGGTAGATGGCCTGCGCTCCTGCCACGATGACGTCCCTGCCGTGTGGTGCGAGCGCGAAGAGGGCATCGAGCAGCACCTTGCGGGCTGCGACGTAGCGGGGATCGGCGGTCGTCATTCCGACCTCGCGGCGTCGAGATTCCCGACGCGCCACACCGACTCGTTGCCGAGCATCCATTCCACGAGCGCCTGTCCTTCGGCGGGCATGCGCCCCGTCCCGGTGAGGCAGTCTGCCGCTGCCTGCGAGTCGGCGACGAAGGTCACGCCGTCCATCACCTCGTTGCGTTTCCAGACCACGGGGTCGTACGGATCGAGCAGGACGACGTTGGCACCCTGGTCTGCCGGTAGCAGATCAAACGACCGCGCCACCTGCTGGGGCTGGTCTGTGTACAGCATCAGCAGAGCCGGCGCAGCGACCGGCGAACGCCGAACGGCGGCGAAGGATCCTGTCACTGCCACCGGAACTCCGGCGGCATCAAGGCGTTCGAGCAGTCGGTTGGCTCCCTGGCGGTCGATGAAGGTAGCCGCCCGGTTGGCCTTGAGCACGCTGTAGGTGTCGGTCCACCGGCGCAAAAGCTTGCCGACGTCGACGGACTCGACCGCTCCACGCTTGTTGCGCTCGACGAGCGCTTCCTCATCTAGGGCTTCGAATACTCGCGAGACGTAGCTCTGGCTGAGCTCGGCGGCCCCAGCGAACTCACGCACTCCATACGGCGGCCTGACGTCGACAAGCCAGCGGATGAGTCGCCCCGCCTTGGGACCTTGGATCCGGACCTTTCCCGGGGGCGCGGGGCTCGGGTTCCGGGTGGCTCCCTGGGCGTTGATGAAGACGGTGGGATTTTCCACCGAGAGCCAGGCATTGCCGGTGAGGTCGACATAGCCGATGCCCTCGGCCCGGAGCCGTTCCTGGGCCTGGGGACTGATCCAGTCGGCGACGGCCACGATGACGACGTAGGGCAGCATCGCCCGGTAGGCCCGGGTCATGCCCTCCAGCAGTCGGTCAGCGTCGCGAGGGGTGAAGGTCCGTTTGGCCTCCACCAGCATGGTCGTCGACATCCCGTTGTTCGACTTGAGGTCGATGGCGGCGTCTAGTCCCTGTAGGTCGGATCGGCTGCTTCGTTTGACCTCCCAGTTGGCCGGGAACCGTTCCCGTAGCCAGGAAACGACCTGATCGACTAACTCTGTCCGTGGCCATGAGAAAGTCCTCGCGGGTGGCCAAGTGAGGTCCCCGCTGGTGGCCAAGAAAAGTCCTCGCGGGTGGCCAAGGAGAGTCCCCGCCCCTCACTGAACCATCCACCCGTGGTGCCCCTCCGGTCGGCACGGTGGTGATGCCTGTCATCAC
>JAJYWG010000485.1 GCA_021791615.1 Actinomycetes bacterium
CGACAGCCTCTAAGGGTCCTACGTCCAAGGCGTTTTTACACCACAACTGGGACGCCACCGGCCCTGGGCCGGTCAAGATACCAAGCTTGCCGAGCCAAGATACCAACGAACATGGCCTCTGACCTCGAAGGTACCAAGATATCAAGATACCAACGTAGTCGTAGGGGAGGGGGATGAAATCTTGGGACCTTGGTATCTTGGTCACTGCGAGTGGTCGCAACACGCAGAAGGGACAGAGAAGACTCCCGATGCCCCGAGGCGAAGGCGAAGGACCGGCAGTGTCACCCAAGAGCGACCAGGCCCGGGGCATGGATGACCTCGGCTCAGGGCGGCCGGGTAGGGTTCGTGAGATGGAGGCTCGCGCCGTAGCGACCGAACTGCTCGCCGGAGTCGGCACGCGAGTGGCGCACTCGCGTGCCGTGGCACACCAGGCGAGCGTCGTCGTGCCCGTGCTGGACGCGCCTTGGAGCTCAGCCCTGCTCGATGCAGCCTGGCTCCACGACGTGGGATACAGCCCGTCCGTGGCGGTCACCGGGTTCCATCCTCTCGATGGTGCGAGGTGGTTGAGCGCGCATGGCTGGCCAGCTAAGGTCTGTCGCCTCGTCGCCTGGCACACGCGGTCCGGGACCGAAGCGACGCTTCGTCACCTCACGGCTGAACTGACCACAGAGTTTCCTCCACCACCCGATGTTGCCCAGGCGGCGCTCGCCTGGGCTGACCTCACGTCTTCTCCCGTCGGTGAGTGCTGCCTGGCCACAGAACGTGTCGCCGACATCCTGAGGCGCTACCCGCCGGAGTCCGTGGTGCACAGGGCGACGTCTGCGAACCTTCCCGATCTCCTGATGGACGTGCTGCTGATCGAGACGAAGATCGACGCGGCCCGAGTCGTCCTCCGATGACCCGTGGTCGCTCGGGCCTCGGCCACGACGTTCACCGTCTGTTCCCCGACTGCCCGCTCGTGCTCGGCGGCGTGACGATCCCTGCTCCCGTGGGATTCAACACGCACTCCGACGGAGACGTGCTCTGCCATGCCCTGATCGACGCCATGGCCGGCGCGATCGCCGATGGCGATCTAGGCACGCACTTCCCTGAGGACGATCCCCAAGCCGAGGACGCACGCAGCCTCGACTTTGTCCGCGAGTTCTCCGCCTATGTCAACCGGGCCGGGTTCGACATCGCAAACATCGACGCGTTCGTCGTATTGGGTACGGTAAAGCTCAGACCGCATATCGACGAGATGCGGTCCAACATCGCCGACGCTCTCGGAATCGATGGCAGTCTGGTCTCGATCAAAGCCCGATCCAACGACGGTCTCGGACCCGAGGGGGAAGGGACGGCCTGCGCAGCATGGGCGAACGTGCTCGTCTACCCACGTGCTGGTTGAGCATCCTGCCACACGCGCTCGAACGAGCGGATGACGTTGGCGGCAACTCCGCTGTCACGCTGGTGGCGGAAGCAGAGAACCGGCGAGGAACAAGCAGCGTTTCCCCACAAGTGCATGTTGACGAGCACCTCCTCGTCGAAGCGAAGAATCGACGCATAAAGGGTTGCCGTCGACCAGCGCAGCGCGCCCGGGTCTGCGTCGGCGATCACCTGGGCATACCCCGTAGCCAGTCGGCACCGAGCAGCCAGGTTCGCGCCGATCCCCTCCTCCTCCCCCCTCTGCAGCACTGCCGCGCTGTCCGGGTCGCCTAGGCAGACCCGTACCTCAGCTCCTTCAGTGATCTTCGCCGCGAGCACGTCAGCGAAGCCGGGCACCGTGTCCCACAACCAAAGCCCGGCGTAGGCGAGGATGTCGATGTGCTGGCTAGCGCTGGCTGACAGCGAGCGGATGGTCGCAGGCGAGACCTCCGCCCTCGTCGTGTAGAGCCCGACCAGCTCTCCCATGCCGTTCATCGGGGCGTCGGCCTCGGGCCACAGCACGGCCATCGGAACGCCCAGCTGCTCCGCTGCACGTGTCCGCAAGCGCGGGTGGGGGGTACGGCTGGTGTTGATCCATCGCCCGACGGTCTTCGGGTCTACGTGGATCTCATCCGCGAACCGTTGCGTGTCCCACCCGCGCTGGCGGATGGCGTCTGCGAGCCGGCTGTTGCGAGCCACGACACGAACCGTAGCACCACGGGACGTTTTGACGGTGGAATCGTCCCACAGGTGTCCTCGCTCGACGGTTATGCCGTCACCCCCAGTAGGCGGACGGTCGATGGGTGGCCCAACTCATCGCCGACTACCGCTACCGGTCGAGTCTCGACCCCCGCTTCCAGCAGCAGACTCCCCTGCCCTCTCTGCTCGGCTCGCTCCTCACCTCGCCGCCGCTGCCCGACTGGACGCCCGCCCAGTGGATCGCGATCTTGCATGCCCCACAGGCATCGCAACGGGTGTCGCACTCTGCCGCCGAGCGGGGCATGGCCGGCGCGGCGGTGATCGAGCGGCCGGAGGTGGCACGGCTGCTGATCTGGGTCCACTCGACCTGGCCGGGATCCCTACGCGCCATGGCTGGCGCTCTGGCCGCAGCCCGCCAGGTGCAGACAACGCAACCCGCCGACCTCGCCGGCGCTGCGACCTACGTCATCGACGAGATCCGCCGGTCTCGGTCCCGACGGGGTCGTCGGACGACGACGCGGTCGCGGGTGGTGCCAATGGACCCAGCGAAGCTGCGTGCCGTCGAGCCCCCGCCGACACCGCCCGTCGCGCCGTCGCGTGTAGCCGATGCCCTTGCGTGGATGCTGGGTTTCGCGGACGCAGACGTCCGGCTCCCTCTCGCGACCCGCCTGGACATCGAGGCCAGCATCTCGCTGTTCTTGGGCTGGTATGTCGATCGCCTTGCCCAGCCTCCCGCCGGCACGCAGATTGTTCCGATCCCACCGAGCCGGTCCTTGTCCCCCAGGCAGCGCCTGTCGGCCCGGCTCGCCGATCGCGACCTGGTCTCGCTCCTCGCCGGTCCGCCTGGCTCGCGTCGCTGCCCGACGGAGCGGGCTTGGCAGCAGGGCATGGGCTACTGGGCCATCGTCGTCCTGCTGTGCTGGGCGCGAGGCACGGAACCCTCCGAGCCACCCCCCGAGGCCCGCCAGTGGTGGTCCTGCCACCTGCGGGTCCTCGCCGCTCGGCCCCAACATCCGCGCCCGCCGGCGGCCGTGGCATCGACAGCAACGGCGGCCGAGACAGTGCCGCAGGCCATGTGAGTGTCACACCCCCCTGCAACCCTTCAGAGCCGTGGACGACCGAATGGGTGACCCCACCACCCCCTTTGGTGGGTGATGGCTGATCGCGACGACATCTTGTACCGCCGTGCCGCCTGTGCCGGCGCGCCGGTGGACCTGTTCTTCCCCGACCCGACCCGACCCGACCCGCGGCGCTTGGAGCAGGCGATGGCGATCTGCGCGGGCTGTCCCGTCCGTGAGGCGTGCCTGGCCGCAGGGATGCCTGAGGAGCACGGCATCTGGGGCGGGCTGGAGCCTCGCGAGCGCCGCGCGCTGCGCCGCAAGCAGAGAGGGGAGGCAGCGTGAGGGTCTTGTTCGCCGTAGGCGCGCCTGCTGTCGCGTTCGTCCTCGGCCTCGTCATCGTGGCCGGTGGGACGGGTGGTGCCGCCGATCAGCAGGCGACGCTGCTGGCCTTGGTCAGCCAGGCACAGTGCGCCACGCTTGGCGGGCCGGTTCCGACCCTCGACGCGACACAGTCGTCGAACGCTGCGATCGTCGTCGCCACAGCCGCCTCCGCATCGGGGGAGAGTGCGCAGGCCGAGCAGGTCGCGCTCATGGTCGCGCTCACCGAGAGCGACCTGCACAACGACGGCCCGAGAGCAGGCAACGACGGCTCGCTCGGGCTGTTCCAGCAACGCAGCGCGGATGGGTGGGGGACCGCCGCCCAAGAGCTGAACCCCGCCGACGCCACAGCCATGTTCGTGCAGCACCTGATCGACCTCCCCGGCTGGCAGGCGATGGCGCCGTGGCTGGCTGCTCAGGCAGTCCAGCGCTCGGCCTTCTCCGGAGGCTTGAACTACGCGAACAACTGGGCGGCGGCAGGAGCGGTCCTCGCCTCGATCACCGCCAACTTCACAGCCGGCGGCTGCGGCGGCGGCCCAGCGGGCGGCATGGTCGGCCCCGCCAGCTCCTACGGCCTCCCGACCGGGTACACGATCCCCGCGTCGGCGACTACCGCCGAGCGCCTGGTGCTCACCTACGCGCTCAGCAAGCTCGGCTCCCCCTACGTGTGGGGGGCCGCCGGGCCAACGTCCTTCGACTGCTCGGGGCTGACGATGATGGCCTGGCGCCAGGCTGGGGTCAGCCTGGAGCACTACACGGTCTCCCAGATGCACGAGGGGCTCGCCGTGTCGCCAGCCGCTGTCCTACCCGGCGACCTGGTGCTCACCCCCGGTGTGGACTCCCCCGGCCCGGGCCTGCCTGGCCATGTCGGCATCTACCTCGGCGACGGCTTGGTGGAGTCCGCCGTCGATCCACAAGTCGGCACCGTCGTCCAGTCGTGGACGACCTTCGTCTCCGGCGGCCTCGACGGCGTCGTGAACCCAGGCGCCGGCTGACGGTTGATCTATCCACAGAACAGATAGACGGCCTGCACCGTGCGGGCCGCGAAAGAGAAAGGCAACTGCCATGTATGTCCCGCTCCTTGCAGTGAACATCAGCCCGAACACGAGTGGTCTGCCCGGCATCTCCGAGCTGGAGAACATTGTCGGCGGCCTGCTCACGGTCGGCCTCGTCGCTGCGATCGCCGGCCTCATCGTGTCCGCCATCGTGTGGGCACTCGGGCACCACTCGGGCAACCCGAATCACAGCTCGAAGGGCAAGACCGGCGTGCTCGCCAGCTTCGTCGCCGCCCTCCTCATCGGCGGAGCCGACGTGCTGATCAACTTCTTCGTCGCTGCCGGCCACACCCTCTAACCGAGAACTCTGGATCGAGGTCACATCATGCACAACAACCGGAGGTGGATCACCGCCGTGGTGGCGGTGATGGTCGTGACCGGCGTCGTGGCGGTCGCAAGTGGTGCCTTCAGCGGTCACGCCCGTGACGCGGCTGGTCGACCGGCCTCCACCGCCAAGCGGCCTGCTCACCGCCCGCACCCGCTCCGCCCCGTCTACAACCCGCCGAGCGGGGACAACAGCGGTATCAGCTCGGCCCAGCAACGAGCCGACGACGCCAAGCTCGCCGCCACCAACGACCACCCGGCTCAGTGGGCAGCGGTCAGCGCTCTGAACCTGCCTGCGCCGGCCGCCTCCGCTGACTTCCCGGCGATCTCACACGCCACCCGGCAGAGCCCGGACAGCTACGCCACGGCGTTCGTGACCGAGCTGCTGAACATCGACTTCGCCAAGCAGACCCGCGCCGCCCTACTGGCCTGGGCGGTGTCGGAGACGTCGCCGGACACCATGCCCGGCACGCCCACCCCCGCTGCGGCCAAGGTGCTCTACGCCGACCTCGAGCCGGCAGGGAGCCCACTGCCAACGCCAGCCGTGTGGTCAGCGAACGCTGCGTCGGGCGTCACCTGGACCACATCGAACGTGACCATGACGCCCGCCCCGATCTGGACGCAGGTCCTCGCGACCGGCTGGCAACCGCCTGATCCGCGCATGAACGTCTTCGACGTGACCGGCAACCTCACTGTCACCCAACGAGGCCGGCCTCCAGCGGTCAAGCCGTTCTCCTTGCAACTCGGCCTTGGCACGGCGGAATACCACAACGGCTACGGCGCCATGTCGGTCAACAACTGGACGGAGGGCTAATGCCCGGCTTCCCGAATCCCATCAGTGGCCTCGGCTCCCTCCTCGGTGGCGCCGCGAAGAGCCTCGCTGGCGACGCGTTCCAGTCCATCGCCAAGGACTTCGCCACCGCGGCTGGGAAAGCCGCGACGTGGCTGTGGCAACAGATCGGTTCCTCGACGGCTGTCACCCTCGGCGGTCCTGGGTTCGACCGGCTGCTGGCGATCGTCATGGGCATCGCGGTCGTTGTCGGCATGGGCCTGTTCGTCGTGCAGATCATTCAGTCGGTCCTGCGCCGGGACGCTGCGGGCCTCGCTCGCGCCGGGAAGGGCCTCCTGATCGCCTTCCTCGGTGGTGCTGGCGCCATCGCGGTAACAGACCTGCTCCTGAACGCGGTGGACGCGCTCAGCAACGGCGTCGTCCAGGCCGCGACGGGCGGCAACATCAGCCATCTCGGTCAGGGCATCATGGTCACCGGAGCGATCACCTCGCTCACCAATCCCGCCGCGATGCTCGTGCTCGCGCTGATCGTGATCGGCGCGATCGTGTTCATCTGGGCGGCGCTCATGATCCGCAAGCTGCTGATCGTCATCGCCGCGGTGTTCGCCCCCGCCGCGTTCGCCGGGTCCTTGGCCGACATCTCCACCGGCTGGGTGAAGAAGTGGATCGAGGGCATGGCCGCGCTGATCGCCTCGAAGCTGATCCTGGTGATCATGCTGTTGGTTGGCTACTACATGCTCACCGAGAACCTCGGCGCGGTAGGTGCAGGTGGCGTGGCCGGGGGAAACCCGACCGGAACCCAAGCGATCACCCAGGTCGCCGGCGGCGGCGTGGTCCTCCTCCTCGCCGCGTTCGCCCCCTGGGTCGCCCTCAAGACCGTCCACTTCGCCGGGGACCACATGGCCCAGCTCCACGCGCATGCGACCTCGGCGACAGCCGGCGCCACGACCGCGATCGCAGCACCCCAGAAGCTGTCCAACATGATGCCGACCAGCCGTGGTGGTAGCGGTGGCGGCCCCGGCGGCTCGGGTGCTCCCACGCCAACCGGCCCGCCCCGTGGCGGCCCCGGCGGCCCTGCTGGGCCTGCCACCAATGGTGGTTCCACCGCCGGTGCCGCTGGCGCTACCGCGGCGACGGGCGGTGCTGCTGGCGGGTTTGCGGCTGGCGCTGCTGCTGGTTCGGCGGCGAAGTCCGCCGCCACCAGCGGCGTGGAGAACGCGACCGCGCACATGAACGGCAACGGCTCAAGACCCCATGCCGCCCCGTCATCGGATCGCCCTTCTGGGGCTCCTCCCTCTCGGCCCATGCCGCCAGCATCGAGCCCGCCGCCTCGCCCCGGACCCATGCCGCCCACGTCGAACTAGCCACCCGAAAGGATCGTCTCCCATGCCCACGACCGCTCCCGCTGCAGGACCGAGCATGGTCCGCTTCGCCCGCCGATCCACCCGTGGCGTGATCCTCGGGTTCTCCCTCGCCAGGGCCGTGACCATCGCCGCCGGCGTCGTTGTCATGATCCTCGGCCTTGTTTCCGCAGGCGGGATCGGGTTTGTTGTCTCGGGGCTGGTGTGG
>JAJYWG010000130.1 GCA_021791615.1 Actinomycetes bacterium
GTTGTGCTCCATCTCCTCCCAGTGCACCTCTGAGTTCGCCATCAGAGCCCCGGCCTGGGCAAGCTCTTCGGTGATCCGAGCTTGCTCCTCGGCGAGCAGCTCGATCGGCACCGCACCGGCCAGGTGCGCCTTGAGCAGGGACCGGCGCTCGCTCTCCAGGGTCTCGATGCGCTTGCGCTGTCTAGCCGCCAGCTTGAGCGCCTTCACGCTGCGCTTCTTCGCCGCCTTGATGATGTGGCCGTAAAGCGTCTCGGCGGTCACCTGATCGAGCTTGATGGTCTCGTAGTGCTGCTCGATCTGACTCTCGATGTCGGCCACCGAGATGTAGGGGAGGTCACACGGGACGTGCCCACCGTGACGACCGATGCAGACGAAGTAGTCGTACTTACCACCGCGACGGCCGGTGTTGCGACTGAAGATCATCCTCGACCCACATCGTCCGCATGCGAGCGTGCCCTTGAGATAGTGCTCGTGTCGCTGCGTGCGCTCGCCCGCCAGGCACTTTGCGGAAAGCCGGGCCTGAACCGTCGCAAACGTCTCGATCGTGGTCAGCGGTTCATGGGTCCCCTGGTACTCGACGCCACCCCACGTGAACCGTCCGATGTAAAACGACTTGCGAAGCACCTTCTGGAGGTCGTTCTTGCCGAGTGGCCGCTCATGACGTTTTGGCGTCCCTCGGGAACGCAACCCACGCTCATCCAGCGCTTCGGCCAATTGGCTGAGCGAGTAGTCGCCCGTGGCGTACGCCTCGAACGCCCACGTGATGTGTGGCGCTCGTTCGGGATCGACCTCGATCCAGCGCAGTTCGTTGCCGCCCGAGAAGTCCTGCACATTCCTGTAACCGAGCGGCGCCATGCCCGGGTAGCCCCCTCGCTGGACCTTCTTGGACGTGCCCTTGATGATCTCGGTCGACAGGTTCTGGCTGTAGAACTCGGCGATCGAGGACATGATTCCGTGCAGCAGCATCCCGCTGGGGGTCTCGTCGATGTTCTCGGTCACCGAGACGAGCTGGGCACCGGCCTGGCGGATGGCGAGCGTGATCTCCACGTCGTCGCCCCGGTTGCGGGCCAGACGGTCGACCTTGTGGACGATGACGTAGTCCGTATCCCGCTGCTCACGAAGGCGCTGCAGCATCTCCTGCAGCTTGGGGCGGTCGGCCTTTCGGGCGGACTCGCCCGCATCAACGTAGACGTCGAGCACGTCTGCTCCGAGCTGTTCGGCCTTTCGGATACAGGCATCCTTCTGCGCCGCGATTGAAAACCCCTCGCCGTCTCGATCGGTATTGACCTGGCCGACCGAAGAGACCCGCAGGTAGACGACCGCGGTCGCACGCTCTGTGTGCTTCATCACCTCCCCGCTGTTCTTCTTTGGTGTTTGCTTCCTCATCTCTCCCTCCTTATTGATTGTTGCGTTGTGTTATCTCGTTCTGGCCAATCGGGCCCGGGCCACAGGCTGAGCCGGGTCACTTGTCCCCCCATGGCGGTTCGAGCCGCACCTGGGAGTCGGCCTCGTGAGGCCGATCTGGTTCAGCCGCACGGCGATCGCCGACGGGCTGACCCCGAAGATCTGCGCGAGGTCCATCGGATGCCGGGTCCCGCTCGAGTGGGCAGCCAAGACCCAGGCACGGGGCATCAGCAGGCAACCGGCGAAGTAGTCGCACACCCGTTCGATCATCTGCTCGCGTTCTCTCGCCGGAAAGGCTGCGTAGAGCGTGCCGGCGTCCCGGTGGTCCACGATGTGCTTGAACTCGTGAGCCAAGCTGAATCGCTGGCGTGTCGTGGGCTCGGTGGCGTTGATCGCCACCCGCCACTTGCCCTTTGACCAGTGAGACGCACCCGAAGTGGGAAACGGCGCTAAGCGCCGAACCTCGATTCTTGGGAGCGCCGAGATAACCCGCTCCGGAACGGCAGGATGCGTTGTGTCGGTTAGCTCCAGGAGGAGCCAGGCCTGCTCTTCGGCCAGCCGAAGCGCCTCGTGAAATCCGAGCGGCCGCTTGGGCATGACGGCCCGCAGCCGACCGAGCACCTCAGGATCCATCGCCGTCGTCCTTTTCGATTACATCGGCAGGAGTGGTCTCCCGCTTCGGGAAAACGGTGGCACCGACGGGAATCCCGTATTGGTGGCGGAGGAATTCGAAGTAGCTTTCCAGCTCACGAATATCGTCAGCACTCAATCGGTCGTTCTTACGCCAATAGTGACGAACGTGCGTATCACCATGGATTCGCCCATTACTTGCTGCGACGGCTAACCGTCCAAGCTCACGGGCAAGGACAAGCCAGTCACCCTCAGTACGACTTCGCAGTTCACCAGGCCATTCCAAGCGCAGCGCTGGATCGATTTCCAGGCTCTCGGCGATTGGTGGTAGTTCTCTATACATATCTAAAGCATTCCTGTTTAGCCATCATATTATAGTAAATAAACCCGCTATTGTCAAGTCCTATTTATGGGCGATGCGGCTTCAAGCCGTTCGACGGTGGTGTGAGGCAGAGGGGTGTCCTGGGGATTCGCGAAGTGCGAATGACCCAGGACCCCCCCTGCCGTTGTGTTGCTGCGTTAGCTCTCGGTCGACGTCTCGTCGTCCTTGGCTGCCCCACGACCCCGACGGGTCGATGACGTGGCCTTCGAGGTGCCTTCCTTGCCCAAGAGGGCTTCGATGGCACCCCTGCGGGTGGCAGCTTCGCGGTCGATGTCCGCGAGAGTCGCAGCGGCACGGGCCTGCAGCTCGGGGTTGTTGCGGCGCTCGTCGATCCACTGATCGATGGCCTGACGCAATGCGTCGGTCAACGTCAGTCCTTCGAGCTTGGCAATCATGCCGAGCTGGGCGTGCAGCTCCTCCTCCAGCTTGATGGCGAGCGTCCTCATGAGAGGCGCTCCATGCTGGCGGCGGTACGGATCGCATGTTCCATGAACATGACCTCCTCTGTGTGGTGCGACCGGCGATCTCCGGATGAGATCTCCTCTTCGAGTCGCATGCCACAGACGAGGCAGAGGCGGTCGTCATGACTCACCCCGTGCTGCTGTGATGCGCTGCCGTGCCAGATCTGCGTAGTCGGGACTGATCTCGATGCCGATCCAGTCCCGGCCGTGCTCCTCGGCGACCGTGCCAACTGTGCCGACGCCGAAGAACGGGTCGAGGACCACGCCTCGGACAGTCGGCGCCTTGCAGCCGCAGGGAACCAGGTCGGCGGACTGGCGAAGGGTGTTCCAGGTCTTGTCGAACCGCATGACGTAACCGTCATCGTCTCGACGTCCGCCCGATCCGTCGCCCAGCGGCACCCTCCAGGTTCGTTCCTTCCGCTTCCAGGGAAGACCGCACGAGGTGCAGACGGCCTCAGGGCAGGTGGCGAGCAGGGGTCGGCGGACGACTTCGGGAGGGAACGTGGCGGCGTGCGGTCCACGGAATCCCTTGGTGGGGATGCGCCAGACGTCGCCGGGATTCGTCCCCAGGATGGGATGCAACCGGTCGCCGATGGCGTCGGCCAGCGTGGTGCCGTCGTCGGCCGGAAGAGCTTTCGCAAGAATCTGCGGTGTCACATCCTTGGGCTCACGAAGCGGGCTCAGGTCGAAGAAGTAGCGGGGTGAGCGGACGAGGAAGTAGATCGGCTCGTAGGTGCCGTTCAGCCGGTCACCCACACCGTTGGGCATGGCGTTGTTCTTGTGCCAAATGCACTTGGAGCGCACGATCCAGCCGTCGTCGGCGAGGGCGAGCAGGAGGCGCTCGGGAGCACAGACCATGCTCTTGGGCGGCACGCCGCTCTTCGGGCTCTGGCTGAAGGTGTCCCCGATGTTGAGCCACAGTCCGCCGCCGGGCTTGAGAACGCGGGCGACCTCGGCGAACACGGTCCGAAGGGAGGCGACCCAGGCATCGACGGTGGCCTCCAGGCCGATCTGGCCGTCGACTTGGTAGTCACGAAGTTTCCAGTAGGGAGGACTTGTGATGACGCAGTCGACCGAGGCGGACGGCAGCGTTTTGAGCTTCTCTGTGGCGTCGCCGACGAGGACCTCGTTGCGGGGGATCGTCACCGGGATGGCGGGCTCGCCGATGCCGACGACGGGCTGGCTCCTCCCGTAGCCGAGAGGGGCGAGTCGCCTCCAGGCTCGGATGTCGTCGTGATTGATGTGGGTCATGGGTTCACCTCCTTTGGTGGTTCGAGCTGGCCATCCGACTCCGAGGGGTCTCCGGCAGCGATGTGGTTGATGAAGTCGTCACGGGTGGTGACGGTGAACAGCGCTCGCTCGTTCTCGGGCAGCCGTTCGAGGATGCGGGCGATGAACTCCCGTCGCTCCTCGGTCTCGGTCACCCAGCAGACGAGGGGGAAGATGCCGGAGGACTCCTGCTCCTTTCCCGAGCGCCAGTATTGGGTGAAGGTCCGGAGCTTGGCGAGGATTCGAGGTCCGTCTTCGGTGGCCAGGTCCACCTCGATGAAGAGGCGGTCCTCGAATTGGCCTTGGTAGACAACGGCGTAGGCGTCGGGCTTGAGCGTCGCCACTGCGCCGCCGGGGCCGAAGAACGACCGCCAGCATCGTGGCTCGGCGTCGTAGCCGACCAGCTGGACGTCGCCCGCACGCTCGGCCTCCCGAAGGCGAACGTAGAGGTCGCTCACCGCCAGGGCGTGGCGGAGGTAGCTGGGCCTCGGCGTCCAGGGCTCCCGGTAGCGGAGGCGGTCCGGGTGGAGGATCCGCTGGCCGGTCACCCCGAGGGCGTAGACGAAGCCCCGTGAGCCGCCACGGACCCCGCCGATGCGGCGGGCGAGGCGCTGGAGCACACCGAGGTCGGCGAGTCGTCCCAGCTCGATCCGAGCGGTCCTACGCCCCGTCTCGGTCTGCTCGTAGTGGAGCCGCTCGAGTTGGCGGCCGCTGGCGGTGCCGAGCCGGGCGACGTCGTCGAGACACGACCGCTCCCTGGCCGAGAGGCGCTCGGAGATGGCCACCGCATCGGCCCTGGTGATGCGGCGACGAGCCTTACCGTCGGACCTTTGTCCCTGAGAGTCGTTGGCACTTCTCCCCTCCTTGGGCATCCTGAGCGGGGAGTATGCAGAATTCGACTCGACCCGACCGGAAGCTTGCCGACGCCTGGTCATGGCGCACCTCCTGGGCGGGATCGCCGTCCGATGGGGCCAGCGGTCGGTGCGCTCTGACGGTCCCTGATGGCGTGCTCGACCTCGCCACGGGACACCCCGTAGTGAGACCGTGACTCGGCCCGGATGGAGAGAGGGTCGCTCGTCGGCGGATGGAGCGCCCGGGTCCGTCCCGTCGCCGGCGCCTGGGTGGTGCCCTCGGCGAAGAGCTGGGCCACGACCTCGAAGGCTCCGAGGCCCTGCAGGTCGTCGGGCGTGAGCAGCGTGCCGAGCTCCTTGGCCAGCAGGCGAGCGTCACCGGACGCCAGCTGGAAGACGACCCGGGAGCGGGCGTTGGCGAGCACCGCGTGGCGGGCCTCGGGGGTGAGCTGGTCCATGTGCTGGTGGGCGAGCGTCAGGCCGAGCCCGAGCCCCCGTGCTTCGGCGAGCACCGAGGCCATCGGGGTCGGCAGGTGCATGAATTGCGCCCATTCGTCGAGGTAGGCCATGACCGGCCTGCGGCGCGCTTCCTCCATGCCCGATCGGGCCGTGGTGGCGTGCCACAGCTCGGCCACGATGAGCGCACCAAACAGCGCGGCGGCCTCCTCGCCCAACATGCCTGAAGCGAGGGAGCAGAGCAGGATCTTGCCCTCGGCGAGCACGTCGCGCATCGAGACGGTGGGCCTCGACTGGCCGATGATCGCCCGCACAGTCGGCCTTCCGGTGAATGCGGCGATCTTGTTGATCACGGGTCCGATCGCCTCTTGGCGCTGAGCGTCCGAGAGCCCCTCGTACCAGCCCCAGAAGCTCTCCAGGCCGATCGGGTCGTCGAGCTTGCCGACGATCTTGCGTCGGTAGGCCGGGTTGGTGAGGAGCAGCGGGACCTCGCACAGCGTCGCGCCGTCGACTCCGGCGAGCGTAAGCAACGCCGCCCTCAGCACGAATTCGAGCCGTGGTCCCCAGGAGTAGGAGTAGAGGTTCTTGAACATCCCGACGAGGTTCTCGACGACGACTTCGCCGCTCACGCCGTGCGCGCTGCGGAGCGGATTGAGACCGACCGGAGCTGTGTCGGCCGGGTCGAGCACAATGACGTCGTCCCTGCGGTGTTCGGGGACTCGCTCCAAGATGGTCGTCACGAGATCACCCTTTGGGTCCAACAGGACGACGCCAAGCCCGGCCTCCATGTCGTCGATCACCATCGACGCCAGGAGGTTCGATTTGCCCACCCCGGTGGGGCCGACCACGTGGACGTGGCGGAGGCGTGCGGCGAGGTCGACAGCGAGGGATCGCTCGTCTCCGGGGAAGGTGCTGTCGCAGATCACCGTGCCGTCTTTGGGGATGGCCGGAGACGCCGGGATCTGGCGACACCCGCCGAGACGAAGTCCCGGCAGTCCCACGATGCCGATCGGCCAGCCCGAGAAGCCCGCCAGCTCCGGGGCGTTCAGGCGACCGGGCCACACCGACACTGGCACCCGGCGTGCCGCCATGGCCTTGGCCGACCAGGACTTGGGGACAAGGCGCCGACGGAGGTGCACACCCGGGGCACGGGCGACGTGCCATGCGGCCTCGACTCGGCGGATGCGGGCGATCTCGCCATCGGCGGACGGGCCGCTCGCGCCGATGCGACCAGCGGCGAGCAGCAACGGGTTCGCTTCCTTGGCCTTGAGGGCGCTGACTTCGTCGCCGTCGATTGGCTCCTGTCTCCCGGTCAAGAGGCTCGTGCGCGTGAGCTGCTCTTTGACGGAGCTGACGGGAGGATGGGGTGCGACGACCCACTGGACCACCACCGCCTCGCCTGCTGCGAGCGGCGACAGGGTAGCGAGAAGGCCGACCGAGATCGCCTTGGGGTCGACGCTGAGCGGTCGAATGCTCGACGTCAAGAAGTGCTCGACCCCGCGCTCGACTTGGACATCGGGAACGTCGACCGGCTCGTAGCGGACCGACGCGAGGGCGGACTGGAGCACATCCTCGATCACGGTGGCGAAGCGCTCGGGCACGAGGATGTAGTGCTCGATGCCGGACTTCGTGGCGTGCGTCTCCAAGACGACGTACGGAGTAAACAGCCAGCGCTTCCAGCGGGGTTCGAGGAGCCCGGAGAAGCCCCCGAGGGCGTTCGTGACGTCCTCGGCGTCGAGCTCACGGGGGAAGCTGAGGCGGTAGGCGACCAGGGAACGGCGAAGAGAGTCCTGCGCCAGCTCCTTCGCCGTGGCGGCGGCCCCGAGCAGCGTTGCGAGCAGGAGCCCGAAGGCGACTGCGACGGTCACGCCGACTTCTCCTTCGGTTCTGCGACCCGGTCGTAGATCTCCGCGCCGATTGCCAGGTCGTCGTCGTCAAGCTCAACGACAGCGGCGAGGTCGAGGATCGCCGCAGCGAGCCGCTCGCTGTCGAGGGCGCGGCGGCGGGGATTGATGCGCGGGCGCGTATTGCTCACTGAGTTCACCTCCTTCTTGGGACGCGTCCTCCGTGTTGAAGACCTCTCTGTCGGGCGAGGACTTAGCGCCGACAGGGGCTATGGCCCCGATATCGCACTGAGTGCCGTTGTTGTCAAGCACGAACTCGTTGTGGAATTTGCAACGCCATGTCCCTACCTCTTGGCCCGAGGCCCTCGGACGGTCATCACGATCACGACCACGAGCCCGCCCAGCATGAGGAGCGACGGCAGCACCGGCCCCAGCAGATCGGCGACGAGCCGAGCGACCACGGCGATCACGAGGAGCAGGGCCAGCGCCTTGAAGAGCTGATCGGTCCAGTTCATGACGGCCGCGCTATCGGCGGGCTCAGGGGGCATGGGCGGGGCCGCCGCCCATGCCCCCCATAGCCGGGGCGAGATCGTCGGTCACTGGCCGTCGCGATGCTGACGAGCCGCCCGGTTGATGTCGTGCATCGCCCGGTCGATGACGGCGCGGGTCCTCACCCGGTGGCCGAACGCCAGGCGGTCCAGCTCCTGACGCTGCAGCTCGGTCGGGAGGTGCCGGTGCGGGACCGAGCCTCCCTGGTTCAGCCGTCCGCTTCTCGCCAGGAGGTAGACCACGCCGACGCTGCAGGCGATCGAGGCGCACACGACAAGGGCGATCACCGCCGCTCGCTTCTACCGCGGGCCAGCAGGTCCGCCGTCTCCTCCTGCTCGGCGGCCTGGCGCAACGCCTCGTCCACCACGGGATCGCCGAGCGTGTCGACGATCACGTAGGCCGACTCGGTGAGGATGTCACGAGCGAGGGAGCCGGCGAGCGGGTCGCCGTAGGTGTCGGCGATGAAGTCGGCGTGCCGGTTGATGCCGGCGACGATGCGAGGGTCGAGGGGAGGCAGCGGCCCCACCGGCGGACGCTCCCCGTGGCGGAGCACGTGGATGGCGGCAGACAGGCGCTTGCGGAACGGTCCCCGTGGCCACGTGGGCATGGTGGTCGAGGTGTCGGTTGTCGTCTTGGTCGTGAACATGGTTTCTCCTTTCGGTGAGCTGCCCAGGAGCCGACTGCGATGGCCGACCCCCGGGCACTCCGACGATTAGCTCTGGAACGTTTGGCGCAGATCGCCGCGCACGGCTGCGACGGCGTCCTGGAGCATCGGTGCCACGAGGTTCGCGACCATCGGGTCACCGTCCACCGTCTCGCGGACGGTGTTGGCGAACCGGGCGACGGAGATGACGTCCTCTTCGGTCACGAAGAGGACGGTCTCCACCTTGTGGCGGTGCCACCGGGATTGGACGTCGAGCTGCGAGGCCTTGTCGGCCAACTGGATCTCTCGCTTCGCCCGGGCCTTGACAAGGGCCTTCACGTCCCTTGGGTTGAATTCGTTGGGGTCGCCGGCGGCGACCAGCGTGTTACAGGTATCCATTGAGGCTCTCCTTCTTCTTGGTGTTGACGGTGACGTAGTCCTCCGGGCGCTCCTCCACCGGCACAAGGGCGGTGGTGCCGCCCCCCGGCGCGAGGCTCATGAGCAGCCGCGCGCTCGCCGAGGGCAACAGCAGCAGCGACGCCTGCGTCGAGAGGAGGGCTGGGGCAGTCAGCTGGTGCCGGAGGATCTCGGTCTCCCTGGCCAGCTCCCGGCGAGCCGCCTCGGGGCTGACGACGCAGCCGTCGGCTCCGGGCGGGAGCGGGGAATCGGGGTCGGAGTTCCGGCAGGTACACGGCATGGGCTTGCTCCTTCCTGGTGGGATCACGGGCGGAGCCCACCGAAGGCGACCGTACGGCCGCCACAAGCCCCAGCCGGGCTCGGAACTTCGTATATTTGTGAGGGTGGACCACGTCGAGATGAAGGCACTGCTGGGGCAGATCCGGCTCGCTCGCGCCGGGACGCTCACGCTGGCCCCGGTGCCCGATCCCATCGCCTCCTACCTCGGCCACGGCCTCGGCCACCTCTGCGACGTCCTCGGCGCCTGGTTCGAGAAGGACACCGAGGACCGGCGCGCCGCCGATGCCGCCATCCGCTACTACGGCCTCGGACGAATGCCCGAGTCACAGAGCGCCATCGCCACCTCGTTCCCAAAGCGCGGGGAGCGCCGAGGGATCACGGCGCGGCGGATTCAGCAGCTGATCGACGAAGCCATCAGTCAGGTCGACAATCGGCCCGTTCGCCTTCCCGTCAAGCGGGCCAATGCCGCAGAGGAAAGGCTTGAGGATCCCTTTCCAATGCCGGTCGAGCGGTCGACCCGGATCTTTCTCTCACAGGCCCGGTACTGGGCCTGGGCCGACGTCACGAGCACGACAGGCAACGATGCCAAAGCCATCCTGCTGTACGAGTACGAGCACAATCTCCGAGAGTGGTCTCCGACGTTCGACCATACACAGGTCAAGGCGCGTGCGCGTCGTCGGGCTTGGTCCATGCTCGACGTCGCCATCTACCGGATGACCGAAGCCATCCCCTCCGATCCCGTCGTCGACCGAGTCGTCGGCCCGCGCCACATCGTGACCCTCGACCCGTCGCTCGTTCCCGAGTGGGACGCCTTGATGACGTTCAACCAATGGCCCGAGCTGGGCGATCCCCACGCCGCAATCACTGCCGTACGGGCAGCGGTCTTCGCCCACCGACCGGAGGCGGGCGACCTTCTCGGTCTCCTCCGAGACGGCGTGCTCCGCTTGCGACATCCACCAGTGGACGTGACCGCCCGCGTGCTGGCTCTGTCCGTGATCGCCAGCAGGCAGCGTCGTGACCCAGTGGGCATCATCCTTGCTGACCAGCTGCTGGGACACCTCGGCGAAGTCGTCCAAGGTCGTGCGATCGGGCCCGAAGCACGAACCCGAGTGGCGCTCGTGCTCACCAGCACGCTCCGAGCTGCTCACGAAGCGGCCGAGCTGAGCTATGCGCTCGGAGACATGAAACGAGCGCGTCAACTCATCGGAGCCGCTCACCACGCGCTTACCGAGTACGGCGATCCTGAGCAGGACGTTGAGCCCGATGGCTGGCTTCAGCAGCTTCTTCTCTTCGACGCCAGCTGGCTCCGCCGGAGGGCGAGACTTGGTCACGATCCCGAACGTTCCCTCCGGTGGGCCGATGCCGCAGCAGGTAGATCATCGGACCTCGTCTTCGAGCCGGGCGTGCTACCCATACCGTGGGGCCTGGCCTCCGAGGAGCAGAGGATCGGCACCGTGGTGGATCGAGCCGAGCAGGAGCTTCTCGCCGGCAACGAAGGCGCCGCCAAACGGGCCGTGCGACGGGCCAAGAACCTCATCAGTCAGCAGGAGGCAAACTGGCTGGCCTTCCCTCAAGCGACGTCCCGACCCGAAGCACCGGTCCAAGTTCGTGTCGGTCTCCTCGGTGTAGCTCGAGCTGAGTGGAAGGCAGCGTTGCTCGAAGGTGACATGGACGCGATCGAGGCGAACCGCCTCCGCACGTGGCAGCGCATGGGCACCTGGACCCCTCCTGCCCTAGTGGACAAGTTCCGTGAGCTCGATTTGTGGAGCAGGAGGATCGGAGCTCCATTGCTCGTTGGTCCAGAAGACCTCGATCAAGTGAGCGGGCTCCATGATCGAGGCGGCACCCGCGTCTCGCTAAGTCCGGCTGCGTGATACGCGTGCTTCACTCCGTCTTGCAGAACGTCAAGGTGCGGGGTCTTCCACTACAACATGCTCCGATCCGCCCTGAGGGAACTGTCATACCCAGCCTCTACGCTGCTCCTTTCTCGCGGAGCGGAGCGCTGAGAGGAGGTACGCGTTGATGAAGATTTCGGACCTGACGACCGGCTCCTGGGCCCACGGCCTAGCTGGTGAAGGTGCCGTCGAAATCCTCCTCGTCGAGCCGCACGGCGACACCGCAGCCACCGTAACCTGGCGCGACGCCAACGGACGGACCGACTCGCGCCTTGTGTACGAGGATGATTTGGCTCGCCTAAAGGTCGAAGCAGCTGGCCGCAATTGGACTTTCGACGCTGACGCCGACGAGTTTCTTCTCGCCAGCGAGGCCCGGCGGCTCTCGATGGCGCATCTCTTCGACCCGCTCTTGGCGGTCAACGCCAGCGCCATCGACCCGCTGCCGCACCAGATCCGAGCTGTCTACGGCGAGATGCTGAACCGCCTGCCCCTGCGCTACCTCTTGGCCGACGACCCAGGGGCGGGCAAGACGATCATGGCGGGGCTGCTCATCAAGGAGCTGATGCTCCGTGGCGACCTACGCCGCTGCCTCATCGTGGCCCCAGGCAACCTGGTGGAGCAGTGGCAGGATGAGCTGGGCGAGCGGTTCGGCCTCGAATTCTTCATCCTCACCAATCAAGACATCGAAGCGTCGAGGATTGGCAACCCCTTCGAGGAGAGGAATCTTCGCATCGCTCGCCTCGATCATCTGGCCCGCAACGAGGACCTTGTGTCGCTGGCCGGTGCCGTCGAGTGGGACCTGGTCGTTGTCGACGAGGCCCACAAGATGAGCGCTTCGTACTATGGCAACGAATTGAAGCGTACCAAGCGCTATATCCTCGGCGAGGCGCTTGGCCGGGCCACCCGGAATATCCTCCTCATGACCGCCACTCCCCACTCGGGGCACGAGGACCAGTTCCAGCCGTTCATGGCGCTCATCGACCCGGACCGCTTTGCGGGCCGGCCGCAGGACAATCACGGCACTGACGTGTCTGATCTCATGCGCAGGATGTTGAAGGAGGACCTCCTCCGCTTCGATGGGACGCCTTTGTTCACTGAACGCCGGGCCTACACCGTCAACTACGACCTCTCGGAGCCAGAGGCCCGTCTGTATGAGAAGGTGACGAACTACGTCACCGACGAGATGAATCGGGCTGACCGCCTCGGTGAGGGGCAGGGCAGGCGGCGCAACACCGTCGGTTTTGCTCTGACGGTATTGCAACGGCGCCTCGCATCTTCCCCCGCTGCCATCCTCCGCTCCCTTGAACGTCGCCAGGAGCGGCTCATGGCTCGGCTGGAGGATGCGCTGGCGGGCAATCAGAGCGCTCTTTCTCGCGGGCCTGAAATGACCGACGACGAGATCGAGGACTTCGACGACCTGCCAGACGAAGAGCGGGAAGAACGCGAAGACGAACTAGTCGACGAGGCAACCGCTGCCGCCACGATCGCCGAACTCGAAGCCGAGATTCAGACGCTGATCGGACTCGTACGGCTCGCTGTAGAGGTCCGCCGGTCGGACACCGACAAGAAGTGGGAGGAGCTTCGGGGCCTTCTCTCAGACGACCCTGAGATGTGGGAGGAGTCCGGGAAGCGCCGTAAGGTCATCATCTTCACTGAGTACAAAGACACCCTCAACTACCTGACCGAGCGCCTTCGCAACCACCTGGGGAGGGACCAGGCCGTCGTCGCCATCGACGGCAGCACCAAGCGCAAGGACCGCAAGGACCGCCAGGAATCCTTCACCGTCGACCCGGACGTGACGTTCCTCGTCGCCACTGACGCAGCTGGGGAGGGCATCAACCTCCAACGGGCGAACCTGCTCGTCAACTACGACCTGCCGTGGAACCCGAACCGCATCGAGCAACGCTTCGGCCGTATCCATCGCATCGGGCAGACTGAGGTCTGCCACATGTGGAATCTGGTGGCGACCGAGACCCGGGAGGGGGACGTGTACAACCGCCTCCTCCTAAAGCTTGATCAGGAACGGCTGTCGCTCGGCGGTCGAGTGTTCGATGTCCTCGGACAGGTATTCGCCGGTGACGAGTTGAAGCGGCTTCTCATCGAGGCGGTCCGCTACGGAAACCAGCCGGAGGTGAAGGCTCGCCTCGAACGGGTGATCGACGAGCACGTGAGCGACGGCCTCCGGGAAGTGCTGGCGGAGCAGGCCCTGCACTCGCAGATGATGAGCCTGGCCGACGTCGAGGAGATCCGTCTCGACATGGAGCG
This sequence comes from Actinomycetes bacterium, assembly GCA_021791615.1. Next base: position 13,346 of record JAJYWG010000130.1, read on the forward strand.
CGCCGCCGCCCGGCGACTCCAGCCTCACTTCATCCGGCTCTTCTTCGAGCAGGCCTTCGAGAAGATCGGCGGCCGAATGACCCGACGGGAAGAGGGACGCTACGAGATCACCCATGTTCCCGCCGCGGCTCGCGACAGGGAGGGACGCGGCGGCTCTGGAGTGTCGGTGCAGCGCAGGTACGAACGGGTCACCTTCGAGCGGGAAAGGATGCTCGTGCCTGGCCGCCCCCCCGCGTCGCTCATCGCCCCCGGGCATCCGCTATTCGACGCAGTGCTTGGCCTCACCCTTGAGCGTGACGGCGGCCTTCTTGAGCAGGGGACCGTCCTGATTGACGACGGCGACCAGGGTGACCAACCACGCCTGCTCACCTACCTCGAACACTCCATCACCGACGGCAGAACGACGGCAGCCGGGCGTGCGATGACCGTGTCGCGCCGCTTCCAGTTCGTATTTATGAACGCAGAGGGACAGACCACTGGCACCGAGGGTGCTCCCTATCTGGACTACCGAGCGGCCACCTCGGATGAGCTGGCAACCGTCGAGGGTCTCCGGGCCGAGAGCTGGGTCCGAAACGACGTGGAGAAGCGGGCAGTCGACTACGCGATCGGCCAACTTGCCCCAGAACACCTCGCCCAGGTGAAGGCGCACATCGCTGCCCGGATAGACAAGACCGAGCAGAAGGTCCGCGAGCGCCTTCTACGTGTTATCGCCGAGTGGGACAGCCGGGCGAACCGGTTCGCCGAGCAGGAGGCGTCAGGCCGTCAACCGAAGATGAACGCCCAGGCGGCTCGGGACCGGGCGGCGGAATTTGACAGCCGCCTCCAGAGGCGCCTTGCCGAGCTAGAGCGGGAACGCCAGCTTGCTCCGCAGCGTCCGCTCGTCGTCGGGGCCGCACTGGTGGTTCCGGTCGGGTTGCTTCATCGGCTCACGGGCAACCCCGATCCCCTGGCAGCGCGGTTCGCTCAGGAGACCGTGCGAGTCGAGCGCATCGCCGTCGATGCCGTGAAAGCGGCCGAATGTGCGCTTGGACGGCAGCCGCACGAGATGCCGCACAACAACCCCGGCTACGACGTGGAATCCAAAGCCGGCTGGGGGGAGCTGCTCTTCCTTGAGGTGAAGGGGCGGGTTGCGGGAGCACGCACCGTCACGATCACTCGCAACGAGATCCTGACCGGGCTCAACAAGGGCGACCACTTCATCCTCGCTCTGGTTCGGGTAGCCGAGGATGATTCCACGGAGGTCCGGTACATCTACGACCCCTTTGTTGGGCGTGATGATGCGCTCGCCGGGGTAGCCAGCGTCAACTACGAGTTCGAGCATTTCTGGGAGAGGGCTGAGGCACCTCGATGACCGACACGCCCTATCGCAAGAAGCTGGTCGAGACGGCCTTGCCACTCGAAGCCATCAACGCCGCATGCAAGGCCGACAAGGACCGCAAGACCGGCACGATCCGGAACCTTCACAAGTGGTTCGCCCCCATGCCGGTTCCTGCGCTGCGTGCGCTCATCTTCGCCTCCCTCGTGGATGACCCTGAAGACGAGAAGGAGCGAGCACGGCTGATGGAGTTGATCGAGGCTCTTGTGGCTTCGGTCGTCTTCAACCCTGATGAGGAGATCCTCGCTGCCGCGAAAAGGGAGATCAGTAACAGTGTCGGCGAACTTCCGACGGTCCTCGACCCCTTCTGCGGGGGAGGTTCAACGCTTGTCGAGGCGCAGCGTCTTGGTCTGGCAAGCCGCGGCAGCGACCTAAACCCGATCCCGGTTCTCATCTCCAAGACTCTGACGGAACTGCCTGCGAAATGCGTTGGCCACAGAGTCCTTCACGGCAATGCCATGTTCAGCGAGGGATCCTCGAAGGCCTTGGGGGGGTTCTTTGTAGATGTCGAATACTACGCACGACAAATCCGAGATGAGGCATTTCAACGGGTCGGTCATATGTACCCGCTCGCACCGAACGGAGACCCTGTAGTTGCTTGGTGGTGGGCAAGAACGGTCGAGAGCCCCGATCCGCGATTTGCCGGCGCACAGGTGCCACTAGTGAACGACTGGTGCTTATCGAAGAAGAGGGGAGAAGAAGCCTACGTAGTTCCAATTGTCAATCGCAACTCCAAGACAATCACTTTCAGCATTGCTCGGAGTGCCTCGACATCTCAATTGAGTCGAGATATTTGCCTCTTCTCCGGTGCACCCATCCCTCTCGACTATGTGCGCCAACAAGCACAGCAAGTTGGACTCGGAACTCAGATGCTTGCAATCATTTCGAGCGGACAACATGGAAGGGCACACTTCGCCCCGACCGAGATTCACTCAAGGGCGGCAATACAGCAGGTTGGGGCAAATATCGATCCAGTTCCAATCCCTGAGAAAGCCCTCAGTTTCTCAGCATATCAGTATGGATTCAAGAATTGGTCGGAGCTCTTTACCCACCGCCAGCAATCAATGCTTGAAGCGTTCGCGAAGGCCACGGCACACATATCGAGTGACGTAGTGGCCGAGGGAGGATCGACCGAGTATGCAAGAGCGATCGAGACGTTCTTGGGCCTCTGTGTTGGGAAGCTCGCCCAAGCCTCCTCCATGTTGGTGAAATGGCGTACCCGCAATGGCACGAGCAAAGCTGAGATCGCCGTAAGCAGACACGACATCTCGCCTCTCCTGGATTTTGCGGAGACCAATCCGTTCGGCGGATCCGTTGGAGATTGGATGGGCATCGTAACCAACGCCTTGCGCGCCTTGAATCTGGTCGACCCGACGGGACCTGGCTCAGTGGTCGTGATGTCCGATGCAAGGACGGCGTCAGAAGGTCTTGACGGTCAGTGTCTCGTCGTCACTGACCCCCCATACTTCTCCGCCATTGGGTACGCCAATGTGTCGGATTATTTTTATCCGTGGCTGCGTCTTTCGTTGAAAGACTTGTACCCTGACCTGTTTTCGACTATCGGTGCGCCGAAAGTTGGTGAGCTGATCGCCGAACCAGCGCGCCACGCCACCCGGCACGATGCCAAACAGTACTTCATCGACGGGTTTACTGACGTAATCGGGTCACTTAGGGCAGCGAGTCGTCCCGATCTTCCATTGCTAATTGTCTACGCATATAAGGAACAGGAGTCAGAGGAGGGCGGGCAGGTATCGACCGGCTGGGAAGCCATGCTCGAAGCGGTCATACGTTCAGGACTAGCCGTAATCGGAACCTGGCCCATACGTGGAACCAGCTCCAGTGGTATCCGCGATGTCAAGGCTAACGCGTTGGCCACTTATGTTGTGCTTGTATGTCGACCGCGGCCGGCCGTTTCCGGTCGCATATCCCGCCGTGACCTCGTCGCAACCCTTCGAACAGAACTGGGCCCAGCCATTCAAGTGTTGCAGTCAGCAGCGGTAGCGCCTGTTGACCTTGCGCAGGCAGTCATTGGCCCGGGCATGGCTGTGTTCACCCGTTACCAATCAGTGCTTGAACCTGACGGCGCGCCCATGACGGTCCGCTCTGCACTTCTCCTCATCAACTCGGTGCTTGCAGAGGTGCTTGATCAGCAAGAGGGTGAATTTGACTCCGATACGCGGTGGGCTACCACCTGGTTTGAGCAATTCCAGTTTGGGGAGGCCCCCTCGGGCGAGGCTGACTCATTGGCCAGAGCCAAGGTGACCAGCATCGACGGGCTGGAGCGGGCTGGCGTCATCGTGACCAGAGGCGGCACTTGTCGTCTTGTTCGGCGGGACGAGCTGGCTCAGGACTATGACCCCGCCCAGGATCGACGCCCCACTGTTTGGGAGGCCGTGCAGCACCTCGTGAAGCAACTGTTGGACGGTGGCGAGGAGCAGGCCGCAAGTCTCCTCGCCCGACTCCCCAATAGCGAAGCAGCCCGGGACCTCGCCTACCGCCTTTACTCCATCTGCGAGCGCAAGGGCTGGGCTGAGGAGGGCGGCGCCTACAACGTGCTGGTCGCTTCCTGGCCGGAGATCGCCCGCCTCGCCCAACAGCAGCAGACCCAGCAACAGCTTGGCAGCGGGCAACTGCCCGGACTCGGATAGGAGCACCAGCAGATGCCCAAGAGCAATCGCCAGCGAGTCGAGGACGCACTTGACCTTCTCGTCTCAGGCTTCGGACCGTTCGTCGCCGCCGAACTTTCCCGCATGTATCCAGATGACTGGGTGACGCAGTCGGCTGACCGGGGCGGCTGGGCACGGGAGAAGGGGGGAGCAGATCCCAACCCTTCCGATCCCGACTTCCTGCTCTGGGTCACCATTACCCACTGGCAGAACCCGTTCCGCAAGGTGCTGGGTCAGCAGGAGCGCAGCTATATCGGCGAGCTGCGGGACGCCCGCCACAAGTGGGCACACAAGGAGTCCTTCACCGCCGACGCCGCCTACCGCGTCCTCGACACGGCCTACCTCCTCCTGAGCGCGGTAGGTGCGCCGGAAGCGGCGGCTGTGGACGACATCCGCCAGGAAGCTCTGCGCCTTCGCTTCGAGGAGATGACCAAGAGGGCGACCTCCGCCCCCCTGCCGGGGGTGTCCGTTGCGTCAACCGACTCCGGCCTTCCGGGATGGCGGGAGGTAATAGAACCTCACGAGGATGTGGCAACTGGGCGCTACCAGCAGGCGGAGTTTGCCGCCGACCTCGCACAGGTGCACCGGGGAAACGGCCTGCCTGAGTACACGGATCCGGTGGAATTCTTCCGACGGACCTTCCTCACCCGTGGCCTACGGACCCTGTTGGTCCAGACGGTCCGCAGGCTCGCCGGTCAGGTGGCAGAGCCGGTCATCGACCTTCTGACGAACTTCGGTGGCGGAAAGACCCACTCGTTGCTGGCGGTCTTCCACCTCGCAGGGATGGGTCCGGAAGCCTTCAGTCTCCCCGGTATGGAAGAGATCGGTGCGGAAGCGGGCGTTGACACTATTCCCTCGAGCGTGACCCGTGCGGTCATCGTGGGAACCGCCCTCTCCCCCCACCGCATCGTGGAAAAGCCGGACGGCACCTCGGTGAGGACGATCTGGGGCGAAATGGCGTGGCAACTCGCTGGGATGGAGGGCTACAGCCTGGTGGCAAACGAGGACCGGGCGGGGACGAACCCGGGCAGCGACGCCCTCCAGGAACTGCTCGAACTCTGCTCGCCGTGCATCATCCTCATTGACGAGTGGGTGGCCTATGCCCGCCAGCTCTGGGGCCGAGACGATCTCCTCGGCGGCAGCTTCGACGCCCAGATGACCTTCGCCCAGTCGCTCGCCGAAGCGGTCAAGGCCGTCCCCACCGCCATGCTTTTCGTGTCTATCCCAGCGTCGGACCGCTTCAGCGCCTCCTCGGACGTGGAGGAAGGGTCCGCCGACGCGGGCATCGAAGTGGGCGGGGTGGGGGGCCTTGAGGCTCTCAAGCGCCTGCGTAACGTCATGCACCGCATGGACTCGCCGTGGCAGCCCGCCACGGCCGAAGAGGGATTTGAGATCGTCCGCCGCCGCCTCTTCAAGCCTCTCAACGCCGAGGGCTTCGCTAAGCGCGACGCCATCGCGCGCCGTTTCGTGGAGATGTACCGCTCGCAGGAGTCCGAGTTTCCGGCGGATAGCCGGGAGGCGTCTTATGAGGATCGCATCAAGCGCGCCTACCCGATCCACCCGGAGTTTTTCGACCGTCTCTACCAGGACTGGGCGGCCCTGGAGCGCTTTCAGCGCACCCGTGGGGTCCTGCGGCTCATGGCGGCCGTTGTGCACACTCTGTGGGCCAACGGGGACCAGAACCCGATGATCCTCCCGGCCAGCCTTCCGCTCGACGATCAGCAGGTCTTCGAGGAGGTGACGCGACACCTGGAGGACAACTGGAAGCCGGTGGTTGACACCGACATCGACGGGCAAGGCTCCGTGCCGAACGTCCTCGACCGGGAGGTCCCCGCCCTGGGCCGCCTCCAGGCGGCCAGGAGGGTCGCCCGCACCGTCTTCATCGGCTCAGCTCCGACCATGCAGCGACGCACCCACGATGGGGCGGCCCCACAGAACCCCAACCGGGGAGTCGAGGATGTACGGGTGAAGCTGGGAAGCGCTCTTCCCGGGGAGAGCATCGCTGTGTTTGGCGATGCTCTCCGACGGCTCTCGGACCGGGCCACCCACCTCTACGTCGACGGCTCCCGGTACTGGTACTCGACCGTCCCGTCGGTCGCTAGCACGGCACAGGCTCTCGCTGAGAGCTACCGGGACGATGAGGTGCACGAGGCGCTCGCCCGGCTTATCCAGGCGCAGACCGACGTCGGCGAATTCGCCCGCGTGCACCGCTGCCCCCACACCCCCGGAGACGTAGCCGACGAGGCCACGGCGGGGCTCGTGATCTTACGGTCCGAATATCCGTACGCGCCACGCTCGGCATCCTCCGAAGCCCTCACGGTATCGACGGAGGTCCTCACCCGCCGCTCCGGCGGGGAGCGGACGTACCGGAACATGCTGGTCTTCATGGCGGCCGACCAGAACCGACTGCCGGACCTCCTCACTGCCATTCGCCAGCAGATGGCCTGGACGCACATCTTCGACCGCCAAGCCGAGATGAACCTCGACCAGTTCGGGATCACCCAGGCCCGGACCAAGCGGGACACCGCCGAAGACACCGTTCGTCAGCGGCTCAACGAGACCTACATCTGGCTCCTAGTTCCCGCCCAAACCCCCGACGAGTCTGAGTTCCGCATCGAAGCCCTACGGATTAACGGCCAAGGCGGACTTGCCACCAGGGCATCCCGCAAAGCCGTGCCCGACCACCTCAGCAACGTCTACGGAGCGACCAACCTGCGCCTGGAGCTGGACCGCATCCCCCTCTGGCGGGGCGGTGACCACGTCGATGTGAAGCAGCTCTGGGAAGATTTCGCCCGCTACCCCTTCCTGCCGAGGTTGAAAGACCAGTCCGTCTTTCTTGCCGCCGTCTCGGCCGGGCCTCAGGGTTTCGCCGTCGAAGAGGAGGGCTTCGGCTACGCCGAGTCCTTCGACGCCGAGAACGGCCGGTACCGGGGGCTCGTCATCAACGAATCGGTCGATCGACCCGTGGCCGACGGGAGCAGCTTGCTCGTGATGCCCGGCGTCGCCCTAGCCCAGCAGCGGGCTGAACGACAGGCGAGCGAAGAAGCGGAGGCCGATGGTGGCGGCGGTTCCGGCACTGACGTCGAACCCAAAGAAAGGCGACCGTCGGGTAGGCCAGGGCCCGCCCCAGGGGCTCACAGCCACTTCTTCGGCAGGCTCGACGTACCGAATCCAGCTCGGTTGGCGGCGGTGGCTGGAACCATCGCCACTGAGCTGATTCCACACTTGGCGGCCGCACGCGGCACCAATGTTCGGATCACCATCGAGATCGAAGCCGAGGGACCGGACTTCGACGAGGCTACTGAACGCATAGTGACTGAGAATGCGCGCACGCTCGGACTCGACCCCGCTGAGTTCGACTGAGCAAGGAGCCAATGCCGGTACCGCAATCTCATTTTGGAACACACAACTCCGGGCTTGGGTGAGACGTTGCCGTACACGAAGAACGCTGACGTTCAAGCAGCCGTCGATGCCCTTATTGCTTCAACCCCCACCGCCTGGGTCATGGACAGCCAGCCTGCGAAATGGAATCCGACCACGTGGCGGACCGAGTGGGCCATTACTCTTCTCCACTTCCGAATCCGGCGATGCTTCAAGCGCTCGAGCGGGAGATGGCCATTCACAAGCTCATCCGGCGACGATTCGTCTTCGGCTATGCAGATGGGAACCCGATTGATCTGCTCATAGGGGCGATGGCGTGGGGCTACGGTACGGACAATCGTCGAGGCTCGAAGAATGCCAGGGCCACCCTGACTGCTGGCGATCCACCAGATCGAGTGATTGGAGCCGTCCGGAACGCCCTCGCCACCCAAAGTACCTCGGCGGGATTCAGCGCGATGTTCGCCGACCGCAAGCCGCGGCTTCCGCGGCTCAACGTCGCATTCGTCACCAAGGTTCTCCACTTCGTAGGCTACGAGACGACCGCCCGGCCGCGACCACTCATTTACGACCAACGTGTCGCGCGGGCCTTGGCTCGAATGCCTGACGCCCCGTACATTCCTCACACCGCTGATAGCAGCGGCATTAGTGGTGATCAATACGAACGCTACTGCGCATGGTCCGAGGAATACGCCCGGCACCATCACACCGAGCCAGTTGTCGTCGAGTACGCCCTGTTCGATGTCGGGGGGAAGATGGGATAGGTGCCGAACCGGCTGCAAGTGGGGCTGCAGGTGTCGCGAAGGTCGCTGCGCGCTTGGCCGTGGATCAGGTCTGCCATCCGTCACATGAAGAGGCGGTAGTCGTACGGCTGCGGCGCCAGATCGGGGATGTGCTTGATCGTCTTGGCGAGGATCTTGGCGTAGCGAACCGTGCAGGGCAGCCCGTCGTAGAGGGAGTCGTTGTTCCAGTCCATCTTGCTCAGGGCGAGAACCTGCGCCGCGGCGTGATGCAGCGGCCCCGAACCTGCGTCGCGGGTCAGGAGCAGTGGCCGCGGAATTCCCTTGCTGCCCTGGAAGAAGCTGTCCTGGCCGCTGATGGTGCCACTCGGTGCGTTGCCACCGACCCAGAGGAGAACCGACCGCCCATCCAGTTGGAACGCCGTGCCACGTGCCATGGCGTAGGAGGGATTCGCCCGGTTTTCTCCTCCGCTGCGGGGCGCGTCCAGCGAGACCGCCCGCCAGGGTGGACGGGTGATGTTGATACATGAAAGGTTCGACGTCGCTCCCCATGCGTCGATGCAGCCGAGGACCTCCTGTTGCTGGAAGGGCGTCTGCTTATGCACTACTAGTTCGCGAGGGCTGCGCCCAGCGTGGCGATCCTGGTACAACGCGAGGCTCCGTGACATCACCAGACGCATGTCGTCTCTGGTCAGGAAAGGATTTCGGGGATCGGCACCCTGGCCGACGTCGTATGCGACGAACTCCATGCCGCCACCGTCAGAGTCGAAAACCTGGCTGCAGCACGTTACGAACACCGTGGAGCCGTCTGCCCCCGTTCGCACCGCGTAGGAGAGACCGATGTACGCCGTATCGGTGTCCAGTGGCAACTCGCGGGTGCTCAGTTTCCACGGCACCCACCCGGCCTTGGCGTACAGCGCCGTACCGAGCCGCCACGCAACGGACGCGCGGCAGCGGTACCTCAGGGCATCATCCGTGACGATCTGCGTGGTGAGGCCGAGCTGGGCGGCGACCGCCTTCACTGCGTCATGGAGGTCGAAGTCCGTGTCACGGTCCTCGAAGAACGGCTGGAAACGCTGCGGGAGGTAGAAGACGATGACGTCGAATCGGTCTCGGACGAGGGACAGCTTGCGAACACCATCGGTGAGAACCTGCGCGAGGTGGTCACCGGGATTGGCGGCGTTGGCCAGGTCCCTGTCCACGGTCGTTGGCAGGGGGATTTGCGCCGCGTCCTCCGCCGGGCCGAGCTTCACGCGGAAGACCTTTTCGAACCCGGGCCAGGCCGGGAGGTAGGGGCGGCGCTCGCGGGCCCGCTGCGGGTGCACCAACTCGTTGAGCTGGTCCCGCAGACGCTGGAGATCCTCGGCAGGGCCCAGCAGGGCAATCCGGATTCTGTCTCCGAATCTCTCCGAGAGCCGCGTGCTAAACGGCCCGAAGTCCTGCAACCCGACCAGGGGGTTGACGGCGACCTGGGATGGATCGGTGGCATCGAAGGCCAGAAGTGGCTCGTCCAACCGCCAGTAGCCGTGCAGTGCCGAGTCAACGACCTTCATCGGTCATCACCTGCGGGGGCAGCCCGCAACGGCCGGCTGTACGCCGTTCGTCCCACGATCTCGAAGAAGGGATCCACGCCGGACCCGGTATCCAGGTTCCAGGTCCGGACCTCGCGGGCGTTACGACCACTGCAAAGGACCCGAACCCATGCGTCGAGGATGGCGTTGACATCCCGGTTGTACCGGGTGGCGCGCCGTTCCCGAATGAAGTCGGCGATCGCCAATCGCTCCTCCGCGGTCTGGGGGAGGATGCCGTCTTCCGTCTGCCTCCCACCGCGGGGAACCCAAACTTCGGGAACGAGAAGCAGCCACCACCGCCCGACTCGGTAATCCAGGTTGAGCGTCACGGCCTCCGCCCACGGCAACGTCGTCCGAGGAACCGTTCCCATCAGTCCGTGGCACGCCGACTTGAGTCGGGAGAGAGAGTCCACCGAGGCGTTGGAGACTCGCACTTGGTGTGCACGACGGGACAAAACGTGACGCAGCCCGTCGGTCCTGCCGAGGCCCAGGGTCAGGGCGTCCAACGCCAGCCCGAGGTCCGGGGTGTCGGGTTCGGCGGTGTCCCACTCGAAGGGCACCGTCTCATCCCTCACCGAGATCCCCAGCGAAGCGAAGGCGGCGGTGAGCTGTGCATCGTCGCCGACGGCCACGAGCTGGCCGCCGGAGCGGCGGGCCACCAGTCCTCGTGCTCGGGACGCCCGGATCGCCTGCTGCAGCTCACGCAGGTCCGCCGGCTTCGCCTCCTCCAGGACTCGTGCTTCACTCGGAAGGGCGGTGATCGGCAGCGCGTTGAACCGCACGACCGGGTACCCGACGGTGGCACCCGTGGGCAGCGGCGTCGCCGTCACGATCGGCTTGGGCCGCTTGTGTTCGAGGAGCTGGCGCAGTGGTGCGGCCAGCGTGACCGCCCGCTCGATCTCTGCCGTCATCTCGACGAAGTTGTCGACGGCAATGGCGGCCACAGTGCGCCCGGCATCCTTCGCCTCGTGCAGAAAGGTCGGGACCTCGGGGGCGAGGGGGTCGGTCGGGCGGTAGCACCAGAAGATCCCGGACGGGAACGATGCGTGGTCCGTCAACGCATCGTGAAGGACGGCCATCACCGACTCGTCGCGGCCGCTGTACCCGGCTACCACCAACCCGAACTTCCCGCACGATGCCCGCAGGACGTGGCGCATGGCAACATCCTGCTCCTGCAGCTCGTCCGGCGTGTTCTTGAGCCTCTTCGAGCGAAAGTCGCCATGGACCTTGGCGATCAGGGGCCAGGAGGACTTCTGGAATGCACGGACTGCCTTGTCCGTATCGCCGAGGTCCGCCACCACGATCGACGGTCGCGGGTCAATCTCGTCGGCGACGGATGCAGCGGCAGTCTCGATGAGGTCGTCGAAGTTGGTAGTGAACACGGTGCTCAACCGGTCCGACACCATCAATGCCGCCATCAGGTAGTGGCCGTGGTTCGGTGCTACACCACGGCACATCTCGGCGATGAGATCCGCTCGCACGTCGGCGGACGGGTACGCCTTCTCGAACGACGCGGCGTACTCGTCGTTGTCGCCGGGCTGCGGGAGTGACTGGTTGCCAGCGAAGTAATCAGTGATCAGCCTGCGGGTGTGGGCATCGGCGGAATCGACGTCCTGTTCATCGAGGCCGTTCTCGCTGCAGTACAGCGCGTGCTTGAACCGCAGAGTCAGCTGACCCGCCGTCGGGATGCCCGACATGACCGATGACCCGGCGCCGATGAGCCATGCGAGCTGCGCTCCCTGCACGGCGACGGCGCGTGCCAGAACGCCGAGATCGCCTTCGATGCCAGACACCGACGGCGACGACCGAATCGTGTCGCCCATACATCCACCTCGATGAGGAGCACAAACAGACCAGTGAGGTCAACGAGCCTACGGCCGGGTTGTCCACAGGTCGCGGACCCTCCGGGCGCTTGGTATTCTTCCAGGTCAGGGGCCTTTATTGGGAGCCGTGGTTGTCGCTGGGCCCCTCACTGCGCGCCAAGCGCGTTCAACGGAGGCGGTCGTTGCTGTGGCACCCGAACCAGCACCTCCGGCGAGTCCAGCCTCCCTGGTTGCCCAGACGGACGGCCGTGCGAGGTTGTGGGTGAAAAGCAGGGCGCCACCCGCGCCCCGATTCAACGTGACGTAAGCTATGGACCAGGGCATACGCGACAATTCCGCCACCATCCAGAGGGAGGCGATCGTGAACATCCTGCGGTGCAGGATCGAGAACTACCGGGGATTTGAGAACGCAGACGTCCTCCCGCGGGGCCACGTCCTACTGGTCGGCGAGCCCAGGTCTGGTCGCAGCGATCTCTTGGCGGCGCTCGGCAAGGTGTTCGAGGTCGATCTCACGAGGCTGGACGAGAGGGACTTCTTTCGCGGAGACACCAGCCGGGACATCTGCATCGAGGTCACCCTCGGCGATCTCGGTGTCGAACTCGAGCAGCGCTTCCTCGACGAGCTGGAGTTCTGGGACCCTGACGCTCGGTCGCTGATCCCAGGTAGTGACGAGTTGGGCGACATTCCACCCGACGCCGTGGCGGTTCTGCGTTTGGCATTTCGCGGACGCTGGGACGACGTCGACGAGCGTGGAGACCAGACGATCTACTGGACCAAGCGAAGCGACCCAGCGTCAGACAACCTGCGTCGCGTCCGCCGCGAGGACCGCCAAGCCTTCGCCTTCCACCGATTGCCGGGCGGGAGGCCACTCAACCTCGCTCCCCGGGGACTGCTCCGCTCAGCACTCTCTGAGAGTGAGGCCGAGGCGCTGACTGTCGCGCTTGAGGAGATGCGCAACGGGATCGACCGACTCTCTGGGGAACTGGCCCTCGCGCTGCCGGTCATCGGTGCCCTGGCAGCAACGATCGACGTTCTCCGTCCGTACCTGGAAACCGACGCCCCGACCCCGGACGTCGTCCGATTCCTCCCTGATGAGGGTTCTCTGTCCGGGCTGCTGCGTGCACTCAGCCCGGCTCTGGATCTCGGCGATGGGGTGGGTTTCCTGCCACTGAGCCGGCACGGCTCGACCACGCACGCGCAGATTTCCATGGCTGAAGCGATTGCCACCTCACGCCATGACCATGCGGTGGTAGTCGTGGACGACTTTGCCGATTCCCTGGACACCGCGAGTGCGCAGCGGCTGGCAAGCCTCCTCCGCCGGGCATGCGGGCAGGTGTGGCTGTCGACCAGGCGGCCTGAAGTAGCACGTGGTTTCGAACAACCGGAACTAATCCGTCTAACGCGGGGGAATGCGCCGGGACAACGACACGTGCACTACGGCTCGATACCGACGACGCGGGCTCAGCGTGTGGCCGCTCGCGAGTTGCACCGCCAGATCCTTCCGGCCATGACGGCCCGAGCTGTCCTTGTTGTCGAGGGACCGCACGATGCCGCCGCACATGGTGCCCTTGCAGAGCGGCGCGAGGAGATTGATGGCACCCTTCCGCCCGAAGCACACGGCATCCGGATCATTGACGGCGGTGGCCAGGGTGGAATCGATCAGGCTGCACGATTGGCGGAGATGAGCCGGTCACTCGGCTTTAGAGTCGTGACCCTGGTGGATTACGACCGGGACGAAGCCGAGGCCGCGTCCCGGCTCGCAGCCCTGCAGGCAGCGGCCGATGTGGTGGTTCGGCTCCCCAGGGGGATGGCAATCGAGGCTGCGATCCTGGATGACTTGCCAGACGCTGATGTCATCTCAGCCCTCGGCGACGTGGGGGCGACCTACCTCCTCCCGCTGTCGGCAGGGTGGGAGACCCTGACCGGGAACGACCTGCGCCGAGAAGCGATGCGGGCATTGAAGAGCAACAACGGCCTGCATGCGCAGTTCATCCAAACTCTGCCGGGAATGCTCCCGACCATGGCGTGCTCGGCATTGGATACCGCCGTCGGGTGCTGCCGCGGAGTTTCTGCGACTGCTTTCGTTCAGCTCTGAGGGCCGTGCCGCCATGACCGTTACATTTGACGATCTGACGCCGGAGCAGCGCGCTGTCGCCGACCTTGATGCACGGACGATCCTTGTACTCGGGGGTGCCGGGGTCGGGAAGACGACGACGGCATTGTGGACTGCCCGCCGCCAACTAACCAAGCACGGCGCGCTGCAACGGGCTGCTCCCGGTGACCGGGTGCTGTTCGTCACGTTCTCGCGGACCGCGGTGGCGCAGATCCGGAGCAGGGCCGGCGGGGTCCTCTCGGGGATTGCTGACTCCGTTGAGATCCTTACCTTTCACGGTCTTGCCTACCGGCTGGTCTGTTCCTTCGGCCGGTACCTCGGGCATGCAAGCGACCCTGTAATTATCGGGGATGCAAGAACCAAGGTAGGGGCAACGGGCGCCCTCGACGAAGGGGCTTTGACGTACGACGATCTCTTGCCGTTGGCGCTCCGACTTTTGGACACGCCCGGCCCGATCGGAGATCTCGTGCGGTCGCGGTGGTCACTAGTGATATGCGACGAGTTCCAGGACACCGATCACGCCGAGTGGCGGCTCTTGGAGCTGCTCGGCTTGCATGCGCGCCTCGTCCTCCTCGCCGACCCCAACCAGATGATCTACACCGGCTTCAAGAAGGGCGTGAGTGAAGCTCGTCTGGACGCTGCCCGGGCGCGCGAGGATTGCGTAGAGATTGTTCTGCCACCCGGATCGCACCGCGATCCGACGCAGGTGATCCCGGTTGCCGCATCGGAGATCAGATGGCGCCGCTTTGGATCGGAGCCGGTCCTGCGCGCCGTGGAGCTGGGCCGGCTAGTCGTGCAGACGTATGTTCCGGACAATGACGATGAGCGTGCGGCTGTGATCGCCGGACACCTTGAGCAGCAGCGCACCGACGGGCAGGTCAGTGTCGGTATCTACGCCAAGACCAATCAGGATGCGGCGGAGCTGTCCTCCGCCCTGACGAAGAACCACGTCGACCATGTTCCGATCGGCTTTGGAGAAGCATATGGCGAGGCCCTGCTGGCGATGGTGACGATGTTGGAGTTCGCTGTGGGTCTTCGAGAATGGGGTGGCGTCGCGGAAGCGTTCGCGGTCGTCCTGACGGCGACGGTCCGGTCGACCAACCCTCCGAGTCTCGCCGTATCACTCACGACCGGCGTGAATTTGCCCCGCATCCTCGGGGAGCGATTGGTGGCTCTGCAGGGCGAATTACGAGAAGCGCACGGCGATGCCGGGCGGTTGGCCACCCTGGTCGCTGAAGCGTGGGACCGGCTCGGGTTCACGAGTGGCCGCCGCGCCTGGCAGCGAGCCGGGCGCAACCTGACCGCCCTCATAGCCCGACAGCGCGGGAGAGGCGCAAAAGAGGTCGTGACGAGACTCGCGCTCTCCATCGCCGGTCTTCGAAACGAAAGCTTCGTGGAGTTGGACTCTGGCGACAGTGGAGCGATCCAGCTGATGAATTTCCACCAGACCAAGGGGCGTGAGGCTGACGTCGTGATTCTCAGCCACTCATCCGATGATTGGTATGGACGAGATGCCGCCGAACCCTTTGACGAGCCGTCCCGGGTGCTGTACGTCTCTCTCACCCGTGCTCGTCACCGTGTCATCGTTCTCCTCCCGCCGTCGCCGCATCCCCTGGTGGCTCCCTTCTCCGATCTGGCCAGATAGACCGCCCGGGCGGAGGGTGGCATTCACCACCCAACGAAGCGACAGGTACTCGGATCGGCATGCAGGTCCGTGCCGACTCCCTCCCGAATGGAGGGGCGATGAAGGCGTCAATGCCGGGCTTGTCGCTTGACGCCGCTTCTGAGCACACCCTTCACCTAGGGTGCC
Organism: Actinomycetes bacterium; assembly: GCA_021791615.1. Next base: position 28,822 of record JAJYWG010000130.1, read on the forward strand.
GAGCGTGATACCCAGGCTTCAGGATGGAGGTGACCTAGCTAGTGGTGCGTCGACCAAATGGTTGAAGCCGTCCATGACGCTCGAATGGCTCGCCGAACTGCTTCAGCCAACTTCGCGACGCACCACTAGACGGGCCAGCGCCTGCGCGAGGCCGCTGTAGAAGGGCGGAATGGGGCCGGGGCGTCAGCCGGGCAGTCCCTGCAAATCCACCAAAGTTCTGTCGCTGGATTTCTGAGATAGACGAACCGTCAACTCGCTATCGCCAGGATGCGACGTGGAAGAATGCGGCCTCTTGTCCGACTTCGAGATGGCCGTCGTTCGATACTGCTCCGACCAATACCGGATCCAGGCCCGCCGCCGGCGCCGAAGCGGCAAGCAGGGCCCCAGCGGCGACGACCGGCCCCAATGCCACGACAGCGGCCACAGCGGCAGCGGCAGCGGCAATCGCCGCGACGACGACTGCGGGGACCACGACTCCGGCAGCTACCGCCGCCCCGCCGTAGCGAGCCATCTTGGAGGTCGCCGTGATCACCCGCTCGGCCATCGGATCTACCTTGGGGTCGCCCACAATTCGATCCATCTGAGTCACAAGTAGATCGGGCCTGCTGACGGCAAGTTTGAACGCGTCAGGGTCCAGTTCGTGAGCGATATAGAACGTATCGAGCTCCACTCCGGCCCTCGCGTATGACCTCACCCGGCGGCGCACATCGCGGGGCATTCCAAGCGCTCCCATCTTGAAGTGCGGATCAAGCGCGAGCGGCATCACGACCGCTCGTGGTCGCGAGATGACAATCGGCTGCATCGTGAGCTGCGCATATCCCATCAACGTCAATCCAGGTCCTCGATCTACTACGTCCGCCACGCGGAGTCCGAGTGCCTCCGAGCAACCATCGAACCCGCCGTCGAGCGCTGTGTCACGGGGCTGCGGGCATTCGCTCAATCCGAACCCACTGGTGGGACTCTTGCCGATCATTGCACCCATGATTCCATTGCCCACGTGAGATCTTGCGGCGAATTCAAGGGGTGAGCGCGACAGCTCCTGACCAGGAGGTGTCCCGTGCCCAGAGGCGTGAAGGGTCCTTGGGGGCCATCGGATCTCGAAGCCGCCATTGAGGCGGTCGTCGAGGGCGAAACCTACGGCGCGGTCGAAGAGCGGACTGGTATCCCGGCTCCCACCGTCAGGAACCATATCCTTCGACGGCGCTTGGTGCGTAAGAGCCCGAGGGCGGCTCGACCGAAGGTTGCCGACGTCGACGTGGCCGTGGCGCTCGAAGCGCTCGCCAGCGGTGCCAATCAACGAGACGCGGCTGCGCTCGCCGGGATCTCACAATCCACCGTTTGGCGGCGCGCGCGAGGCCATGGTGTCGCCATGCCGAAGGAGCGCAAGCGACGGGATGGTTCACTCACTGCTGTCGAACGCGAGGAGATCCGGGTCGGGATCGAACGCGGTGAGTCCGACATGGTTATCGCCGAGCGCATCGGCCGGAGTCGCTCGACGATCTGGCGGGAGATCAAGGCCAACGGCGGGCGGAGGTACTACAGCGCGGTCAGCGCCGAAGCGCGCGCCGCAGATGCCACCCGCCGCCCCAAGCCCCACTGGACCGAGGACCGTCCCTGGCTCTGGGACTACGTCCAAGGGCTGCTGTCCACCAAGAAGTGGTCGCCCGAGCAGATCGCCTGCCGACTACGAAAGGACCACCCTGACCAGCCAGAGTGGTGGGTGTCCCACGAGGCGATCTACCAGGCGATCTACGTCCAGGCCAAGGGCGAGCTGCGAAAGGAGCTCGCCTCGTGTCTGCGCTCTGGGCGTGCCCGTCGGCGCCCGCGCTTGAGGACGTCTTCGGGCCGTGGCCAGATCGTCGGCATGGTCAACATCTCAGAACGACCGCCCGAGGTGGAGGACCGAGCGGTGCCCGGCCACTGGGAGGGCGACTTGATCGTGGGCGAGAATGGCCAGAGCGCGGTCGCCACCTTGGTCGAGCGCACGTCGCGCGTGGGGATGCTGATCAAGCTCGAGAACAAGACCGCCGAACACGTGGCTGCGGCCGTTGCCGGCAACGTCGTGCGCCTGCCCGAGCACCTGGTGCGATCCCTCACGTGGGACCAGGGCAAGGAGATGGCCGCCCATGCTGCCTTCAAGGAGGCCACCGGCGTCCAGGTGTACTTCTGCGACCCACACTCGCCGTGGCAACGGGGCACCAACGAGAACTGGAACGGCCTCGTCCGCCAGTTCCTATCCGTTAACCGGCCATCGTGGGACTGGGAAGAGGGGTCCACCAGTCCACGGTTGGTGGGGTCAAGACTGGGCACGGCGAGGGAGCCGAAGATGGGTACATCAGTAGTCCGGATCGATCGGGGACACAGACTGAACGGTGATGATCCGACCGTCGGGGCGATCAACCGGTTCCTCGGTCATCTCGAAACCCGGTGCTACTCCCCGGCGACGGTTCGAGCGTACGCGTTCGATCTGTCCAACTTCGTCTCGTTCCTGACGGATCGGGGTCTCGCGCTCGGCGAGGTGCGACCGACCGACCTCTTCGACTATCTGGACTGGCAACAGAAGCGGCGCCCACAGACGACGGCCAAAGTGGTTTCGATCCGGGGAGTGAGCACGGCCCCCGCCACGATGAACCGGCGCATCGCGTCGGTGAGGGGACTCTTCGAGCACATGGTGATCGAAGGCACCCGTGAGGACAATCCCGTGCCGGCGGCCCGGCGGTCGAGTGGCCTGCGATCAGCGCGACGTGGTCTGCTCGGACATGTCCCCGCGGCACGCCAGAAGCGCGGCGGGCGACTTGTCCGGCAACCTCAACGGCTCCCAGAGAGCCTCGATCCCAACGACGTCGCGTCGTTCCTGAACGATCTCGAGACGCACCGGGACAGGGCCATCGTCCTCGCCATGGTGTTCGGTGGCCTGCGGGCGGCCGAAGTGCGCAGCCTCCGCCTGGCCGACATCGACATGGGACTCAAGAGGGTTCGCGTTGTGGGCAAGGGTGGCCGCGAGCGCACGTGCCGGTCGACCCGGCCTTCTTCAACGAGTGTGCCGCTTATGTGCGGACCGAACGTCCGCCCGGGTGCAGGACGCCGGAGTGCTTCGTGGTCCTGCGGGGCCCGACGACCGAAGCATCGTTGAGCGAGGACGGTCTTCGCAAGATCTTCCGAACCCACCGTGCCCGATCCGGCGCCATGCGGGTGCGACCCCACCGGCTCCGCCACACCTATGGGACTGAGCTGGAAATGAGCGATGTTGCGTGAACTGCATCACTCGACACGGTTCGCGATGACGCCCTACCAGGAGTTGGTGAATTCGATCGGTGGTTGCGCGATGTCGCGCTGAGGGCGGATTCCCTGGTGAGGCCGGTATCCACCGCTCGCGTGAATATCGACGCAACACTGTGGCGTCTAGTTATGTGGCGTCGACTGCATCCCGGTTGCGGCTGATGCCTCAGGTGGGGAGGACGTCGTGGGCAGACGGGCGGCGGGATCGGCGGCGCTGGTGCTTGTTCGAGCGGCGACCCCCCTTCGTGGTGAGCTGGCCTTGTTCGACGCGATGCTCGAGGGATGGAGTCGGCAGCACGCGGCCCGGCGCCTGTCGCCGGCGTTCAGTCGGGGTCAGGAACGAACGGTGCGTCGCTTTCAGGAGTTCTGCGACACCTGGCCGTGGGCGTGGGCGCCCGAGCAACTCGACGCCTGGGTGGCCGAGAACAGCTGGGCGCACTCGACCGTGCGCACCTATCAGGGCGCGGTGGCCATGTTCTTGGACTTCGTGCGCGATCCCCGCTACGGCTGGGCCGAGGTGTGCCAGGAACGGGTGGGAGCGGTCCCGATCCAGATCTGCGGCGAGGACAACCGCGCCGTTCACGTCGCCGACTACGAAGGACGCCCCGGGCGCCGCCCGCTCACGCGCGCCGAGCTCCAGCAGTTGTTCGACGTAGCCGACGACAAGGTCACCGAGATCGCCCGATCGGGCCGCAAGGGATGGCTGGCGGCGTTCCGAGACGCCACGCTGATCAAGGTCGCCTACGCCTGGGGACTGCGACGCCGGGAGGTGGCCATGCTCGACGTGGGCGATCTCACGGCCAACCCTGCCGCCCCCGAGTTCGGGCGCTATGGGATGCTGGCCGTGCGCTACGGCAAGGCCATGCGGGGCAGCCCCCCGCGGCGGCGCCAGGTGGCGTCGCTCATGGACTGGGCCGTCGACGCCCTGAGCCAGTACCTCGAAGAGGTTCGACCCCGCTTCGGGGCAGCGGCCCTCGGTCCGGCGCTGTGGCTCACCGAGCGCGGGGCACAGATCTCGTTGCGGCGCATCGACGAGTGCTTCGGCGCCTACCGCCGAGCCGCCGGGCTCCCGAACGAGCTGTCCTTGCACTGCCTTCGGCACAGCTACATTTCACACTTGGTGGAACAAGGGGTCGATCCCTTGTTCGTCCAGCACCAGGCGGGCCACTCGTGGGCGTCGACCACCGCCATCTACACCTCGGTCGGCCAGGACCATAAGAACCGCATGCTGCATGCCGCCCTCGGCCTGATCTCGGGAGGAGAGGACCGATGAGCCCCAAGCCCAAGACCTCGCAGACCACGGTCTCGTTTCGCTGGCACCTGCGTCAGGTGATGGCGGCCCAAGGGATGTTCGCCACCTCGGATCTCGTGCCGCTCTTGGCCAGCCGGGGCGTGGTGCTCTCCCGAGAGCAGGTCTACCGCCTGGTGGCCCGGACCCCGCAACGCTTGAGCCTCACGACGCTGGCTGCGTTGTGCGACATCTTCGACGTCGGTCCGGGCGAGCTGATTGAGCCGGTGCATGAGAAGCGAAGCACGCCACGTGGTGACCACGTGGCGCCGAGAAAGCCGCTGAGCGAGCTGCGGCCCCGTCGGGCGAGGATCCTGCCCGAGACGAGCTGATGGACGGGGTCCGTTGCTGTCCGGTGGGACACGACGTCGGTGCTCGAAAGGCATCGAGGTCCTGTCCGCGCTGTCGGGTGGAGGCGATCGTGGGCGTGGCGATGGCGGCGTGCCCGGGTCTGCCCCCCGATACGGTCGCCGCTGCGGTGGCAGCGGTGATCACGAGCCCGGCGGCTGGCCGTGACCTCGCCGCGGCGATGGAGGATGGCTCCGGCGTGCTCCTGGGCGGTGCACCGCCGGTCGTGGCCCGTCTCGTCACCGAGCTGCAGATGAGAGGTGCGTCGCTTCCGGTGCCCACCTGAGGCGTTTGTGGGCGCACCGGCCTTGCGTTGACCCGGGTGGGCACCACCGGGCTCTGCAAACGCTGCCGTGCTCACCAGCTCGCCGAGGCGTGCAGTGGCTGTGGCCGGGTGCGAGTGGTGGTGGCAAGGGCCAAAGACGGTGGCGCCCTGTGCTTCGCCTGCGCGCCCCGCCCGCGGCGGACCTGCGGGCGATGCGGGCGGATGGGACTGATCGCCCGCAGGTCCCGTGACGGGGAGCCCGACATCTGCAACGCGTGCTTTCGCCTACCGATGGCCGTCTGCCGCCTGTGCGGGCAGTCCCGGCGGTGTCGCTTCGTCGCCGCCGGCCAGCCGATCTGCTCGTCGTGCTCGCCCCAGCACCGACTCGCCTGTGCCCACTGCGGCGAGTGTCGCCGCGTGGCTGCTCACTGGCCCGAGGGCCCGGTGTGCGAGCCGTGCTACCGGGCGGCGCTGGGCCGGCGGGGCACCTGTGCCAGCTGCGGTCAAGAGCGACGGTTGGTGGACCCGCCCGGTCCGGGCGCCACGCGTTGTGCGACCTGTGCCGGGCGCCCCGGGCTGGGAAGGGTCTGCAAGAACTGCGGGATCGAGGATCTCACCTACGAGGCCGGCTGCTGCGTGCGCTGTTCGTTGTCCCACCGGGCGACTGCGCTACTCGCTGGCACCGGTGGCGTCATGGCGCCGGCGCTCGTCCCTGTGCGCGACGCCATCGTCGGCGCCCGCCAGCCCTACTCCGCCTACAACTGGCTGCGATCCTCGGTCGCGGCCACGATCCTGGCCGAGATCGCCTCCGGCGCCCTGGCCCTCAGCCATGAGGCGCTCGACGCCCACCCGCGCCAGCGGGCGGCGGGGTTCTTGCGCCAGTTGCTTGTGGCCAACGACGCCCTCGAGCCCCGCGACGAACCGCTGGCCGAGCTCGAGACGTGGGTGGCGGCACGGCTGGCCACCGTCGCCGACGTCGGTCGTCGCCGCATCCTGCGCTCCTACGCCACCTGGCGGGTCCTGCGCCGGGCCCGCGCTCGAGCCACCCGGTCCGCGCGTCCACGCACCGTCACTGCCCACGCCAAGCACTGCCTGGCGGCCGCCATCGCCTTCTGCGAGTGGCTCACACAGCGAGGTGTGACCCTCGGTGGCGTGACCCAGGGCGACATCGACGCCTGGTCGGTCTATGCCGGATCCTCCGCCGGTGCGCTCAACGATTTCTTGAACTGGGCGGCCATGCGAAAGCTCGTGCCTCGCTTGAACCTGGCGGATCGCCCCCGGCGCGATGGCCCGTCGATGGACGACGACCGCCGTCTGGCGCTGGTCGATCGGCTCTTGCGCGACGACGATCTGGCGCTCTCCGATCGCGTCGCTGGATGCCTGGTTCTCCTCTATGCCCAGCAGCTCAGCCGGATTGTCTCCCTCCGTGTGGACGACGTCATCACCGAAGGCGACGACGTGTACGTCACGTTCGGTGCCGCCAAGACCATCGCCCCCGAACCCTTTGGGCATCTGCTCGTCGCGCTTGCCCGTGGCAGCCGTCCCTACACCGGCGTGGGATCCCCATCACGATCGCACTGGCTCTTCCCCGGCCTCCATCCCGGTCGACCACTGCACCCAGCCAGCCTCGGCGCTCGGCTGCGCCGCATCGGGGTCACCACGATGTCCGGCCGCCGGGCCGCCCTCCTCCACTTGGCGAGCCGGTTGCCGGCCGCCGTCTTGGCCGAAGCCCTCCATCTCCATCCCACCACCGCCGTCCAGTGGACGTCGATCGCCGGCGGAGACTGGTCGACCTATGCCGCCGAAGTCGCCAGGAACCGGTGATCGCGGACCATGTCGAATGCCACCTGAGGGGCCCCCACCCAACTGGGCACTCGACATACTCCGAACATCGCTCATTACCAGTTCCACGGCGGGGGTGGACCTACTCGTGCTGCGTGAGCTCATGGGGCACGTATCACCAGAGACGACGGCCAGCTACGTGCATCTCTCGCCCGACACTCTGGCAGCCGAATTCGCCGCCGCCCGGAAGACCCTCGGCCGATGACGCTCGCCCCGCTCGTCGAACCCGCTGACGACGTGCTGGGCGCCTACGTCGAGCATTCCGAGCGGTTCCCGATCAAGAACGAGGCCCGGCAACAGCTCATCCGGGCCGCCATCGCCTTCCACACCGACCACCGCGACCTCGGCACCTGGATGGCCAGGCCGGTCGACGCCCGCATGGTCGACCTGTCTCGGCGCATCGGGTCATGGCCTTTCGTGTTCTTCGTGCTCCTGAGCGGCCGGTGCCGGGCTGACCTCGACTTCTTGTTCGCCAAGAACTTCGGCCATTCCGGCAGGCGGACCACTTCCATTCTCTATCCCGACGACATCGCCGCCTTGCATGAGGCAGCCGAGCGACTCGGGGAGAGCGAACAGTCCTTCACCGATCTTGTCGGCGGGGTGATTCCCCTGGCCATCGCCCATTTCGGGGTTCCGCCAAGCGGTCTCAGCGTCGAAGATCTCGAGACCCTCGTTTCGTTCACCGAGACGTCCCCGAGGCTGACCACCGCCATGCGGCACAGCCGCCACGCTCAGTTGTTCCGGCTGCGTCAGTTACTCTTCCAGGCCGGCATGACCGACGACGCACCACAACGCCGCCGGGAAGGCGGGCCGGCCACCCGGGCTCAACGACTGATGGCGGTGCCGTCACCTGGCATCCGCAACACGATCCTGTCCTACTTGGAGGCACGATCCGCCGTGGTGCGCCCCAAGACCCTCGACAAGCTCACCAGCGCGCTGGCCATCTTCGGCGAGTTCATCGGTGAGCACTTCCCCGAACTGGCGTCGCTCAGCCAGCTTGACCGCCACCACGTCGAGGCGTTCTTGACCTGGACGGCGACCCGGCCGGGACGCCGAGCGCAGGATGCCGGCAAGCCCGTCGGCCCCTTCGTCCCCGCTCACGCCGCCTTCACCCTGCGCAACTTCCTGGACGACATCGCCGCTTGGGGATGGGCCGAAGCCCCCCAACGCCGGCTCGTCTTCTCGACCGACATCCCGAGGCAACCCGAGATCCTCCCGAGGGGCCTCCCACCTGACGTGGACGCCGCCCTCATGGAGGCGGTGCGGGGGCTTGATGACGTCTTCGCCCGGACCGCCATCACGGTGCTTCGGCACACCGGGCTGCGCAGGGGCGAGTTGCTCGACCTCGAGCTCGACTGCGTCACGGACTATGGGCCGAGCGGGCTCTGGTTGCGCGTTCCCATCGGCAAGCTCCACGACGAACGGGCCGTCCCGCTCGACGACACCGCCATCGGGGCCATCGATGAGTGGCTGGCCCGGCGTGCCGTTCAACGTGCGATTCCCCACCAACGCGATGGGCGGATGTGCGACTTCGTTTTCATGGAGCGGGGCCGCCACTTGGGACCCACCCGGATCGAGCGCGGCCTGAGGGACGCGGTTCGCATCGCCGGTATCGTCGGCACCGACGGAGCGCCCCGCAAGGTGGTGGCCCACCAGCTTCGACACACCTGGGCCAGCGAGCTCGTGAACGCAGGTATGTCCCTCCAGGCTCTCATGGCTCTTCTCGGGCACCGCACCCCCGAGATGACCATTCGCTACGCCCGGCTCTCGTCCCCAACCCTGCGGTCCGCCTATGACCAGGCGCTCGGCAAGGTGGCCCCCAGGATTCCGGTCGCGCCGGCGGGGCTCCCCGCTGTCCCGGACCGGGTCTCGTGGCTGTCAGCCGAGATGCTCAAGACCCGCGTCGCACACGGATACTGCGCCCGGGAACTGGCCGCAGAAGCCTGCCCCTATGCCAACGTCTGTGAGACCTGTCCCAATTTCGTCACCACTCTCGAGTTCGCACCCGCGCTCGAGGCCCAGTTGGACGATGTCCGGGTACTACGCGACGACGCCGAGCGGAGGGGATGGGGGTCGGAAGTGAGTCGCCATGACCGGGTCATCGTGAGCCTGGGTGGCGTCCATCCCTTGGTGTAAATGTCAGCGGGCGTAGGTTCCTTCGAGAAGTACCAGTTCAACGAAGGAGGACCTACACCCGTGACTGCACGAGT
>JAJYWG010000321.1 GCA_021791615.1 Actinomycetes bacterium
AAGGGCGTGAAGCCCCCACCGCGGCGGCCGACGTCCTCGGGGTCGAGGACGTCGAGCTCTTCTCCTACCCCGAAGGGCACCTCCCCGACGTCCCGCTCGACGAGCTCGGCGACCTCCTCGACACGGGCGTCGGAGCTGCCGAAGCGCTTCTCGTCTTCGACGAGGGCGGCGTCTCCGGCCACCCCGACCACCGCCTCGTCGCTTCGACAAGATCCCGTCGACGGTGATCGACCGCTACGAGCGCCGGGGCGGCCTCGTGCGAGTCGATGCAGAAGCCGAGCACCACGTGGTCGACGAGTGGATCTTCGACGCGGCCTGTGCATCCCGTGGTCCGCGTCTGCTCCCGAGGTTCCTCCGGGCTCATCCGCGTTTGCCTGCTCGCGCTCCACCCATGGCCGGGCTGGCGAGCCCGGCGATGAGAACGAGGCAACGTCGTCCCGCTCGGACTTTTTGGGATCTCCAGCAGGTCACCGCGATCCGCCGCAAAAGGCGGCGTCGGCCCGCGCTGCGAGCAACCGGTCGGTGGTGGCCGTCGCGACGTGGCTCTGCTTGGCGATCCAGGCGGGAAGGCCCGGAACACTGCCGTGCGCGGCGCGCGCAGGCCTCCTCCAGCACGGCGAGGCCGGCCCTCGCCGGGCGGTGAGAACAACGTCGAGATGGGCGGCGGGGTTGGTGGTGGTCAGGAGAGGCTCCCGACTCGACTCTGGGAGATCGTGACGAACGGCCCTGTCTCCTCACCGGCCAGCTGACGCACGATGAGGTAGTGACTTCAACGGAACTTGAACCAAGAAAGATTGGTGTGTCCGAGCGGCTCTGCGCACTTGCGGACCCGGTCCGGCTCGCCGTCGTCGGCGCCCTGGCCGGCGGCGAGCGCTGCGTGTGCGCCCTCCAAGAGCAGGTCGCCGTCGCGCCGAACCTGCTCTCATACCACCTTCGGGTGCTGCGCGAGGCCGGGCTGGTGCGCGCGACGCGCCGGGGCCGGTGGGTCGACTACCGGCTCGACCCTGACGGGTTCACCACGTTGTGGAGGGCTCTTGGCGGAGCCGGGGTGCCGATGCCCGGCGCGGCCGTCCGAAGCGACCGGGCGTGCGCCTCCTGCGACGAAGGGAGCGCAGGGCGGTGACCGGCACCGCGACCGACACCCTGCCCGAGGCGCCACCTCCGGGCAAGAAGGATCTGCCCGTCGTCGCCCGGCTGTCGCGACTGGACCGCTTCCCGCGGCGAGCAACAACTTCGAGCTGGCCATCGCGGTGTTCGGGGTCACCTCCGGCCAGGCCCTCGCCGGGGTTTTCGTCCCCCTTATCGAGGTCCCCGTCCTCGTCGGGCTGGTCTATGTCTCCCTGTGGGCCAGACGGCGCCTGTACTCCCATGAGGTGGTGAGGTGAACTGCTTCGACTGCTCCACCCTCGGCCTGTCGAGCGACGCGGTGGCCGTCTGCGCCGATTGCGGGGCGGGGATCTGCCCCGACCACGCCCGGATGTCACCCCGCTGGCTCACCTACACTGCGGCGATCAACCGCACCGTCGTGGTCGAACCTCCAGCGCGGACAATCCGCTGCCCCGCCTACCGGTCCGCCTGGGACGCCGCCGCCAACTGCCACGCGGCGGCAGGGTGAGGAGGGGAGCCATGGCTGGCCGTCGCCTGTCGGTTCGCGATGAAGTCAAGCCGTTCGTCCTGATCGCCGCAGTGGTGCTCGGCATCGTCGGCAACCGCCTGGCGGCCGGACGTCTCGCGCACCTGTCGTGGGTGTCGGACATCGCGATCTTCGCGGTCATGTTCGCGGTGATGGCCTTCGTCGAGGTCAAAGACGTCGCCGTCGCCTTCCGCAAGGTGAAGCCCACCGCCCTCGCCCTCGTCACCAATTTCGTGTTCACCCCCGCCTTTGCCTGGGCGCTGGGCTGGCTGATCCTGCGCCACTACCCGGACCTGTGGGCCGGGGTGATCCTCTACACCCTCACCCCCTGCATCGGCTGGTACCTGATCTTCACCGACCTGGCCCAAGGCGACGTGGCCTGGGGGGTATCGCTTCTGCCGTGGAACCTGACCTTGCAAATCCTGCTCCTGCCGTTCTACCTGTGGCTGCTGGTCGCCAAGGTGGTGCCCGTCTCCGCCGCCACCCTGTTCGGGTCGGTGGGGCTGTACCTCGTCGCCCCCTTCGCCCTCGCCTACGCCGTGCGCATGGCGCTCGGGCGCCTGAAGGGCCAGGCGTGGGTGGACGGGCCCTACAAGAACGCCGTCGGCGAGGTGAAGATGTGGGCGCTGGCGGTGCTCGTCGTCGCGATCTTCACCTTCCAGACGAGCTTCAGCGGTCTCGGACTGGCCCGCATCGCGCTCATCATCGTCGCCACCATCGCCTTCTTCGCCGGGCTCTTCGTACTCAGCTTGAACGTCGGGCGGCGCTTCCGCCTCGGCTACGCGGACACCGCCACCTTGGTGTTCACCACGACCGCCCGCAACTCCGAGTCGGTCATCGGCGTCGCCGCTGTGGCCTTCGCCGGCCACCCCCTCGTCCTCGTCGCCATCTTGGTCGGCCCCGTCGTCGAGCTGCCGGCCCTGCTCGGGCTCAGCCGGCTTATGGTGGCCCTTCGGTCCCGCCTGGCCTGGCCGGGTGTCCCCCCGTCCGACGGCTCGGCCGCTGCTCTCCCCGAGGAGCCAGCAGCTGGGAACCGAAAAAGGCGGGACCAATGACCGAGGCAGCGCCTCTGGCGAGGCTGCAGGGGTTCCACCCGGGCTGGTTCGGCGCGGTGATGGGCACCGCGATAATCGCCGTCGCCGCCTCGATGAACCCTGGCGGTTGGTCCGCGCTCGCCGGGCCGCTTCACCACGTCGCCCAAGGGATGGCCGTGCTGGGCGCAGCCCTCGCCGTGGTGCTGGGCGTGCCCTATGTCGGCCGTTGGCTCCGTCACCCCGACGCCACCCTACGGGATCTGCGCGACCCGGTGGCGGGCGCCCTCTACGGGACCTTCCCCGGGGGGATCCTCGTGCTCGCCGCGACCGCGGCTGCGATTGGACCCTCGCTCATCTCCGCCGGTGTGGTGCGGGCGCTCGTCGTCGCGTTCGCCTGGGTCGGGGTGCCCCTCGCGTTCGGGATGAGCGTGCTGTTCGCCTACCAGCTCTTCGTGGCCTCCGAGGTCGCCGTAGAGACCGTCAACGGCGGGTGGTTCATTCCCCCGGTGGTGAACATCGTCGTCCCGATGGTCCTGCTGCCGCTCGTGCCGGGCTCCTCGGCGGCCACCGCCCGGCTGCTCTTGATGGGCTCCTATCTCTTCTGGGGCATGGGGTTCGTCCTGTACCTGCTCGTGGTCTCGATGCTCCACCACCGCCTGGTGGTCCACCCCCTGCCCTCTGCGGCTCTCGCCCCGTCGCTGTGGATCGGCCTCGGGCCGATCGGCGTCGGGGCCGTCACCCTCATGAAGATGGCCGCGGCGACCACACCGGTCTTCGGCGCTCAAGCCAAGGCCGTCGAGGACCTGTCGCTGCTGGCGGCCACCGCCCTGTGGGGGTTCGGAGTGTGGTGGCTGGCGGCCGCCGTGGTGCTGCTCGTGCGCTACCTGCGCCGCGGTCGGCTGCCGTGGAGCCTCGGGTGGTGGGGCTTTACCTTCCCGCTAGGTGCGTTCACGGTGGCGACGCTCACTCTGGCTCGGGGCTGGCACGCGAGCTTGCTGGAGTGGGTCGGGGCAGCGCTGTTCGCTCTGCTGGTGCTCTTCTGGCTGGTCGTCACCGGCCGGACCGCCTGGGCCGTCCGCAGCGGGGAGGCCTGGGGCACCCCCACGCCGCGAAGCGCTGGCCTGGCCGGAGGGGGATCGGCCCCGCATGGGACCGCGGCGCGTCGCATCTTGCGATGGGCGGCGCCCGAAAAAGGACGCGAACCAGACGGCAGCCCGGAAGCCCGTGAACCGCGAAGGGAGCACAGCTCCTGACCACACCCAAGACCGAGCACACGCAGAAGACCGAAGCGGTGCAGCCGGGCGAGCCGCCTTCTCGCGACGGCCCACCCCCACCCGCTGGCACCCCCTCCGACCTCGCCGGTGGGATCGAGACCGGCGGGCTGGGCAGCACCGAGATCGAGGAACGCCTGGCGCGCTTCGGCCCGAACGCCATCACCGAGGTCCCCGAGCGCCCGTGGCTCATGCTGGCAAGAAAGTTCTGGGGGGTGATCCCCTGGATGCTCGAGGCAGCTCTCGTCATCGAGCTTGTCTTGGGCGGCTGGTCGACGGCCGGCGTGATTGCCGCCATGCTCGCCTTCTCCGCCGGCCTCGGCTTCTACCAGGAGCGCCGCGGGAAGCAGGCAGTCGCGCTGTTGCGCTCGCAGCTCACCGTCACCGCCCGCGTGCGCCGCGACGGCGCCTGGTAGGTCGTCCCCGCCGCCCAGCTCGTGCCCGACGACCTCGTGCACCTGCGCGTCGGCGTGGTCTCCTTGGGCCAGTCCCAGCTCACCGGCGAGTCCCTGCCGGTCGAAGCGACCGCTGGGGCGACCGCCTACACCGGCTCGAGAGTGGGCCGCGGGGAGGCCTCCGGCACGGTGACCGCCACGGCAGACCGCACGCGCTTCGGCAAGACCGCCCAGCTCGTCCAGCTGGCCCGGGCCCCCAAGCGCCTGCAGCGCCTGGCGGTGTCGATCGCCAAGTACCTCCTCGCCCTCGACGTCACGCTCATCGCCATCGTCGTTATCGCCGCCGTCCTCCGCCACACCTCGGTGTCGAACACCCTCCCCTTCGCCCTGATGGTGCTGGTGGCCTCGGTGCCGGTCATGCTGCCGCCGATGTTCACCATGTCCTCGGCCATGGGGGCACGCGGGCTTGCCAAGAACGGGGTCATGACCACCCGGCTGTCGGCGATCGAGGACGCCGCGACCATGGACGTGCTCTGCGTGGACAAGACCGGCACGATCACCGAGAACCGCCTGGCGGTGACCGACGTTGCCCCGCTCGGGAACTCGAACGGCGTCGAGGTGCTCCGCCTCGCCGCGCTCGCCTCCGAGGAGGCGACCCAGGACCCCATCGACCTCGCCGTCTTGTCGGCGGCTCGAGCCCGCTGGGTCGCTGTCGGCGATGGGGCATCGTCGGGCCGGCGGCGCTTCGTGCCCTTCGACCGCGCTACCAAGCGCTCGGAGGCCGAGATCGCAACGGATGGCGGCGCGCCGCTGCACGTGGTGAAGGGGGCACCGGCGACCCTTGCCGAGATGGCCGGCGTCCCCTACGCCGAGATCGAGCCGGCCACGGCCCGTCTGGCGGCCGGCGGATCGCGGGTCCTGGCCGTCGCGTCGGGCAACGGCGACGCGTTGCACCTCGACGGCCTCGTCACCCTCGCCGACCCGCCACGGGCTGACTCGGCGAAGTTTGTCGAGGACCTGCACCGTGAGGGGGTACGGGTCGTGCTCGTCACCGGGGACGGGGCCGACACCGCCCGGGCAGTCGCCGCCAAGGTGGGGATCACCGGCGAGGTCGCCCCTGCCGGCAGCATCACCGACGACCTCGACGCGGCGACCGCCGAGCGCTACAGCGTCTACGCCGAGGTCTATCCCGAGCAGAAGTACCAGCTCGTGAAGGCCCTCCAAGACGCCGGCCACGTCGTGGGCATGACCGGCGACGGGGTGAACGACGCTGCTGCCCTCGGCCAGGCCGACGTGGGGGTGGCGGTGGCCGGGGCGACCGACGTGGCCAAGGCCTCCGCTGCGCTGGCGCTCACCAAGGAAGGGCTCGGCGAGATCCTCAGCGCCGTCAGAGGCAGCCGCACCATCTACCAGCGCCTGCAGAGCTGGGGTGCTCGCCCTTGTGGCCCGCAAGGCGGCGTTCCCGCCGTTCCTCGCCCTCGTGCTGCTCATCTGGGCGGTCTTCCCGCTCTCCCCGCTGCTCGTGGTGCTGTTCATGCTCCTCGGCGAAATCGCCACCTTCGCGCTGTCCATGGACCGGGTCGTCCCCTCCAGCGAGCCGGACCGCTGGGTCGTCCGCTCGCTGGCGGTCACTGGCTTCGGCTTCGCCCTAATGCTGCTCGTGGCTAGCGGCGCCGTGTTCTGGGTGGCCCGCTACGGCTTTGGGCTCAGCGTTGCCCAGACGCAGACGGCGGCGTTCCTCTGGGTGGTCTTCGCAGCCGGCCAGGCCGTCCTCTACCTGGCCCGGGCCCGCCACGTGTTTCTGGGCACGACCCCACCCCGGGCGGTGGCTGCTCTTGGCGAGCGCCTTCGACGTCGTCGTCACGGCCGTGATGGCCACCGAGGGATGGCTCATGTCCCCGGTCTCGTGGTCCTGGGTGGGCGGGCTGATCGGCGCCTCGGTCCTCTTCCTGGCCACCGGCAACGCCTTCCGCCTGGCCGCTTCCGCGGCCTTGCGCAGCCTGGGCCCTGCGCACACGCATGCGACCACCGTCTCAGCCGGCAGTCGGCCGGCTGGAACTTGAGAGAAAGGAAGCCGCTATGTCTCCACGCTTGGGATGGCATTATGGCCCCCACTGGGGCTACTACCACAGCGAGGTCGAGATCGACCGTGACGAGGTCACCGAGGCGGCCAAGACCCTCCTCGCCAAGGCGCACCTCGGCGGGGCCTGGATCGACCCGCACGGAGCCCAGCACCCGCCGATCCTCCTCGATGGGGCGATCCTCGGCAACCTGTGGGAGGAGGCCGACCTCACCGCCCTCGAGGTCGCCGCCTACTGGGCAGCCCCCTTCGGTGTCAAGGCCGAGCTCGCCCACGACAAGAGGATCGTCGGGATGCTCTGGGTGGACGTTTGATCTGAGGTGCCGTGCTCGTCCTCGTCCGGCCCCCAGCGAGGCGCCGCTCGTGCCGGTCATCTTCGACCGCTACGCCCACGGCAGAGACGGCGCCCGGGCGCTGGCGGTGTGGCTCAACGAGGCCGGGCACCGCACGAAGGCCGGCAGGCCCTGGAGGCACACGGCAGTCCTCACCGTGCTGCGCAACCCGGCCTACGTCGGCAAGGTCTTCTTCCGCGACGCCCTCCACGATGGCCCCCACCCCCACTTGGTCGACGACAAGCTCTTCGACCGGGTCCAGGCCCGCCTCTCCGAGCGCGGCGAGGACACTCGAAACGCGCCTCGGCCACCTCGCCGTTCCTCCTGACGGGCCTCGTTGTCTGCGCACGGTGCGGGAAGCACTTCGTCGGGACCTCGGCTGTGGGCAACCGCTACCGATACCGCTACACACGTGCTTTACCCGCCAGCGCTACGGCACGAAGTACTGCGACGCCGAGCGCCTGCCGGC
>JAJYWG010000447.1 GCA_021791615.1 Actinomycetes bacterium
GCCAGCAGTCGACGCTGGCGCTCGTCGAGGAACGGAGACGTCAGCGAGAAGAACCGAGACAGGCCCTCTTCGCCGAGCTCCACAGCGCAAGCCTACATCGCGCGTCCAATAATCGCGCGGACCCTTAGGGATCCGCTCGCCGTCACACCGACCATTCTCCCAGCCGCTAAGACCGCCAGAGGATGGCTGGCCGCCGCGCTGATCGCGGTCGGCGCGCTGGCCTCGTTCGCGATGGGTTCCAACGACGTCGCCAACGCCACCGGATCCCTTGTCGGTTCGCACACCTTCAGTCCCATCGTCGCCGGACTGATAGGCGGGGCCGGCCTGGCCTTCGGGGTACTCACCTGGGGTCGCCCCTTGCTCAACAAGGTGGCATTCGACATCGTCACCGTCGACCGTCCCATGGCCACCGCCGCCCAACTTGTCCAAGCCGGAGTCGTCCTCGCCGCCGTCGGGTTCGGGTTTTTCACCTCCATGAACCAAGCCCTCGTCGGGGCCATGACCGGCACCGCCGCCGCCCGCGGCCGCCACACCGTCAATACCGCCACCCTGCTTGGCATTCTCCGTGGCTGGATTATCGGCCCCGGCGCCGGCATCGCCCTCGCCTACGCCATCGCCAAGCTCGTAGCAACCACCGCCGGAACCCACACCCTCGTCGCCCCCCGCTGACCGCCACCGCCCTGAGTATCGGCTCCGAGACTGAAACGCCACGGCGACCCACAACCGACCCCTACCCGCGGCAGAAGGCCGCCATCACCACCCCGTGGTCCACACGGACACCGACGACAGAATCGGGGATCTCGTGCACCCGACCGAGCACAGAACGACGCTACCGAACGACGGCCGTCGCCACCCTGGCCGCAGGAGGGAACGGTGGATCACCGGCATATCTACACCTCCGGAACCTCGAGGCGACGGCGTAGCGGAGCGGGATCGTGCTACTCCGCCGATTGCCGACGTACGTTCAGGCCCTGACATGTTGTACAATCCAGGTCATGGAAGTCGCCGTTAGCGAACTGCGAGCCAACTTGAGCGCGTGGTTGGACCGGGCTCGACAGGGCGAAGAGGTCGTCGTAACCGAGCGCGGTTTTCCAGTGGTCCGGATACTAGGAATCAGTACCACTGCCCACCTTGAGCGCCTCACGGGCGAGGGGGTGGTTGGGCGCCCCGTGCAAGGGAACCGACCATCGGCGGCGGCGGGTGGCCGTCCGCGAGCTCGGCATTCGGTGGCGGATCTTGTGAGCGAACAACGCCGCTGACTCGTGGCGCTTGTGTACTTCGATGCGAGCGCACTCGTGAAGCTCGTCATTGAAGAGGACGGGAGCGATCTCGCATCGGAGTTGTGGGACGGCTGCGACGCGCCGGTCACCAGCCGACTTGCTTACCCCGAGGTGCGGGCGGCTCTCGCCGCTGCGCTGCGCAACCACGACCTCACACCGTCCGACATCGCCACCGCCGAAGAGATTTTCGAGGAGTACTGGTCCTCCGTTCGGCCGGTCGAACTGAGCCGATCGGTTGAGCGTCATGCCGGGCAACTCGCCGCGCGGCATGGTCTGCGCGGGGCCGACGGAGTGCATCTTGCCAGCGCTCTCGCCCTCGAAGACGACACCCTCATCTTGGCGGTCTGGGACCGGCGGCTACACGTCGGAGCCGGATCGGTTGGCCTCCGATGTGCGCCCCGGGACCTGCGTGGATCGGCCTGATGGCCTGTCGCCCAACTGTGGGGCCAGCACAGAACGACGCGAGCGAACGATGGCCGTCGCCATCGTGGCTGTAGCGTAGGCACGTCGGGTGGGCTCGCGGACGCCAAGCACGCCGGCCGTCGGGCGGCTTGGGCCACGGAGCCAAGCCAGTGGCAGGTGACGCTTTCCGTCCTGCGCGGTGGTGCGCGTTATGAGGCACTCGCTCGCGCCGGATCCGTCGTTCGGCGTCCTCGCCCGCTCGGCTCAGCCCGCCTGTCGTGGACGCGAGAGGGATCGTTCTGTGGGTCGCTGGCTACCCCCGTGGAGGAGCTTCGCCGTTCGGGCGCGCGAGGGCTTGGCCGGCCCGTGCCTCGTTGCGGATAGCGCCCCGTCACTCCGACCTTGCGGGCGGGGTAAACGGGACGCTCCCCAGTCGCCAACGCCGCTGACCTGCGGCGTTCCCGTAGGGGGTTCTGTGTACGGGACGCCGGAGGGCGTCGGTGGGGCGCAGAGCCTGGCCCGAGCGGGAGACAGCCATAGGGTGGTTGGCGTTCCGGGGGTGTGAGCTGAGGTGGCCGTCGGACCGCCCGGCTTGTCACACCCTCGCCCTTTTGCGCGTCAAGGTGAGCATATGGAAGCCGATCTCACCGCTGAGTTCGACGCCAACCGGCGCCATTTGCACCAGGTGGCCTACCGGATGCTGGGCTCGTTCACCGAAGCCGAGGACGCCGTCCAAGAGACGTGGATCAGGTTCAACGGCTCGGACGCCTCAAGCATCGACAACATTGGTGGGTGGCTGACCACCGTCCTGTCGCGGGTGTGCCTGGGCATGCTCCGATCCCGCCAGGGCCGGCCTGAGCAGCCGTTGGAGATCGCCGAGCGCAAGGCGGACAGCGCCTCGGTGGAAGACGAGGTTGTCCTCGCCGACACTCTCGGCCCAGCCCTGCTGCTGGTGCTCGACACCCTGACGCCGTCCGAGCGCCTCGCCTTCGTCCTCCACGACGTCTTCGCCGTTCCCTTCGACGACATCGCCGCCATCGTCGACCGCTCCCCAGCGGCGGCCCGCCAGCTCGCCAGCCGGGCCCGACACCGGATCCAAGGCTCCGACGCGTCGATCGCTTCGGACCGGGACCGCCAGCGGGAGATCGTGGCTGCCTTCTTGGCCGCGTCGCGCGCCGGGGACTTCGAGGCCCTGGTCGCCTTGCTCGACCCCGACGCCGTGCTGCGAGCCGATCGAGCCGCGGTCCGTGCGGCGACCGCCAACCAGGGTCGTGGCGCACCGCCTCTCGCGCCGGAGGTTCGCGGTGCCCAAGCGGTGGCCGCGACCCTGGCGGGTCGAGCCCAGGGAGCCCAGTTGGCGTTGATCGACGGGGCGCCCGGCGCTGCGTGGGCTCCCGGTGGCCGGCCCCGGGCCCTCTTCGCCTTCCGTGTCGTCGGGGACACCATCAGCGAGATCGAAGTCGTCATCGACCCGTCCGCGGTGGGCGCGTTGCCGGTCATGCTGCTGTGACCGACCGCCCGAGGAGACCTGTGCAGCGAGGAGGAGCAATGAAGACCATGACCTGCCGCCAGCTCGGCGGAACCTGCGACCTGGACCACCACGGCGACAGCGCCGACGAGGTGATCAAGGCCCAGGACCGCCGCCTCCGCGAAGTCGTCGTCGGGGGCGACACCGCTCACCAAGAGGCGCTCGCCGCGATGAAAGCAAGATGGAGGCGCCCTATCTCGGGGATGGGCTGGTATCGCGACGTGAAGCACCGCGTCGCCGACCTCCCCGAAGATCCGATCCCCACCGAATGAAACGAGCGTGAAATGCCAGAACCCACCGCTACGACGCAGCCCGAGGGCTTCAGTGCCGCCGAGCGAGCCGCCATGGTCGGGCGCGCAGCCGAGCTGCGCGCCGAGGGCAGGAAAGGGGCGAAGAAGGCCGGCGAGCTCCAAGCAGCTCTCGACGCGATTGCTGCCATGACGCCGGCAGACCGTGATCTGGCCGAGCGGGTGCACGCCACCATCACCGCGGCCGCACCGGGCCTGTCAGCCAAGACCTGGTACGGGATGCCGGCCTACGTCAACGCCGAGGGAAAGGTCGTGGTTGCCTTCAAGAACTCGGGCAAGTTCAATACCCGCTACTCCACCCTGGAGTTCCAGGACCCCGCCGCGCTCGACGAGGGCGAGATGTGGCCCGTGTCGTACGCCATAGTCACCTGGAGCCACACGGTCGAGGCAAAGATCGCCGAACTGGTGAAGGCCGCCGTCTCCTGACCCAGCACTTCCTGGGGGACTGGTCGTCGTGGCGGCGCCATCGCTCACGCCTCGAATAATGCTTCGTGGAACTACGAGAGCGAGAACAACAAGAGATGAAGGCACCACGCAGCATTGAACAGCGCAAGTACGACACGCTCGCTCGACTGAGCGGCGAGAAGGACGCCTGGATCGCCGCCGCCGACGCCGCTGGTAACGCGTATCTCCTGCCGCTCTCGTTCCTGTGGGACGGCGTGGGGCTGACCGTCTCGACGCAACGCTCCAGCGTGACGGGACGCAATATGAGCCGGGGCGCACGGGTGCGGGCTGGCATCGGCATGCTGAAAGACGTCATCATTATCGACGGAAGCCCAGAGCCCGCGCACGACGAGGGATCCAAGGATGCGTTCGCGGCCAAGCACGGATGGGACCCGCGCCAAGAGCCGGACGACTACGCCTACTTCCGGCTCGTCCCGGACCGTGTGCAGGCATGGCGAGAGGTCAACGAACCTCCTGGCCGCCTACTGATGCGCAACGGTAATTGGCTCGTCTGAGCATGCGGTCGTCGTATAGGAACCGTTGGCCTGCCGTCGCCAACCCAGCTCGACGCGTCCGGCAGCGGCTCAGTACCGTGGGCCAATGAGCAGCCAAGGGGTGCCCGGAGGGGTGGTGCATGCGCTCCCCAAAGATCTACGCGAGGCGCTGGCCGCCAACGCCACGGCACTCGACGCCTGGAAGGACATCGCGCCCTTGGCCCGCAACGAGTTCATCTGCTGGGTCGAGGACGCCAAACAGGAGGTGACCCGAGCGCGCCGAATTCGTCGGACCCAAGAGGAGCTGGAAGATGGTCAGCGCCGACCCTGCTGCTGGCCGGGGTGCAAGCACCGCGAACGGACCGGAAGATTGCGCCCGGCCGGGCAGGCCCGCTGAACCCAGTACGCCCGGTTCGCCGTGAGGTAGCCGCCGCAGCGAATGCAGCGGAGGCGCCTCCGGCGGGGAAACCGCGCCGGGGCAGTGCCGGTTACGGATCCCCTTACGGGCGCTCGGAGGTAAGCGCTCGGGATAGCAGCAGGCGATCTCGCGACGCCACGTGGGCAACCGCAGAACTGGGCGATCGGCGTTCTCCGGCCGGGTGCGCGGGGTCGGCGCCGACGAGCGCATATTCGGCGGTCTGCGTTCCCGGCGCACCGCCGGGGCCGGCGGCTGGATGCGTACAGATCGCCGCCCCTGGCGAGGCGCTGGGCTGTGGAGCGGGCATACGGCAATGGCCTTCATCCACAGGGGCCCGGTGGCCTCATGTCCTGGGTCCCGTCGACTCAGGAGGTATGCCACGACCACCGCCACCTCGACCGCTGTCGTCGTCTACGATCCTGGCCTGGTCGATCCGGAACATGTCGCGCTTGAGGGGTTCCTCGGAGGCTACCGGGGCCTCACTCGCGACGCCTGCGCGCTTGATCTCCGCCAGTTCGTCGCCTTCTGCAGGCTGCGCCACCTCCGGCTGTTTGAGGTTCGCCGTGGCGACATTGAGACCTTCGGACGTGAGCTGGAGGCTCGAGGTCGTGCAACGGCGACGATCGCCCGGCGGCTGTGCACGATCACCGGCTTCTACCGCTACGCCGAAGAGGAAGGCCTTATGGCTCATTCCCCGGCAGTTCATGTCCGCCGCCCCAGGATCGACTACGAGTCCCACGTCATTGGCCTGGACCGCAACGCGGTCGGTGCCCTGCTCGTCGCCGCGGGACTCGGCCCCGCCGCCGAGCACGCGCTCATCTCGCTCCTCGCGCTCAACGGGCTCCGGGTCTCCGAAGCGACCGGGGCGAACATCGAGGCGCTCGGCCAGGATCGAGGGCACCGAACGCTGACCATCGTCCGCAAGGGCGGCAAGACCGTCACCATCCCCCTCGCGCCACGCACCGCCCGCGCCGTCGACCTGGCCGTCGGTGAGCGAGCCGCCGGCCCGATCTTCACCGCCACCGGTGGTCACCGCCTCGACCGCCACGGCGCAGCTCGCATCGTCCGGCGTGTCGCCCGCCGGGCTGGCATCGTCAAGCCGATCGGCCCCCACACGCTTCGACACGCGTTGATCACCGCCGCCCTCGACGCAGGCGTCCCGTTGCGCGACGTGCAAGAAGCCGCCTCCCACGCCGACCCGCGCACGACCATGCGCACGACCATGCGCTACGACCGGGCACGGGTCTCTCTCGACCGTCACGCCACCTATGTTGTGTCCACCTACATCGCAGGGGCTGCCCGCTGACCCGGCATTCTGGGCGCCAGCCCTGACCTCCTGGCGCCCAGGGTCAGCGGCCGGCAAGGATGCAGATCGCCGACTAGGCGCTGAAGCCGGCCCTCCTCTGGCGACGTTGGGGGAGGGCCGGAACCGCAGTTCGGCGTCGTGCCCACGGGTTCAACTCGCACCGCGGGCGGACCATCCGCCGTCGGAGGCGATCGTCTGACCGGTGACCCAGTCGGCTTCGTCGCTACAAAGCCAGGCGACGAGACGTGCTGCATCCTCAGGCCGTCCCCAACGGCCCATCGGCATGGCGGCCTCAACCCGGCGACGCAAGTCGCCGGTGGCGTGGCCGGTGTCGTTCGGACCTGGGTTGACGCAGTTGATCGTGATGCCACGCGGCGCCAGCTCCACCGCAAGCGTGGCGGTGAGTTGCTGGACCACGGCCTTCGACGCGATGTAGGGCAGCTCGGACGGCATGGCGCCGTGGTACTGCCCGGACGTGAAGGTCACGATTCGGCCGCCGGTGCCCCCCTGGTGCTGCTCGAGGAAGTAGCGAATCAACAGCAGTGTCGCCGGGCGTTGATGGCGAAGCAGAGGTCGAGTTCGTCGGCGGTCAACTCCAGCAGCGACTGATCGGTGCTGCGCGCGTGATTCGCGACCAAGATGTCGATGGGGCCGATGGCGCTGGTCGCCGCCCGTACTACCTCGGCGGGCGCCTGCGGGTCGGTGAAATCAGCAGAGAGGTAGTCGACCTCGCCGCCGGCAGCTCGCAGCTCGTCCCGGATACCCTCACCGCCGGCCGGGTCGGCTCCCCAAGGTTGAGATGCGTCGTGGGCCGACCAACCGGTGAGAAACAACTTCGTCCCGTTCGCCGCGGGTGGCGGGCAACCGCCGCCCCGATGCCGCCGGAGCGGCTCACGCCGGTGACCAAAGCGGACCGACAGATCAGGGTTGACACCGCCTGAAGTGTACGACGCGCAGCAGCGCGGACATCCTGACTACGGGCGGGAGCCGTCCGGCTCCCGTTCCCTCGCACAGCTACCGATCGACGGCT
>JAJYWG010000186.1 GCA_021791615.1 Actinomycetes bacterium
CCTCGCGTTCAGGGACTCCACATCCTCCTGCTATCGGGCTTCGCCGGCGAACCTCAGCGAGATCGGTGCACAAAGAGCGTCGCCGATCACCGCCAGGACGTGATCAGGAAGTCATGCCGCTAACACCCGAGGCCAGCGCCTCCCCCGAGACGCCTTCAACGCCTGGGCCGGCCCCCGCGGTGCACTGCTCGCCGGCAGCCCCCAAGAGGTGATCGACAGGATCCTCTGGGAGCAGAGCTGCTCGGCCACGACAGCTTTCTCGCCCAGATCGGACTCGGCGGCCTCCCGTTCGCCCAAACCGCCCGCTCCACCGAGATCCTCGCCACCGAAATCCTCCCGGTCCTGCGACGCGAGAGCAACCAGCAGGCGGCACTGTACAGCGGGCCTCTATGTTCACAAAGAAGCGTTGTTAGAGTTGGTCGAAGCCACGGAGGAGCATCCATGAAGGTGACCGCAGCCATCGCCTGGGACGTAGGTGCACCGCTTGCGGTCGAGGAGTTGGAGCTTCCCGACCTAGGGCCAGACGAAGTCATTCCTGAAGGAGCGCCGCGTGTCAAGTACAGCGTCGGCCCTTCAGGAACCTCGTCGGCCAGGAAGTACCCCCGCGGCCAGGACTCGATCGCTCGGCGGACCAGCGACACCTGGTGCGGGAGCGGCTCGACGCCGGCCGTCGACAGCCCCACGAACGTGCCGCCGTCACGGCTCGGCGCCGCCGCCAGCTCGAGCAGCGCTGGGTCTGCCACGGTCGGGACCGGCGGCTCGGCCGTCATGCCCGGCCGCCGACGAGCCTCCGGGTCGGGTCCGGCCGGGGCCGCTTCGGCCGGGGCCCACGACACCAGCCGGTCGCGCACCGCCTCGTGAAGGTCCATCACGCACCAGCCCTCGTCGGGACGGTCGTGCCAATGGGCCTCGAACCTGGCCACCAGCCCGGCACCGAGGTCCGCCCACGTCTGCTCTCGCCACGTCGGCGCGGTGGCGAAGGTCTCGTGGTTGCCGGTCCAGCCCTGCCAGGTCTCGTTTCCCGAACCGATGAACGCCACCCGGTCGGCCGGGTCGGCCCAATCGGTGAACACGCCGTACTTGGAGTGGAAGTAGGCCGAGGTCTGCTCCGGCCGGAGCGGGCGCCGGGTCCTCGGGTCGACCGGGACGCCCACCTTGATCTCCAGCCGCCCTTCGCGCACCAGCCAGCCCAGTACCGCCCGGCGGTGCTCGGCGATGGCCGACGAGCTGTCGCCGATCTCGTCGGCCCCCACCGCTTCGCGCAACAGCGCCCGGGCCACCGCCTCGGGCAACGGCTCCCCCCGCTCGATCGCCTCCACATCGGCCGGGTCGAGCTGCGCACCCACGATGAGCCGCATCCTCCCCCCGTGGGCCACGAAGCTCGACAATCCCGCCGCCGCCAGGCTGAGGGCGGACGACGTGAAGTACCCGGCCATGCGGTCGTAGGCCTGGGCCCGGGCGAGGAGAGGGACGTAGAACTCTCCGACCCGATCGTCGGCCGCGGTCCAGTCGCCCTTCCATGGGGTGGATCCCCAGTAGGCGCGGAAGCCCTCAGCCGGCGAGTCCACCCCTCACCCGCCCAGGTCGAACTGGCCCGTCCACGTCTCGGGCACGTCGATGGCCGGGAAGTAGGCGGTCGTTAGCGAGTCGAGCAGCCCGGCCTCCGGGCGCGCCCACGCCCCTTCCACCTTGGTGCGGGGGATGGCGTGCACCAGTCCCTGGAGGCATGCCAGGAATCGGCCGTTGGCGGTGAGCCCGGCCCGGTCCATGAGCGATTTGGCGGCAGCCAGCCCGTCCTCCTCCGCCACGTACAGCACGGTGTGGACGGCGTCGATGACCGGCCCCGTGAAATGGTCCGCCGCCGGCCGGACACCGGGCCGGTCGTCGCCCCGGCGACGCAGGCGCTCCCCCGGGGCACACAGGGTGACCGTGCCCGACCGGGTGGTCACGATCTTGTCGTCCTCCAGGTCGCCGACGTCCAGGCCGCCCACTGCCAGCGCGAGCCGGCGTGCATCGTCGAAGGGGAAGCTGGCCGCCCGGAAGGTGGCCCACGCCAGCAGCACGAAGTCCGTGAGAGGGTCCAGCTCGACCGGTCGGCCGATCAGGGCCAGCCGCTGCATCCGAACGACCTCCTCTCGGGCCGCCGCCAACGCCTCCTCCGGTCGCAGCAGCCGGGACCGGCCCGACTCGTCCGCCTCCGAGGAGTAGACCGGCCAGTGTGCCGAGATGACCGAGAGTGCCGGGCCGTAGGTGGAGAGCAGCAAGTCCACCCCGGCGATGCCGGCCGCCGCGAATCGGGTGACCGCCTCCTTGGCTGCCTGACGGACCTCCCCCTCCAGATCCTCGAAGTAGGGGGCGTCGCCGGTGCGGGTCTCGCGCTTGCGGCACACCAGCATGATCGTCGATTCCGCCGCGTTCTTCTCCGCCTGGTGGAGCGACTGCTCGCGTTCGGTGTGCACCGGCCACGACGACTCGATGGTGAACCCCGCCTCCAACAGCGCCATGCCCAGCGTGTCCCACGCCTCGGCCCGCTTGTGGGTGAACATCACCGTGCACACCCCGTCGTCCCGCAGCACCCGGTGGCATTCGGCGAAGATGGCGTGCATCTTGGCTTCGTAGTCGCTGGTGGCCAGCTGGTTCTTTCGCCGGAACTCCTTGAACCGCGCCGGGTTGGCCACCGCCTCGTTCTTGAGGTCGGCCACCCCCCCCGGCATCAGGTCCGGCCAGGCGCGCCCCACCGTGTGCTGTTCCCACACCCCGAAGAAGTCCGACAGCTCGCCGTACATGACGTTGTCGTAGTAGGGCGGGTCGATGCACACCAGCGCCTGGGACCGATCGGCCACGTCGGCGAGAGAGCTTCCAGATGCTCGGGTCACCGTCACCGGCCCCGGCACCGGGTGGCGGAGCGCCGCGCCACCCGTCCCGATCGCCTGGCCCCCGAGCGTCCAGCCCGTCGACCCGGATCGAAGCAAGCCGGCGATCCCCCGGTAGGCATCGAGGAGCTGTTCGTGGACCCACTCCCACAGCGCCTCGGCTCCCTCGAACTCCCCGTACGTCCACTTGAACGCGAAGTCGTGCCGGTCGAAGACCGATCGCATCGACTCGTTCCCCGCATTCCACGACGACAGGATCGAATTCCAGTTGACCGATTTGCTCGTCATGATGCCCAGCAGCCCGATGATCGCCGCCGCCCGCTCCGTCGTCTCGTTCGCCGCGATCTCCTCCGCAAGTCGCCGGTGTTCCTCCACGAACGTGCCGTGCACCAGGAGCTGACGCGGGGAGAACATGTCCCGCCACCGCTTCATGCCGTAGTGATGCGGACGAGCGTCGTTTCCTTCGGGAATCTCCTCAGTGGGCACAACTCCGCCGGCCAGCCATTCCGGCAACCGCGTCGCCAGCTCCGCCTCCGCCGCCCTCAGCGCCTCCCGGTCCGTCGCCGTCGGCGTGCGGTACGACCGCACCCACTTGGTCCGCCCGTTAGCGCCGGTCACCGGCAGCCGGACGGCCACCGCGTAGAGGAGCGACCCCATCCGACCCGCTTGGGCCTCCGCCTTGATGTAGTCGCCGTCGATGGCCAGCCCGTCCCACGGCGACAGGCCCACCCCCCGGGCCACGGAGCCTCGGTCAGGGTCCGAGGCGACCGCCGCCGCCCCGCGCAGCAACTCGAACCCCGGCTCCTCCAGGGCGACCCCGTCGCGTGTGGTGATGAGCCGGACAGCGTGCTCATGCCCTTTGGCCTTGGTGATCCACCAGTTGGGCGACGCGTCCCACTGCTCCGATCCCGGCGCCGATCGCTCCGCTCGCCGCCGTCGTGCACAACGTGCGCCTCGCGCTCAGCTTCGAGGACCAAGAGGCAGAGGACGCCCGCAGGTCGGCGACGGGCCTCGGGCCGCGCCGGCGCCGGCGCCGGCGGCACCACGACGAGCAAGCGGCTCCCGAGCAGGTCGCCACCGACCCGATCGGGCAGACACCGGGATAGGCACAACCGCCACCGCGCCAACGGCGCCAGCCCGATCCCCGCCCACTTCTTGGGAACGCCCGTCCCGACGACGGCCCCCGGGCGCGATCTGACGCTCACGCTGCCCACGCAGAGGCCAAAGTGCCCCAGGAGCTGGAGCTCAGCGGCTTCGGTGAAACTAGAAGTCGCAACTTCAGTGAAGATTTTCTGGTCGGGCTGCCCGGATTTGAACCTGCGACCTTCGGGTTATGATCCGCTCTATAGAGACCCCTCGTCGGCAGCTTGGTAGACGCTACGCACCGTAGGAGTGAAGCCGAGACTTCTGGCGAGAGTTCCATCGACGTGCCCGTTCCAGGGGTTTTCAAGGGGCTGAGCTGATGTGGGGTAGTCGGTGCCGACGATGCGGGCGATCTCGTAGACCGAGGTGGGAGCGTCGTCCGTGAGGTTGACGATCCGCCGATCTAGAACTCCGGTGAGGGCGAGTTGCATCGCGGTAGCGATGTCGCGATGGTGGATCAAACTCAACGTGGCGGCGGGATGCCACCCCCATGACCCCAAGAGTCCGGGCGCCGATTGCAGATGGCCGTCGCCGTCGCCGTAGACGAAGGCGAACCGCAGGACGCTCCACGTCAGGCCGCTGCGCCGAAGTTCCTGCTCGGCAATGACCTTGCTGGCCGGGTAGGGCCGGTTCGGGTCAGCAGGATCGCCTTCGCGCGCTGGCCACGGCAGACGTTCGTCGTAGACGAGATTGGTACTAGCCATGATCATTCGTGCCTCGCGGGCATGGGTCCGGACCGCTGTGATGAGGTTGAGGGTGCCGTCGACGTTGACTCGCCGTATCTGCTCCGGATCTGGGGTCCGCAGAACCGCCGCTAGGTGGATCACGGCGGAGATTCCCTCCACGGCCTCCGGGAGGGTGGTCGGGTCCAGGAGGTCGCCCGCGACCGACGGGACGCCTTCAGGGAGGGGCCTACCGGGTCGCACGAGTGCGCGACAGTCGTACCCCGCATCGACGAGGCGTGGAATGAGGCGAGAGCCGACCAATCCGGTGGCACCGGTGATGAGAATGGTCATGGTGTACCTTTCGAAAGGAGGTCATGGAGCTTGCCGGTGGCGGTGCGAAGCACGTGGACAGTGGTTTCCACGTCATAGGATGCCGGCGCCTGCGTAGCGCTCCGGGTGGGCCAGGATGAGGCCGCCCGCGAACGCTCCGCCGCCGCTGAACCCGATCGGCACGACCGGTCGCCCGGCAGGGGCGAGCTCGTCGAGCCAGGCCCGGAACCAGGCCATCGTCTCAGCCAGGGACCCGGGGACGGGTCGGCCGATACCCCGGTTCGCAAACCAGGCGTAGCCGCCACCCTCGCCGATCGGGGCTCGCATCGCCGCATAGGCCGCCCCGGCGGGGAGATGGTCGGCGAGGCCGATGATGTCGGTCTCATCGGAACCGCGCCCGTGCAAGAGCACGACGAGGGGTCCGTCGGCCCCGGCGTCGCCGTGCCAGGCCACCACGGGCGGCGGGAAGACGGTCATGTCCGGGCCTGTCGGGCATCGCCGGCCAACGCCGTTCCGCTGGCGATCTGGCCGGCGGTGGCGACTCCGCTCCACCGCTCGATCTCTCCGGCCAAGTCGAGGTGGTCGATCGGGGCGGAGCTCTCATAGACGCCCCACTGGTTGCGGGGGAGCATCCACATGAGCTCGAACTCGTTGCCGTCGGGGTCGGCACCGTAGACGCTCTTGGTGGCCCCGTGGCTGGACTCGCCGGTATAGGCACCGGCGTCGAGCAGCATCAGGCGGGCAGCGGCGAGCTCATCGATGGTGTCGAGCTGCCAGGCCAGGTGGTACAGGCCTATCGCGCCGCGGCGCTTGGGCCCACCGGACGTGCCGACACCGAACAGGCCGAGGTCGTGGTGGTTCCCCGAGCGGGGGAGCCGCAGGAACGCGGCGTTGGCGCGCCGCTCGCGGGCGATGACCTCCATGGCGAACACCTGGGTGTAGAAGCGGACCGAACGCTCCAGGTCGGATACGAACAGCACAGCGTGGTTGAGGCGGACAGGAGAGACAACCATTGGGAGGCTCCTTGGTCTCGGGCCGGTTCGGATCTGCTCCGGCATCAAGTGGGTGGTTTCATCAGCGACGGCTGTACGCGGCGGCGAAGAGCGGCAGGTCGCGGGCGGCCCGAGGCGTCACCGTGCCGCCCAGGCGACCTCTCCCGCTCGCAGGGGCTCAGGCGGCGTCGGTGCTGCGGATGGCGGAGATGTCGAACTCCAAGGTGACGTTCTCGCTGACGAGCACACCGCCGGCCTCGAGCGCCGCGTTCCAGTTGACGCCCCAGTCCTTGCGGTTGACGGTCGTCGTGCCCTCGAAGCCGATCCGCTGGTTGCCATAGGGGTCCACCGCGCTGCCGGTGTACTCGAGGTCGACGCTGACGGGGCGGGTGACCCCTTTGATCGTGAGGTCGCCGGTGACCCGGTAGCGAATGCCGCCGGTCTGCTCGACGCTGGTCGAGGCGAAGATGATCTCGGGGTAGGTGTCCATGTCGAAGAAGTCGTTGGAGCGCAGGTGCGCGTCGCGGTCTGCGTTGCGGGTGTCGATACTGGCAGCTTTGATTGAGAGCTGCAGCTTCGAGTTGGCCGGGTTTTGGGCGTCGAAGTAGCCGGAGCCGTCGAACTCGTTGAACGAGCCGCGGACCTTGGTGACCATGGCGTGGCGGGCAACGAAGCCGATCCGGCTGTGGGTGGGATCGATGGTGTAGGTGCCGGTCAGGGTGACTGGGACGGTCGGCGTGCTCATGTTGGCTCTCCTCTGTGTGGTGTCCTCTATATGGTGGACATGTCATCCAACATGGATGACGGATCAACTATTCCGCACCGTAGGATGCGGTCATGGACGAGACCCGGTGGCTCGACGAGCGCGAAGAGGGGGCGTGGCGGGCGTTGCAGTTCATGCAGCTGCGTCTTACCGGTCGCCTGGCCGCCGATGTGGCCGCCACCTCCGACCTTTCCTACTCCGACTACCTGGTCCTTGTCGCCCTGAGCGACCAGCCCGACGGCCGCACCCGCCTGTTCGAGCTGGCCAAAGCTCTCGGCTGGGAGAAGAGCCGTCTTTCCCATCAGGTCGCCCGGATGAGCGGACGGGGACTTGTGAAAAAGGGCTCTCCTGACACATCCGTGGGCGCCTCCAGGCGAACATTCGTTCGAGCGAGGATGGCAGTCA
This sequence comes from Actinomycetes bacterium, assembly GCA_021791615.1. Next base: position 7,172 of record JAJYWG010000186.1, read on the forward strand.
GGCCAGCCACAGGGTGGCTGGCCTGGTCCATTGTC
>JAJYWG010000111.1 GCA_021791615.1 Actinomycetes bacterium
GACACCGTGGACCTGTAGGGAGGCAGAAAAGATGGCGCATCGGCAAGCTACTTGGCGCCTGCGTGGCGCCGAGGCCGTCTACATGGCGCTTTCAGAGATGAAATCCCATGGATGTGAACTGCCGAGCACTACCGTTGTGACGTGGCCGCGGAGCACTGCTCCTCGTAACGCCTATGGGCGCCACCGCTGCTCTGGTGAGGTTCCGGGACAGCGGCGGGGATGTCATTCACTCCGATCTGGCTTCGGTGTCGCCAGCGGCGTTGGCGGCTGGCCGACCGTGGCGAACGTTCCGGTGGCACCACGGTCAGGCGCACTTCTCGGGCTGGTACTGGGCGGCCACGATGCGCCGGCATGTCGTCTACGAGAGCCGCCTCGAGTTGGCCCGGTTGCTGCTGGCCGACTTCGAGCCTTCGGTGGCGACCATCGCCGCGCAGCCCTTCTATCTGACGGCGTCGGTGAACGGGAAGGAGCGGAACCATGTCCCTGACTTTCTCCTGCTTGACGGTGACGGGGTGGTGAGCGTGGTGAACGTGAAGCCGGCGGATCGCCTCGCTGATGCGAAGGTGGCCGAGGCGCTCGGGTGGGCTGGTGGTGTCTTCGCTGAGCGCGGCTGGTGTCACGAGATCTGGACGGGTGCTCCGGCAGTGCAGTTGTCGAACGTGCGGTTCCTTGCTGCCTATCGTGACCCGGCTCGGCTGGACTCGGCGCTGGTCTCGGCGGTGGGCGACGCGCTGGTGGGGTCGGTGCGGTTGGGCGAGATCGAGCGGGCGTGGCCGCAGTGCAGCGGCGAGGCTCGGGCCGCGGCGTTGCACTTGTTGTGGCGAGGCGTGCTGCGGGCTGATCTCTCAGTGCCGCTGTCGTCGGAGACGATGCTGGAGCAGGCGGCGTGAAGGCCAGCCAGACCTGGACGGTCACGGTGGGAGTGGGCTCGCGCCTTGCTCATGACGGCGAGGCGTGGACGGTGGTCGGCATGGAGGCCGGCTGCGTGGTGCTCGCCGGTCCCCGAGGAGCGTGCAAGCGGGTGCTCACCGCCACGTTGCTGGCCGGTCCGACCACCAGGGTGTTGGGGGTCCCCGAGGCCGTGCCGGAACCGATGGGCTCTGTCCTCGATGACCTGAGCGAGGTCGAGCGCACGCAGCTCGGCGAGCGTCTCGGCCATGTCCGTGAGGTGTTGACCGGGTATCGCTCCGGCAGCGCGGAGCTGGCTGAGCCCGACGAACCGCGCCCCGAATACCATCCGTCCCTCCCGCAGAAGGATCGTTACCGGACCAAGGCCGGCGAGCTCGGCGTCGGGTTGCGCACGGTCGAGCGGTGGGTGGCGGCGTTGCGCGAGGCCGGTCCGGTTGGCCTTGTCGACGGGCGGGGCGTGCGGCCAGCCGATCCGCTCGCCGGGGTGGACGCCCGCTGGGTGGAGATGTGCCGCACGGTCTTGGCGGAGCACGTCGACGCGTCGCGCCCGACCAAGCAGCTGCTGCTCGATCGGGTGGCGGCACGGCTGGAAGCTGAGCACGGCCCCGGCGTGGTGGCGGTTCCCGGCGAGAAGAGGGCGCGGGGAGTCCTCGCCGAGCTATCCCGTGGCAGCAACGCGTTTGTCGGGGCGACGAAGCAGAAGCGGTCGATCGCTGCGCGCCCGTCGGGGGTGTATGGCCGGTTGCGGGCGACCCGGCCGGGCGAGTACCTGCTGTTGGACACCACCCCCCTCGACGTGTTCGCCATGGAGCCGCTGACGCTGCGCTGGGTGCGCCTCGAGCTGTCGATCGCCATGGACCTGTTCTCGCGGGCTATCTGCGGGTTGCGCCTGTCGCCGATGTCGACCAAGGCGGTGGACGCCGCGGTGGTGCTGTTCGAGACGATCACCCCGGGTTCCCGGCGCTCCACCGGAACGGGGCTGTTGCCCTACGGCGGGCTGCCCGACGTCGTCGTGGTCGACGCCGAGACGACCTGCTTCGCCAACGCCCCTGGAGCGGGCGGGAATGGCGGGTTGCCGGGGGTGGCGGCCGAGACGCTGGTGGTGGATCACGGCAAGATCTACCTGTCCGAGCATCTGTTGGGGGTGTGCGAGCGGCTCGGCATTTCGATCCAGCCGGCCCGGCCGCTCACGCCCACGGACAAGGCGGCCTGCGAGCGGTTCTTCCGCACCCTGCGGGAGGGGCTGTTGGAGGCCCTGCCCGGCTACAAGGGCCCCGACGTCTACAGCCGCGGTGCGGATCCCGAGGGCTGCGCCTACTTCTTCGTCGACGAGCTGGAACAGATCATCCGGGAGTGGACGGCGACCATCTACCACCGCCGCCACCACGAGGGCCTGGTCGAGCCGGGCGCGCCGGGCGTGGAGCTGTCGCCGGCCGAGATGTTCGAGGCTGGCGTGGCCCGGACGGGCCGGCTGCGCATCCCCGCCCATCCGGGGCTGGTGTTCGACTTCCTGCCGAGCGCGTGGCGGACGATCCAGCACTACGGCGTCGAGGTCCACGGGCTGCGCTACAACGGCCCGGCCCTCACCCCCTACCGCAACCGCACCAGCCCCTACAACGGCATGCACTCCGGCAAGTGGCCGATCCGCTACGACCCCGACGACGTCTCGCGGGTGTACTTCTGTGACCTGGCCGACAACGCCTGGCACACCCTGGCCTGGGAGCACGCGGCGGAGGTTCCGGTGCCGTTCTCGGCCGAGACCTTGGCCTACGCCAAGCGTCTGGCGCTCGCGTCGGGCCGTCACGTCGACGAGCGCCGAGCCCTCGCCGAGCTGCTGGAGCGCTTCGACGCGGGCCTCGTGCGCAACCCGGTCGAGCGCCGTCTGGCGCTGCGGGCCTCCGAGCAGCGCCAGGCCCGGCTCGCCGCGGCGGCGGGGACCGGCGAGATGGCCGAGGTGGTGGCCCTGCCCACGGTCGCAGCGGTCACCGAGCAGATGTCACTCGCAGGCGACGACGACCGGGAAGAGGACCTCGACGACGACGCAGAGGTGAGCGACGATGAGTTCTACGCCGACGCGCTGCGGGTGATCCGATGAGCAGCGCCGAGGGTGCCGTGGCAGTGGTCGAGGACGACCGGGACTGGAATCCCTCCACCAAGACCGGCTGGTTCGCCATGGCCGACACCCCGCCCCGACCGCGTCCGAAATCGGCCACCGACGGCGAGCTGGCGGCGATGACGCCCCGGGATCGTCTCGTCTACGACCACGCCCGAGCCGCCTGGCACGCCAACATCGGTCCGATCCGCACGCCGGGGATCGAGGCTCTGTTCGAGACCTTGGAGGAGATCGTCGGTGCCAACCGCCAAGACGGCGACAAGGTGAAGCCCGCCGTCGTGCTCGACGCCCTGCCCGGCCTGGGCAAGACGACTGCGGCGCTGGCCTTCGGGCAAGCCTTCCACCGCAGCGAGATCGCCTGTTACGGGGAGAGGGTCGCCGTCTCGGGCGGGCACTGGCAGCGCATCCCGGTCGTCTATCTCGGGCTCACCTCCAACACGACGATGCGGTCCTTGAACGCCATGCTCTGCCGCTTCTACGGGCTGCCCGGCGCGGAGCGGGGCAACGCCGATTGGCTGGCGAACAGGGCGGCGGAGTGCGTCGCCAACTGCAAGACCCGTCTCGTGATCGTGGATGACGTCCACTTCCTCGACGTCAACCGCCGTGACGGCCGCGAGGTCGCCAACCATTTCAAGTGGCTGGCCAACACCTTCCCGGTCACCTTCTTCTTCGTTGGCGTCGGACTACGCGCCCGGGGACTGCTCGACGAAGGGCTGTGCGGCGCCGACGCGGCGTTCTCCCAGACGGCCCGGCGCTGGAGCGTGGCCAGCCTCGACCCCTTCGAGATCGCCACCAAGGCGGGCCGGGCGACCTGGCGGCAGCTGCTGCTCGGCATCGAACGCGAGCTGGTCCTCGCCAACGCCTACCGGGGCATGGTCGCCCGCGACCTGTCGGAGTATCTGTTCGCTCGCTCCAGCGGGCACTTCGCCTCGCTCATGTCGCTCGTCGCCCGCGGCTGCTACCGGGCGGTCAAGACCCGAACCGAAGCCTTGAGCGTCGAGCTGCTCGACGCCGTGCGCATCGACCAGGCCGCCGAGACGGCCCGAGAACACCTGCACGCCGCGCTCGTCGCCGGGCTGCTGCCTGCCGGCACCGGTCCGACACGACGGGAGGGGGCCGCATGACCGTGCGTCTGCCGTTCACCCTCACCCCCCACGAGGGCCAAGACCTCACCGCCTGGATCTGCGCATACGCCACCCATCTCGACGTCACCGCCTCCGAGCTGGCCGACGCTCTCGGCCTGCCCGACCAACTTCCCCGAACCGGCGGTGGTGTCCTGCTCGACGACCGCCACATCGAGACCATCGCGACGGCCTCTGGTCTTTCGGTCATCGCTATCGAGGCCATGTGCTCGGCTATCCCGCGCAGCGTGCCGGCTGCCCACGGAGGCGTCTTGAGCGTCGTCGAACGGCTCCGCCAGGCCACCACGCTGTCCCCGCGGGAGCGCCTGCAACAGGCCACCACCATGCATCATCGTCGGACTACCACTACCAAGACTGACCCGGCAATCGAACGCGCTGGTCGGCTACCCGATCAAGTGTGGCCGGCCTGGGCCATCCGTCTCGTTGACGACGACGCCTTCGAGGCGACCACCTTCGGTCCCTCGATGCTCGCCGCCTTGCTCCTGCCCCACAGCGACCTTCCCCTGAAACACCTCGCCGCACTGGTCGGCGAAGCGGTGCAGCCCGCCACCGTCGCCTTCCACCTGCGCAAGGTCCTCCAGGTCACCAACACGGCCGCCCCTCTGCAGATCCTCACCGAGCTGGCCTTCGCCGTCGATACCCACGACCTGCCCATCGACTACGCCCGCCGCCGTCGGATCGTTGCTGACGTCGAGCTCATCGATGCCCGCACCTGGGCCGGGCTCGCCCGAGCCGCCGACGCTCGAAGCGGGAGAGACCGACGCGCCCGCTTCGCCGGCAGATACCTCTACGAACTGCTCACCGGCGGCAACCTCCGCCTCGCGCCCGCCCCCTACCGCATCGACAGCGGCTTCGAGCGGATCGAGTACCACGACTTCGTCGCCGGCCTACCCCGACCCCTCGTCGACGCGCTCCACACGCACGCCCGAGAGCTACTCGACCAAGCCGGCATCACCAGAGAACCCTTGCAATGGGAGCCGCCGACCAGCTGGGTCAGTGCCACCGACTGGCCCGGCAGCGACCCCGACCTCACCGACCCCGAGCCCATACATGAGGCCGTGTGCTCCTGGCGGGCACGACACCGTCACGTCGCAGCGTCGCTCGGCATCTCGACCCAACACCTCCGCTACGTCATCCGCCGCCACCCACGGACCTGGTCTCGTTATCCCACCCGCCGCAAGCTGACCGCCGTCGGGTCAGCTGACGAGCACAGACCACCAGCAGTGAACACGATCTCGCTCGACCCGGACTGGCTGCGCAGTGAATACGTCACGTGGCGGCGACCCCTGCCCGACATCGCCGCCGAGCTCGGCTGCAAGACCGCCGTCCTCAAGGTCTTCGCCCACCAGCACCACATCCCGCTACGGCGCCGCTCCGGCCCCGACGGGTTCGCCCACCTCGACCTCCCCGGCGTTCACCCCTCCCAGGTCCCCGAACCACTGCGATCCGTGCTCGTTGGACGAGACACCCGCCAGCGTCTCTCCCGCTTCGTCATCCTCGCCAAGCACGCCAGCCTCAACCAGGCCGCCCAAGCCCTCGGCGTGCACCAGTGCACGCTCACCAGCCAACTCCAACAACTCGAACGCGCCTGCGGCGGCCTGCTTCTCTACCGCCACCCACGCCCCCAACCCGTCGGCCCGCTCACCCCCCTCGGCGAGCAACTGCACCGTCAGGTGATCGACCACCTCCACGACACAGCCGCATGACACCAACCGACCATGCCGAAAGAAAGCGCCAACTTCAGTGCTCCACAGCGACCAACGGCCCGAGCCGTCCACCCGGGCCAGACCGCGTTTCCGCAGGAATCGGGCGCCAAGAACCTTGCCAAAGTGCCATCTTTCCAGCCTTCCTACAGCGGCTGTAGGGAGGCCGGATTCATGTCGGTTGGGCCCGCAACTTGTCGGTGGCGCGTCGGTTCGGCCGGCTTCTTGTCGGTCGCAATCGGCCATCCGCCGACCGCCGTCGGCTTCCGACGCGCGTCGCTCCGCCCCTCACGGCGGCGGTCACCAGCCGTTTCGCGACCCGCCGTCACTTGGGAAGCAGCGATCGCGGCCCGAACGTTGCCCACGCCAATCTCATGACCGCCAGGAGACCGTTCTCGCCCATGACCCGAAGAAAGCGACAAGTGCCGTGCCTCTCCAGCGTCAGCAACGACAGACCCGTCGCCGTGTTTCACCAGGTCGGGAGCGACAAGAAGCTAGCCACTACCGACACGGTCCCCGAATCCCTACAACCGCCGACGACGGATGGCGGCGGAATGCGGGCAATGACGGCGATCGGCCATCGTGGTCGCGTCGACGGGCCAACGGCGCGACTGCGCGGCCATTCGCTCCGACGCGCGTTCGTAGGTGACCAGCGCGGCGCGGTGTCGGCCGAGCTGGTGATCGCCACCCCGTTGCTTCTCCTATTGATCATGGCGGTCATCCAGTTCGCGTTGTGGGAGCACGCCGAGCACATCGCCACCGCCGTCGCCCAACAGGGCGTCGCCGTCGGCCGGCTCCAGGGCGAGTCCGCCGCGGCCGGACAGCAAGAGGCGCAAAGCGTCCTCGTCCAGCTGGGGCCCTCGGTGCTCTCCGGGAGCTCGATCACCGCGACGCGTACCGGCGAGACGACCACGGTGACGGTGACCGGGCACGCCGAGAGCATCCTCGGCTTCCTGAGCCTGCCTGTCAGGGCGACGGCGTCGGGCGCCACCGAGACCTATTCCTATCCGGATCAGGCGCCGTGATCCGCCTGATCCGTCGACGCCTGGCCGGGAAGGAGTCGGGTGCTGTCGCCACCGAACTCGTGCTGCTCACGCCGCTGCTGCTGGTCATGTTGCTGTTCGTGGTCGCCCTCGGCCGGATGGTCTCCGGCCGGCTCGACGTCGACGGCGCCGCCGCCCAGGCCGCCCGGGCGGCGTCGATCGCCCGGGACCCCTCCACGGCCACCGCCATGGCGGAGCAGGCCGCCACCACCGCCCTCGGCTCGGACCACGTCACCTGCGGGCACC
>JAJYWG010000336.1 GCA_021791615.1 Actinomycetes bacterium
GGCGGCATGAGGATCGGCAACCTGTACGGCCCGGACGCCACCTTCCTCGGGGTGCCCGCCGCCGACCTCGACGACCCGGCCAGCTACGCGCAGGCGAAGGCGGTGATCCTCGGCGCTCCCTTCGACGGGGGAACCTCGCACCGGCCGGGCGCCCGGTTCGGCCCGCAGGCCATCCGCCTCACCGACTACCTCCCGCACGACGGCAGCCGCCCCCACCTGGCTCTCGGGGTTGACCCGCTGGTCGAGCTGGGCGTGGTGGACGCGGGCGACGTGGAGATGCCCTCGGGCGAGACCCAGACGTCGCTCGATCGCCTGGCGGAGGCGGTGGAGCGGGTGGCCCGGAGCGGCGCCCTGCCCGTCGTGCTCGGCGGCGACCACACGATCGCCCTTCCGGACGTGACCGGCGTGGCGCGCCACGTGGGCTGGGGGCGGGTGTCGGTCGTCCACTTCGACGCCCACGCCGACACCGGTGACACGACGTTCGGATCGCTCTACGGTCACGGGACGCCGATGCGGCGGCTCATCGAGTCGGGGGCGACCCGGGGCGACCGCTTCATCCAGATCGGCCTGCGCGGCTACTGGCCCGAGCCCGAGACCCTGGGCTGGATGGCGGAGCGACGCATGCGCAGCTACGAGATGACCGAGGTCGTCGAGCGGGGGCTGGAAGCGTGCTTGACGGAGGCGTTCGGGCTCGCCCTCGACGACTGCGACGCCGTCTTCCTCTCGGTCGACGTGGACGTCGTCGACCCGGGGCTCGCCCCGGGCACCGGCACGCCGGAGCCGGGGGGGTTCTCCAGCCGCCAACTGCTGGACGCGGTGCGCCGCATCGGCATGGAGCTTCCGCTGGCCGGGGTGGACGTGGTGGAGGTCTCGCCCCCCTACGACCACGCCGAGGTCACGGCCTACCTGGCCAATCGGGTGGTCCTGGAGGTCCTCGCCGGAATGGCCTGGCGTCTCCGCGGAGACGCCGGTCGCCGCCGCCCGGACGCCCCGCTGCTCGAGGGCCGGGGCGAGCCGGGCTGACGGCCCCGGCGGGCCCGGGGCGTGCCGGTGAGGTGGACGGCCGGATGTGCCCGCCTCAGCCGCAGATCGCCTTGGGCGGGGGCGTGGCGTGGAGGGAGGCGTACGGGACCGTGTGCGCCGGCGTCGTCACGTGCACGTTCTCGTGGAAGTGGCTGAACGTCCACGAAAGGGTGTAGCGGCCGCCTGTCAGCTGCGCATCGCCCGTGAGCGAACGGGGCAGCGACGTGGCGGTGGTGATGACGAGCGCCGCCGTGCCTGCGTACTGGGTCTTGCTCACCCGAAGTGCGCCCGTGACCTTGGTCGTGGGCGGCGACGTCCGGTTGTCGGTCGTGCTCTTGGACACGACGATCGTTGTCTTGAGCTGGGAGATGTTGGACTTGGCCGTGATGCCGTCGGCGAACGACGTGTACGGGTGCTCGCCCTTGGTCACCTTCACCCACTTGTCCACCTCGGCCGGCGCGTGCGACTTGCCCACACCGAGCTGGTCCACGACCGCCGGGCCGTTGCCGCGGAAGTAGACGACGCCGTTCACCAGGCGAAGGTCGAAGACGTTGGTCCCTGTGGCGCAGCGCTGCGTGATGACCTGGCGCCCTCCGGTGGAACTGGCGTCGCCGGTGATGTTGTCGGGCACGCCGCCCACTGTGGCGAGGTCGACGTAGTGGTAGCTCCCGGCCTGGGTGACCGCCGTCATGGTCTTCGTCACCAACCCCTCGGCAACTGTGGTGGGGTTGGTGGGGGCGATGAGCGCCCCGATGAGGATGCCCACACCCAAGAAGACGACGAAGATCCCGAGGAAGCCGGCCAGCCGGCGCTTGCGCTGGCGCTGCTCCTCCGGCGTCCGCTTGGGTCGCGGCGGCACGTACGGCCAGTTGTAGGCGTGGCCGGCGTAGGGGTCGTGGCCGGGCCCGCCGAACCCCCCGGGCGGGGGGCCGTAGCCACCCGGGGGAGGGCCGTAGCCACCCGGGGGAGGGCCGTAGCCGCCCGGGGGAGGGCCGTAGCCGCCCGACGGGGGGGCGTAGCCGCCGTAGGGGGGTTGGCCGTACGGGGGTGGGGGCTCGGGCTGGTGCTGGCCGTACGGGGAGTGCCCGTAGGGACCATGTCCGGAGGGCGGTTGCCCGTAGCCGTACCCACCCTGCCCGGAGGGCGGTTGTCCGTAGGGTGGCTGCCCGTACCCACCCTGCCCGGGGGGCGGCTGGTTCGAGGGCGGCTGGTTCGAGGGGGGCTGGTGGTGCGGCCAGGGGCCGCGGGCGCTGGGGTCGGAGGACGACGGGCTGTCGACCGGCGGCATCGGAGCGGATGACGGCGAGAAGCTGCGCTCGGCTGTGGAACCGCCGGTGCCGGCGCCGCCGGGAGTGGGCTCGTCGGGCATTCGTGCAGCGTATGTCCCGCTCTCGTGCCGGTGGGCGCGGCTGGGATGCGCTCGGGGTGGCGAGGGTCCACCGCATTGGCACACCCCGGTGTCATGCTCCCGCCATGCAACGAATCGCACCATGGCACACGGGCGAGCTGCTGGCCTTCGACCTCGAGACGACGGGCGTCGACCGCTTCGGTGACGTCCCGGTGTCCTTCGCCCTCGTGCGCATGCTCGACGAGAGGGTGGTGGCGCGGGAGTCGTCGCTCGTCGACCCGGGCCGGCCGATCCCATCACCGGCGACCGAGGTCCACGGGATCACCGACGAGCGCGCCCGGCGCGAGGGTGTGGCCCTGATGGACGCCGTGGCCCACGTGGCGGATGCGCTCGTCGACGCGTCGCACCGGGGGATCCCGGTCGTGGGCATGAAGCTCGACTTCGACCTGACCATGGTCGACGCATGCCTCCGGCGCCACTCCGGGGTCGGGCTCGCAGATGCCGGCTTCGCCGGCCCCGTGCTCGACGTGCTCGTCCTCGATCGGCACTTCGACCGCTTCCGGAGAGGAAGGCGCACCCTCGGCGATCTCTGCGCCCACTACGGCGTGGCGATCGAGCACGCGCACGACGCGGTGGTGGACGCCGAGGCGACCCTCGCCGTGATGGCGGCGATGTGCCGTCGCTTTCCCGAGCTGGTTGCGGCCACCGCGGAGGACCTCCACTGGTTGCAGATGGACTGGCACCGGGACTGGGCCGATTCGTTCTCGCAATGGCAGCAACGAACCGGGCTGCTCACGCTGGACCCCGGCGACCGGGAGTGGCCGATCGCCGGCGCCCGTTCCGACTGGGTGGAGGTCGTGCGAGCGGCCGGCTGACCAGCTGCGTCAGACTGTGGGGATGCGGGCGTGGGAGGTGGTCGCACCCGGACCCATCGACGGACGTCCGCTGCGCCTCACCGAGCGCCCGCAGCCGCAGCCGGCCGCCGGCGAGGTCCTGGTCTCGGTCCGCGTGTGCGGCGTGTGCCGGACGGACCTTCACGTGGCGGAGGGCGACCTGCCGGTCCACCGGCCGCATGTCGTGCCGGGGCACGAAGTGGTCGGCACCGTGGCGGAGGTCGGGGAGGGGGCCAGCAGGTTCGCCGTCGGCGAGCGTGTCGGTGTGGCGTGGTTGGCTTCCACCTGCGGGCGGTGCCGGTTCTGTCGCCGCGGAGCGGAGAACCTGTGCCCCAACGCGCGCTTCACCGGTTGGGACCGTGACGGCGGCTACGCGGAGTCGACCGTGGTGGACGAGCGCTACGCCTACCGCCTCCCCGAGAGCCTGCCCGACGACCAGGCGGCCCCGCTCCTGTGCGCCGGCATCATCGGCTACCGGGCGCTGAAGCTGGCGGACGTCCCCCCGGGTGGTCGACTCGGGCTCTACGGCTTCGGCGGCTCGGCCCACGTCACCGCGCAGATCGCCATCGCCCAGGGCGCCGAGGTCTACGTCGCAACCCGCGCCGCCGAAGCGCGGGCGCTGGCCACCGAGCTCGGCGCGGTGTGGGTGGGCGACTCGGCCGAGCCGCCACCCGTCCCGCTCGACGCCGCCATCCTCTTCGCACCGGTGGGCGACCTCGTGCAGCCGGCGCTGGCGGCGCTCGATCGTGGCGGCACCCTGGCGGTGGCAGGGATCCACCTGACCGACATCCCGGCGCTCGACTACCAGGCGCACCTCTTTCAGGAACGGCGGCTGCGCAGCGTCACCGCCAACACCCGCCGTGACGGCGAGGAACTGCTCCAGCTGGCCCCGCGGCTGGGCGTGCACGCCACGACGCAGCCGTACCCCCTGGCGCGCGCCGACGAGGCGCTGGCCGACCTCGCCCACGACCGCATCACCGGGGCAGGAGTCCTTCACGTGTCCTGAGCTGGGGGTGCGATCCCGCAGAGCGCAGGAGCGCGCGGTCGCAGGCCGTCCCTCGCCGCCAGGGTGATAGCGTCCTTTGCGACGGGCCGTTGGCGCAGTTGGTAGCGCACTTGCATGACGCGCAAGGGGTCAGAGGTTCGAGTCCTCTACGGCCCACCGATCTTGGAACCGTACGTTGCTATTCGAACCGACCTGTGCTGGTCACGGCGCTGGGACGGATTCGAAGCGCTGCCGGCCTCGGAACCGGTAGATCTGGAAGTCGGTGTCGAGGGTGAAAATCCTCCGGTCCCCGCGCTCTTCTGCCAGCGCGACGAGGGTGGCGTCGGCGAGGTCCATGGGTCGATCTGCGTACTGGTCCATCAAGCGAGCACTTCGGTCGACGGCAGAAGGAGAGAGGTCGGCAACGACGAGGAGGTCGGTCTGCACCAGGCGCCAGAGCGCTTGTTGAGCTCGAATGCCGCCGGCCCGAGCAAGCAAGTACATCGCTTCGGTGAACGCCGGCCACGTCGTCACGAGGGGGATCGTCAGTCGGTCGAGGGCATCGACGCACGAAGCATGGTCAGCTTCATCAGCGTCGATGATCGCGATCAGTGGGCCGGCGTCAGTGAGGGTCACCGCCCGTTGCGGTCTGACGCCAGCGACTCCGTGAACGCGGCGCCGGTCCGACGCGCGCGCCCGCCGCCGCCGTGGACTACGCCGGCAACATCGGCGAACCGCTCGCTCGGACGAGCCGCCAAGGTCTCCTCGGCTCGTTCGGCGGCCGCTTGGCGGAGGAATTCGGAGACGGATTCACCCTTCGCCGCTGCTGCACGACGGACCTTTTCGTCGAGGTCAGGATCAAGCCTCAGACTTCGCATGCCATGAGTGTATCACGGTGACACATAGGTGTGATACCCAAGGACCTTCTCGGGGGCGGACCGCTCAGATGCTGGGGCGGCCGCGCTTCACAGCAGCCTCAGCCGTTCTCCCAGGTCGTGGCGGTTCGAATACGAGTGTCCACGGCCCACCGCTCGAATCTGCCAGACTGTATGGCATACTGTGGTCGTGAGAACGACCTTGGAGCTCGACGACGTCCTCCTCGCGTCGCTGATGGCGCGCCTGCCTGGCATGTCGAAGACCGAGGCGATCCAGCGAGCGGTGCGCTTCTATCTCACGCACGACGCCGTTGATCAGCTGCGCCAGCTCGCGGGGACGGTAGAGGTCGATGACCTGTCACGAGAGCTGCGCGGGGCTGACCGAACGACGTGACCGTCCTTGCCGACACGTCGATCTGGGTGGAGTACCTGCGGCACGGCAAAGAGTCCAGGGCAGCTCGACTGGATGACCTCCTCGTGGCAGGCGACGTCGTCGCCTGCGGTCCTGTCGTGGCGGAACTGCTTGCCGGCGCCAAGTCTCCGGACAGGGGAAGGCTTTGGCTCTTGCTAACCGGCTTGCCGTGGGCGGAGCTTGGCCCGGTTCAGTGGCAGAGCGTGGGCGAAACGGCAGCACGTCTGCGTGAGCGCGGCGAAACCGTGGCGCTGACCGATATCGAGATCGCTGTTGCCGCGGTCGACTCGTCCTCGCGACTTTGGACCCGCGACTCCGACTTCGGGCGAGTTCGAGGTGTTCTACCCGCCCTTCAGTTCTTCGACCCTTGATCAGAAGGGCACCCTGACCGAGCTTGCCGACGCGAAGCCGCACGTCATCGAGGTTCGAACACGATTGCCTACGGCCCACCAAATTCGCCACCGTAGGCCGCTATTCGAACTTCAAGATTCCGCACCCGACCGATCACTTCGGGCGGTAGACATCGCTCCGATGGTCGACGCGGTCGACGTAGACGATGCGATCGCTCTCGTCGATCCAGTAGATGACCCGGTACGCGCCTACTCGTGCCGCATGCCAGCCTTCAAGATCGCGATCGAGCGGATGCCCGATCCGGTGAGGCTCTGCGATCAGCCGACCGAAGCAGAACTCGACGCTGGCTCCGACGACGCGAGGTGAAGACGCTGCAAGGCGGTCGAGCTGGCGAACCACAGGTGGTGACCACTGGAGTTGATATTCATCCACGGGTCCAGCGTTCCAACGCCTGCTCCTTGGTCAGCTCGATCGTCTGACCAGCCTGGCGAGCAGCGGCGGCCTCGCGGAGATCTGCCATCGCGTTCGGATCGGACAACAGGTCGAGCGTGTCTTCGAGCGCTTCCAGGTCCTGGACCGCGAGCACGACGACGCTCGGTCGCCCGTGCTTCGTGATCACGACGCGACGGTGCTGGGTTTCGACGCCTTCGACGACCTCGGACAGATGCGCTTTGGCGTCCGCCAAGGTGACCTGCTCGGCAGTGGGGATGACCATAACTAAGACTATATCTCAGCGACCGAGCGTAGGCGGTCGAGGCGTTGCCGCACGTCAGGCAGGTTCGAATACGAGTGTCTACGGCCCACCAGGCCGAGGCGGCAGTCTGCGAAGTTCGAGTCCAGGTCGGCGGCCTGACCAGCCCCGTGGAGGGCGGACTCGATGAGCGGCCCGGCGCCGGTCGGGCGGTCCGCACGTGGCCAGGCTGCCCCGGAGGGCGGTCTCGCCTGACTGGCGGACGCGCGGACACGCCGGATCGACGCCTGGGTGTTGGCCGAGCGCTCCCGGCGCGACCTCGTCCCGCCGTCTGGCTGCCCGGCCCCACGGTGCGTGCCGGTCGTGGGCGGGCCCGCTTCCGGAGCCCCGCGAAGCTCGCCAGCACCAACCGGCCTGAACGTCGGCTGTGTGCACGTGTCAGTTGCCCGGAAGGGGTACAGGCCCATGATCCGCTCGACAAAGGGAGGGCCGACCGCGTGCCTCCGGCATGGTTGACCGTGCTCAGCTGGCTCGCCATTGGACTGGCGACCGTTTCGGCGCTGT
>JAJYWG010000471.1 GCA_021791615.1 Actinomycetes bacterium
GGCGCCGTCCCCGGTGCGGAGGGCCGGCGCGCCGGCTTCGGACAGCGGGGCGACCGCCGGCGGGGGGCCCCGTTCCTCTTCGGGGGGCAGGTGCCGGAAGAACACCCAGAAGCTTCCGGCGTTGCCGAGCTGGAAGAGGGCGGAGATCTCGAAGGGGAGCGCGAGGCCGATCTCCTCGATGAGGTACCCGGAGAACAACGGGCTGCCGGCCATGGCCAGCTGGCTGGGCAGGTTGGACAAGGCGGCGACCGACGCCCGTTCGTCAGGGTGGGCGAGCCCGACGGCGTAGGACTGGCGGAGGGGCAGGCCGATGCGCTGGACGATCATGCGGAGGAAGTAGACGGCGCCGGCAGCGACGAAGCTGGGGGCGAGCACCATGGGGACGAGCAGCACCGCCTGCAGGACGCGCACGACGGTCACCGTCCGCACCAGGCCCCACCGGCGGGCCAGGCCGGCGGCGGACAGGCTGGAGACCATGGTGGCGGCGTTGATGGCGGCGAAGAGCAGCCCCAGCTGGCCGGATCCGACGTCGAAGCGGCGGAAGAACCAGTAGGTCACGAACGGACCGAACATGCCGACCGCCGCGCCGTTCAGCGTGTTGGTGATCCACAGGCGGTACAGCAGCCACCGGGAGTGGTGGGGGAGGCGGAACCGGCGTGCCCGGTCGCCGCGTCCCCCGGCACCACCCGCCCCGGTGCGACGCGGCGCCAGGCGTCGGGCTTCCACCAGCCACCAGGCCAGGATCCCGGCCACCGCCGACGCGACGGCGATGGCGACGAACCCGTCGCGGAAGGCGGCGGTGGCCGCCGCGCCGTGGGCGTGCACCTTCGGGACGAGCAGCGCCAGCAGGCTGCCCACCAGCGCACCGAAGGAGGACGAGAACGTCACGAAGCCGAACGCGGCGTTCCGGTACTGGGAGGGGAGGTCGTCGGTGACGAAGGCCGACTCGGCCGGCTGGTAGGGACCGACGGCCCCCGCTCCGGCCCCTGCCCCCCGCCCGAAGCTCCCGAGCGCCCCGGCGACGAACAGCAGGGGGTGGGACGCGGTGACGGCGAACGTCGCGGCGGCTGCTGCGGTGACGAGCGGGAGGGCGACGAGGAAGGGCTTCCGGCCCACCTGGTCGGCCAGGGTGCCGATGGCGGTCGACAGCACGGCCGACGCTGCGGCGACCACCACCACGTAGGCGGCCAGCTCCACGGCGCTGAAGCCCTGGAGGGCCAGGTAGATGGGGACGATGACCCCGGCGAGCGCCCGCCCGGCGCTCATCGCCACACGTGCCGCCAGGATCAGCTCGAGGTTCCGGCTCGACCACGCCGGCCGTAGTGTGCGCCGGAGCAGACGGGCCCGGGGCGCGGGAGCGGTCGGGTCAGGCCCGCCGTTGGTGACCCCGTCCTCGCCGCGAACGGCGGCCGAGCCACCCTCTTCGGGCGCGGGTGTTCCGGGCTCTGGTGCGTGGGGGTCCACGTTCTTGACGGTAGCCAGCGCGGGGAGCCCACCCGTGCCGGGATCGCCGGGTGAGCCCGGCACGGTCCGGCATCCGCCGTCTGGCCCTACCCGTCCTGGCCGGGTGGAGGTGGGTTCAGCCCGTCCACCGGATCACGGCACACCCTGGGGGTAGGCGCCCGCTGTCCAGCCGACGAACGCATTGCCGCTCGTTCCCGCGGGCCCATGCGTGACGGAGCAGCCCCGGTTGGGCCCGTGCCCGGTGCCCGCCCCGCCGTAGTAGGTGCCGGGTGCCGCAGGCGTGCCTGGGAACGGCGGCGGCGGGGATGTGGGCCGATGGTCGACCTCGGCGAACCAGCATCGACCGTCGTCGGCCCGGCTGGCGAAGAGGGCGGCCTGGCGATCGGCCGAGAGGGCGACGGCGATGGGCGCGGCAGCGCCGCTGAGGACCGATCGGTCGCTCACCAGGGTGAGATGTTCCTGATCCCGCACCAGAGCAGCCAGGGCCGGCTCGCTGCCCAGGGTCCCGGTTGCCGCGTACTGCCGCTGGACGACTGTCACCACGGAGTTCAGGTTCGCCTGCGCGGCACGGGACGGCGCGGTAGCGAAGAAGCCGTTCGATGCGGAAAGGGCGGTGAACCGTGGCAGGACGGTGAGCCACCCCACGAGGACGATCCCGGCACCCACCACCACCGGTACCCACCACTTCGCCGTACGTCGGATCACGTCGCTCCTTCCGCCTGCAGGTTCGGATCGACCGGATCGGCGATCGGCTTGAGGCACGTGCAGCGGAGTGCGCCCGGCCGTGCGGCCGCACCGACTGGGTAGCGGAGGCACGGAGCGCGCAAGGGGACCTCCTGACGGCCCGGCCGCCCACGGGCTTTGAGGCTCCCGCCGTACGGCGGTCGACCGCACCCGTCGGCACCCTGAGGGGGGTGGTAGGGCCGGACGTGGTCGGGGAGTGTGGACGGAGGTCGCGAGCATCGCATCCTCCCTGGTCCCGGACCCGCTGGTGGCCGTCGTGCTACCTTCGGCCGGTGGCCTCCTCTCGGACGAGTGGGGTCGCAACCGATGCGGTGTGAGCCGACCACGATTGGGCGGAATCAGGTGGAGAATGCCGGTGGGCTGAGCGGCACCACGACCGAAGCGGAGCCGCCCACGGAGCGACCTCGCCGAACCATGATCCTTCGGTCTGGCGGTGCGTCGGACGGTCCGCCGCCGCTACGTGCTCTCTCGCCGGTGAAGCCCGGTGATCCCCGACGGACGAGGGCCCGCCGGTCATGGCTTTCGTGGGCAGCGTGCACGGTCACCTACCTGCCGTTGGCGGTGGTGGCCTACCTGCCGGCGCTCGAACACTGGTCGCTCCAGATGAACGGCTGCAATTGCTGGGACCAGGTGCTCGAAGAGTGGGGTATCGCATGGTGGCCAGCTGCGATCGCACACGGTCACGCACTGTTCACGACGACCTACCTCGATGCACCCGGCGGCGTGAACCTGATGTGGAACACGTCGATGCCCGCACTCGGACTGGCTGCCAGCCCGCTGAGCTTCGCGCTCGGTCCCGTGCACACGTTTCTCGTTCTCCTGGTTCTCAGCGGGCCGGTCTCCGGCGCGGCGATGTTCCTCCTCCTCCGCAGGTGGACTGCTTGGCTGCCGGCCGCGTGGGTCGGAGGGTTGCTCTATGGCTTCTCCTCCTACATGGCGGCACAGTCGACCGTCGGTCGCCTTCACCTGATCTTCGTTCCCATCCCCCCGCTGATCGTCCTGGTGATCGACAAGCTGCTTCGGGACACGCGTCCCCGCCGGGTCAGGCTGGGAACCACCCTGGGAGTCCTGTGCGCGGTCCAGTTCCTGATCTCCGAGGAGATCCTGCTCATGACCGCCCTCCTGGTCGCGGCGGGCCTCCTGGTCCTCGCGCTGCTGTACCGGGATACGGCGGTCCGGCACGCCCTCGCCCTGGGCCGGGCCGCGTCCGCTGCTGTTGCCACGTTCCTGTGCGTCGCCGGATGGTTTCTGGCGGTCCAGTTGTTCGGCGCCGATCGGCTCACCGGGCCGCCGCAACCGCATGCACAACTGAACCTCTTCAGCTCCGACGTGGTGAGCCCGGTCGTTCCCGGGATCATCCAGCTCTTCCATCCGTCGTGGGCACTGGCCGTTTCGTCGCGGTTCGACGCGGCGACGCCGGGGGAAGCGGGCTCCTACATCGGTGCCAGCCTCCTTGCCGCACTCGTCGTCGGCATCGTCGTCTTGCGTAGGCGACGGATCGTCCAGTTCTTCGCCGTCATGGCTCTGGCGTCGTTCGCGCTGTCGTGGAGCCCCCGTCTCATCGTGGCCAACCATCATCTGCCGATCCCCGGCCCGTATGCGGCCCTCGCGCGGCTCCCGCTGATGGGCGACTTCATTCCGGGGCGGTTCGCCCTGGGCATGTGGTTCAGCATCGCCGTCCTGTTCTCCGTGGAGCTCGACGTGCTCCACCGGTCAGTGGCCCGGCACCGGGCGGCGAACCGGCCGGTCCATCGACATCGCCAACCGTGGAGGGCGATGCCAGTCGCGATCACCGCAGCCCTGGTCGGCGCGTGCCTGCTTCCGCTGGTCCCGAACTGGCCCTACCTGCAGCTGCCGGCGCGGGTGCCTCACTTCTTCACCTCGGCGACCGTCGACCGCATCCGTTCTGGGTCGTTGATGGTGACCTACCCGTACCCGCGCACGGGGCTGGACGAGGCCATGGTGTGGCAGGCCGAGACAGCAATGCGGTTCCGCCTCCTCGGCGGCTACTACATCGCCCCGGATCGGCATGGTGCGGGGACGCTCTTCGGGGACCCCAACCAGCTCTCGGTGTGTCTGGAAGGCATCAGCCGGCGCGAGGCCGCCACGAAGGCGATGTGCGATCGGACCGCGCTCCGGCAGGCACTCATACGGCTCGGCGTGACGAGTATCGCCGTCGACCGATCGGCGGCGGGGGCCGACGCTGCGCGCCGGGTGTTGGCCTCCGCAGCCGGAGCCGAGCCGACCGTGATCGGGGGAGTCGACCTGTGGCAGTGCGAACCCGGCCCGATGCCGACTCGTTGTCGCTGGAGTTGACGTTCCCCGATGTGACGTCACGCCCAATGCCGTCCGGTAGCTGAACCCCATGCCCCTCGCGACGGATCAGGGCCCGGCTCTCATCTGGGTGGCCCACTCCCGGGGGACCAGGTCGGGCCGGACCGACCTCAGACCTACATCGGCGAGTAAGCCCACGCGAACGCCTGTTCGGTACGCGACAAAGTGCCTTTCACCTGGGAGAATGGTGGTTGCTGAAACCCCATAACCCCAAGTGGAAGGCACCTGTCTGGTGACGAGACTAGCGAAGAAGAAGCGCAAGGTGGTGTTGGGCGCGCCTGACGGGAGGATCACCCCCCGGGCCGGCCTCCACCTGGTGGCCAAGCTCGACAAGCTGCTCGGTATCAAGGAGGCCATCGACGCTTCCGGGTCCACGTTCAAACGGCGCCGCCGAGGCCTGCTGCTCGGTGGTGTGATGGTCGCATTGGCCGAGATGATGCTCGCCGGCGGTGACTTCCTGTGCGATCTCGACCACCAGCGCGCGGATGCTGCAGGACGTGAGCTGCGTGCCGTGTCGGACATTCCTGCGTCCACAACGGTGATCGGCCTGGGCAAGCGCTTCGACGCGTCGGCACGTACCCATGTGGAACGGGCCAACGCGGCACTCATCGCCGAGGTTTTCGCCTTGCTGTCCGACAAGCACCGAGCCGAGCTCGCCGCCCAGCGCCCGACCATCGACCTCGACCCGACCGACACCGAGGTCTACGGACGCTCCAAGGAGGGCTCGGCATACAACTACCAAGGCCAGCGCGTCTACCGCCCGCATCCCGCGGTGTGGGCCGAGGCCGGTTGGGTGCTGGCCGCCGACTTCGGCTCGGGCAGGAGCGATCCCCGGCCCCAGGCCCCCGGTCTCCTTGCCCGGGCGCTGTCCGCGCTCCCCGACGGGCTCGCTCGCCCCATCGTGCGTGCCGACTCCGGCTTCTTCGACGCCAAGCTCGCCGGTGCGGCCTTGGAGCTCGGTTGCGACTACGCGATCGCGGTCAAGCGGACCGACGCGGTCTGGCGTGCGGAGCGGAAGATCCCTGATGGGGGATGGAAAAGGGCCAAGGGCATGGATGCAGAAGTGGCCGAGTGCGACTACACCCCGAAAGGCTGGCCGACGGGGTCACGCACGATCTGTCGGCGGGTGAAGGTGTCACGGGTAGAGCTCTCCGGCGACCTACGCAGCCGCCGGCGCCGCACCATCGACCCGAACCAGCTCAGCCTGCTCCTCTCCGGCGAGGCGGACCATGCCTACGCCTACTCGTTCATCATCTGCAATCTCAACGGCGACATCTGTGACATCGAAGCGTGGTTCCGGATGCGGGCGCTCGTCGAGGAGAAGATCAAGGACTCGAAGCTCGGCATGGCCATGCGCCACATGCCCTCGGGCTACGAGGCGGTCAACGTCATGTGGATGTGGGCGGCACTCCTCGGGCTCAACATCTCGTCGTGGCTCCAGGCACTCACCGGACACGACGAGACCGACGGACGGGCCCACGGAAAGCGCCTGCGCCGTGAACTGGTCTGCATCGCCGCACGCGTCACGAGCCACGCCGGACGACTCGAGGTCCACACCGCCCCAGAAGTCCACACCGGCTCCTTCGGCAACGCATGGCGAGCACTCGACACGCTGCTCGCTGATGCCGGCCCGTAGTCGGGCACGCAACACACGGCCACCCGCGTGAACCACCCGCCCGTGACCGTCAGCTCGAATGGCAAGAATCCGCCGGCTTGGTCGAACGCGTCCTCGTATCGGTCAACGGCCGCGCCGTCGGCTCACAGCCGAGGGCGCTTCGCTCCAGGGTCCGGATCACGAGGGGCCGAGGCTTACTCGCGGATCTCGGACAGAGAACATGCTCGGAAAGACCACGCTCGGTACCATGGCCGTGTACGGCTTCTTCGGACTGAGCGGCTATTTGATCACTGCAAGCGCTTCGAGGAACCACGTGGGGCGTTTTCTCTGGAAACGATTTCTGCGCATCTATCCTGCGTTCTGGGTGTGTCTTACCGTAACGGCATTGTTGTTCGGACCTCTTGTGTGGGTGCATGCTAATCCGCAGATGGCACGGCGATGCGGCCTCTCGTGCTATCTGCATGAAAGCGGGGGGCCGATAACCTATATTTTCCATAACTTGTCGATTTGGACCCCTCAGTCCACCATTGCCCACACCTTCCCTCCCGGATATTTTCGCCCGGTCTGGAACGGATCACTGTGGACGCTTTTCTTCGAGTGTGCGTGTTATCTGATGCTGGCAGCCCTGTCGGTACTCGGCCTCCTCCGACACCGCCTCGGCGTGCTCATTCTCGCAGTATCCGTCTGGGCCTTTGAGATCGTGGTGACGTCGGTGCGGAGTTGGAACCATAGCTTCTCTCCGTCTCATCATTGGTACATCATGAAGATGATGACGTTCGTGCCCGTCTTCCTTGGAGGCGCCCTCCTCCACCTCTACCGGAAGAAGGTTCCAGACTCGGGCGTGGTGGCGTGGGGTTGCGCACTCGCTTTTCTCTTGGGGCTGGTGCTGCCCCTGGGAAAGGGTCCGCGCGATTATTGGACGCGCGATGTAGGCTTGCGCTGTGGAGCTCGGCGAAGAGGGCCTGTCTCGGTTCTTCT
>JAJYWG010000057.1 GCA_021791615.1 Actinomycetes bacterium
GGCTCAGCGCCTGTGGAACGGCTCCTACTTCGCCGGATCGGTAGGAGGGGCATCGCTCGAAGTCCTGCGTCGGTACATCGAAAGTCAGGATCGGCCAAGTGCGTAGGAGCTTCAGGATGGGCGGCGAGTCACCTCCGCCCTGAAGGGCGGAACACTCTCGCCTTCAAGAGCGGTAGCGACCGACCAAGAAGACCATGTGGTCGGCTACGTGGTGGTGGAGTTGATCGACGGATGCGCCCACATCGAACACGTGAGCGCCGAGCCGGGACGCCAGGGCCAGGGGCCGGTTCAAGCACTGATCAACGAAGTCGAGCGCCGGGCGGCCTGTAGGGTCCACTTATTCGTTCAGTACCCCGACCTGGACTTCCGGAAACGCCAATGTGTGGGGTACGACCATCGGTGGGGCGGGAGGACTGAGTTCTTGTCGAGTGGCCTACCTCTGGTGTGACCGTGCCGCCTTTTCCCCGAAAGGCCGCATGTCAACCGGCACCTCAGGTATTTGGACCCAATAGGCCTCGATCGACCAGCTCGTCGACGGCTTCCTTGTAGGCGACCTCGTCCAGCCCGGTTTCCGAGCGGAGCCGTCCGTTACCGATCGAGCTGCCGTCGGCAGGGATGGTCGAAAGGAGCATCTCGGCGCCTTCAGAGAGAGCCGCCTCCCTCTCCCACCCCTCGCCGGTCATCGCAGCTATCGTGCCACGCTCAGGGCTTCAGGTCGGGTTCTCTCCGCTCCCAGCCACGGATCGGCCACGAGAGCGCCCTGTGTTGGCTTCTGTGCCGTCGTCCTGGCCGATGGTGGCCCGATTCGGGACGGGTGCCGACCGTCAGAGGCCATAGAGCCCTACCAGCAGTTTGCCCACACGGGGCGTCCCACTACAGTACCGGCGTGATACAGCCTCCCCGTAGGATCGTGAGCATGACTGGTGGAACAGGCCGAGGTGCGCCCCAGTGGAGAAGCTGGTGGCATTCGCGCTCGCGCATCGAGCGGCGCCTCATCGTCGCTGGCACCGCAGTCGTTCTCTTCGTTGCCATCCCGGGACTCCGTGCGGGGCTGGTTGCCCTCCTCGTCGGGCTCGTCCTGCTGGTGGTGATGCTCAGCATCTTGGGCATGTTCGGCCTGGTCATCACCTGGCGGTTTGTCCGACGCCACCGACTGGCCGACCTGCTCGTCGCAGCCTGGCTCCTGCGGCGCCACGAGCGCCACCAGCAGCGGATCGTGGACGCACAGGGCTGGCCCAAGATGCAGCAACCGTATGAGGCCCAGAACTGGACGTCGAGTAGCCGTACACGGTTCTGGTAGCCGAGCCGAGCGGAGCCGGACGCTCCACCTGCTCCGTTACCACTGGAGCGGTACTCCGTCCATGAGCATCATCACGCGCCCCCGCTGCGACGCCAGCTTCGAGACTCAGGCCACCACGGCGACCCGGTGCCGGTCGTGTCGGAGCGTGGTGCACGTCGGACGCTCGGTGAGCCCGGCTCGCCACAGCGACGCAGCAGCACCGGCTCTCCGCTCCGTGTCCCGTGATTACGAGGACGATGGAGAATCTCTGGAGCCGCTCCAGCACGGCGGCCCGTTCATGCCCCTCGGTCTCGTCGTCATTGCGGCGAGCGTGACGGCTTGGTGGTGGCGCAAGCGCAGGGGAACCGAGCGTGGAGCAGAGCCTCCGGCTCCTGACAACGCTCCACGCACGGACATGCCGGAGGTCAGCCAGCTCCCTGAGCCTGACTTGGCGCGGTGCCCTCGGTGTACGACCGGGACGGCACGGTGCGGTGTCGCAGGTTGCCCCATGGAAGCGTGAGCAGGGCCTGCTGCGCCGATGCGAGGGCGTTCGAGCCCATCCGGGCAGGGCTGGCGACGGTCAAGCTCTCAACGATCGTGGCGGCGTGCGGGGTGAGCAAGGCCACGGCGTCAGCGTGGAGGGCGGGGCGGTAGGTGCCGGTGAGGCACTCCAAGGCGGTCCCGTGCCCGAGTGCGGGCATCCAAGCATCTTCTGCCAGCACACCCCGCACAGCTGGGCTCCTCTCGTCCATAGATGGGCGCGTCTCCCCGCTCGCGACCCGGTACGAAATGGGGGCGTAATGGGGAGTTAGTCTTCGGCCGATGATTGAAGACCTCATTGATGGCACCTTCGTGCTCGAGGGTGACGGCGGTATCGAACTGACGGAGCGCCAAGCCGGGCGATTGCGGTGGACTACCGCCGACGATGGACACTGGATCATCAGCTTCCTTACTTCGCACCAATTTCACCTTCCTGGGGGTGCAGCCCAGGCCGTGTGGCTCCGGTTTGATGACGGTACGGGGAGAACGCTGATGAGGCAGCCGATGGGCGTGCAAAGCGAAGTGACGATGCCCGCTGTCCGTCCGCCGGTCTGAACCCCTTCGCCCCGCGCCCCTTCCCCTCCCCATTCCCGGTGGGCTGCGGCCGTCCGTCGTTCCTCGTGCCGTCCCTCGGCTCGCCGTTCTCCCGCCTCCCCGCGGCGGTTTTGGCCCGCCGTGTGGCCTGGTCCTGGCGTTCTCGAACTAGATTTGGTGGAGACGATGGGACTCGAACCCACGACCCCCTGCTTGCAAAGCAGGTGCTCTAGCCAACTGAGCTACGTCCCCCGGACTCTACGAGCGTTCCGTTCAAGACCTACGCATTCGAAACCGTGCAAGTGGACTGCAGGAAATTGCTGCCACGGAGCGAACTTCCACTCGGATTGCGGTGTACTACCACTGCCGCCATCGATCAAACTACTGCAACTCCCCCTTTCTCACTACACAACAGGGGTCAATCAAGGGCCATCGGCTGCACCCTCGCGAACTGCTCGCACCCGCCCCGGGCGCTCCGCAGCCCGGGGCCAGGGTGGCTGCCCTCGGATCATCGGAGCGCTCCGGCTTGGTGAGAGAGCTGACTCAGGAGTTCCCCGACCCGGAACGCCATGTCGAGCGCTTGGCGCCCGTTCAATCGTGGATCACATGCGGTCAGGTAGCGGTCGCCGAGATCATCGTGAGTGAGATCGTCTGGGCCACCAAGGCATTCAGTCACGTTCTCCCCGGTCAGCTCGATATGTATCCCACCCGGCCACGTGCCAAGTTGACGATGGACGTCGAAATATCCAGAGATCTCGGCGAATACGTCGTCGAAATGGCGCGTTTTCACCCCGGCAGCATTCTTGAACGTGTTGCCATGCATCGGGTCACACGTCCAGAGCACGGGAAATCCGGCAGTGTGAACGGCCGAAATGAGCGGAGGCAAGCTCTCGCGGACCCGGTCTTTCCCCATTCTGGAGATGAGAGTGAGGCGACCTTCCTCGCGGCCGGGATTGAGACGTTGGCAGAGTGCGAGCACGTGCTCGACCGAGGTCTCGGCATCTACTTTGCAACCAATGGGGTTAGCCACGCCCGAAAGGTACTCGACGTGAGCACCATGCACGTCTTTCGTTCTGTTGCCGATCCAGGGCATATGGGTCGAACAGTCGTACCAGGTGTCTCCTCCCATCGAATCCTGGCGGGTGAGCGCTTGTTCGTAGTCGAGGATGAGCGCTTCGTGACTCGTGAACATCTCGACTTCGTGCAGTGCGCGCGAATCAATCCCGCACGCCCTCATGAAGCGTAAAGCCGCGTCGATACCGGACGCGACCGATTCATATCGCCGCCCCTCCTGACTTGCCGCGACAAACTCTCTGTTCCATTGGTGCACTGACGCCAGGTCGGCGAACCCTCCGCTTGCGAAGGCTCTCAAGAGGTTCTGAGTGGATGCGGCTTGGTCGTAGGCGCGCAGGAGGTTCTCGGGATCTGGCCGCCGGGCCTCGTCGCTCGGGAGAGCGCTGTTGACCATGTCGCCTCTGTAGGACGGCAAGGCCTTGCCGGCAACGGTCTCGGTGGCGCTCGAACGGGGTTTGGCGAACTGGCCGGCGATTCGGCCGATCTTCACCGTCGGCACGCCCGAGGACCAAGTGAGCACGACGGCCATCTGGAGAATAACCTTGAACAGGTCCTTCACCCGGTCGGGGGAGAAATCAGCAAAGGTTTCCGCGCAGTCCCCGGCCTGGATGACAAATGCACGACCGTGCGCTGCCTCGGCGAGGGCAGATTTGAGGGACGCAGCTTCCCCTGCGTAGATCAGCGGCGGGCGGGTGGCGAGCTTCTTCCGTACTCCCTCGAGCTCGGACACGTCAGGCCATGTCGGCTGCTGGGCGGCCGGAACGTTTCTCCAACTGTCAGGGGTCCACGTGGGCATCAAGGCACTTTCTCGC
This sequence comes from Actinomycetes bacterium, assembly GCA_021791615.1. The sequence goes on from JAJYWG010000057.1 coordinate 4,240, forward strand.
CTGGGAATGGCACGTTGGTCCGCGCAGGACCGCGAGCCACTCGGCTGCCTGCCACTGTAATCGCCCTACTTGAACAGCGTGTTCGGGTGTTGGTTCCATAGGTGGAGCGGGAAAACCTCGCTCGGTGGGTCTTGAGCGTCTCGATGGCCTCCGGGTCCTCTTAGGACTCGCCGGACCGTGTCCGGGTCCACCGGCCTCCACTCCGTGGTCTCGCGCCGCGGGGACTGACACGGATCGAGTTGACGAGGGACCACTACGGAACTGCCTTGAACTGGAACTTCGCGATGTGCCACGTGCCAACCCGCCGAGAGAACCTGTTGCATTCGCCAAATTGACCATCGGCGACCAGGGAGTTCGGTGGCGAGGGACGCCGTGGCTGATCCGCCTACCAGGTCGAGGCGGGCACGACGCTGGCTCACAACCCCGATTGGCGCTCCACACGGTCGAGATTCCGCATGAGAAGGCTCGCCGTCAGACGGCCTCGGCGGCTTCCACGACATGTGGCCGTCGCAGTCACCGCGCCTCGGCACGGCGGCCGTCCCCGGTCAGCTCGAGAAGTGCTGCGCGGTTCCGGTCGCGTCGATCTCTGTGTAGGCGGCGCCCGAGGGTGTCACGACGAGCCCGATGACCGGTGCCGGTGGTGGATTGGCGCCGGTCGAGCCGTAGAAGGGCGCGGTGCCGAAGGTGAACAGCCCCCCGTCGGAGGCCACGAGCCAGTAGCCCCGCCCTGTGGGCGTCGACGCGAGGCCGACGACTGGGTGGGTCGGCGTGACTCCCAAGGCAGGCAGTGTCCCGTAGGCCTTGGCCGCTCCGTACGCGCTGACCGCGCCCGTTGGGGTCGTGAGCCAGTAGCCCTTGCCTGTGGGCATCGCCCCCATGGCCTGACCCACCGAGCCGACCGAGAGGGGCTGGGCCTCGGCGGCGCGCAGGCATGGGTATTCCGTGCAGATCTGGGGGTCAGTTTCGTACTGGACCCACTGGGAGCGGGTGACGGGGATCGAACCCGCATAACCAGCTTGGAAGGCTGGGACTCTGCCATTGAGCTACACCCGCGGGCTTCGGTCGGCGCGGCCCCGCCCCGCCACCTCGGCGCTTCGCAGCATACGCGCCCAGTCAGCGCGTGGTACCGTGATCGACGAAGGTATTCAGCAGAGCAAGAGCAAGGCAATCGAAGTACCGCAGTACTGCTGTTCAGGGGAAGCCGGTCCAATGCCGGCGCTGGTCCGCAACCGTAGGCACCGTGGCCGTCGAGGTCCGGTGCGAGCCGGGAGGCCTGAGCAGCAGGTGAGCTCCCATTGTCGAGACACACGGTCTGGAGCTCGGTGGTCCTCCACCCGCCTTTGGCGGGTGTGGTGCTCCCGGGCTGTCGACCGGGAAGCGAGAGACCATGTTCCGTACCCGTCCCCTCATCTCCATTGCCGGTGCCGTCTGCACCGCCACGATCCTCGCGGCGATCGCGCTGCCCGCCGGCTCGGCCGGGGCGTCGGCAACACCAACGCCGAGCACTCGTCCGGTGCCTCTGCCCCAGAGCATGGCCGCCCGCAAAGGCGCCGAGTGGCTGGCGCTCCAGTTCACGTCGCCTGGCTTCATCCCGACCGCCCCGGGGTCCAGCACGGCAGACCTGTCAGCGACGGCGCAGAGCGTGCTCGCGCTTTCGGCAGCGAACGTCGATCTTGGGATGGCGCAATCCGGTCTCGCGTACCTCGCCTCGCATCAGGCGACATACGTCACAGATGAGGGCGCGATCGGTCCGGGCCAGGTAGCCCTCCTCATCCTGGACGCGGTGGCCCTTGGGGCCGACCCTCGGGACTTCGGGGGAGTGAACCTGGTGACAGAGCTCCTGTCGACCCAGCAGACGACCGGCTCTGGCGCGGGGCTGTTTGGAACCGCGGCGCAGGTCACAGGTTATGCCGCGGGTACCTACCAGCAAGGTCTGGCGCTCGCAGCCCTGGCTGCTGCCGGCGTGCGAGGCGGGAGTGCCGTGAGCTCGGGCGTGACCTGGCTCATCGGGGAGCAGTGTCCTGGTGGTGGGTGGACCACGCCGGATCTGGCAGTGAACACATGTAGCGGGATCCCTTCGAACTATTCGGGACCGGACACCAATTCGACGTCGCTCGCCGTGGAGGGCCTTGCGGCCCAAGGCGCCCTCTCGCAGCCCATCGCCACCAAGGCCCTCACATTTCTCACGACCGGACAGGACCCCGATGGGGGATGGGGCTACTACCCGAACACGTCTGCGACACCGGGGACGACCGACCCCGACTCGACCTCCTTGGTCATCCAGGGGCTGCTCGCGTTGGGCGTGTCACCTTCGAGTGCAGCTTTCGTCAGGGGTTCCTCGGACCCGGTGTCGGCGCTGATGGCATTTCAGCTCACCTCCGGGTCGGGTGCAGGGGGTTTCTACTACCCACCTGCACCGGCGCCGGCCGACCTCCTCGCGACCTACCAGGCTGTCCCCGCGCTCGAGGGCCTTGCCTTCCCGTTCGGGCCCTCGGGGCGAGCTTACGGCCTGACCAGCGCCAACGGCGGCATCTACGCCTTCGGTGACGCGGGGTACATGGGATCGCTTCCAGGTCTCGGCGTGAGCGTCGACGACGTCGTGGGGATGGCATCGACGCCCGACGGGGGCGGCTACTGGCTGGTGAGCCGCACAGGCGGCATCTACGCCTTCGGTGACGCGGGGTACATGGGATCGCTTCCAGGTCTCGGCGTGAGCGTCGACGACGTCGTGGGGATGGCATCGACGCCCGACGGGGGCGGCTACTGGCTGGTGAGCCGCACAGGCGGCATCTACGCCTTCGGTGATGCGGGGTACATGGGATCGCTTCCGGGTCTCGGCGTGAGCGTCGACGACGTCGTGGGGATGGCCGGCATTCCGGA
>JAJYWG010000538.1 GCA_021791615.1 Actinomycetes bacterium
ACGACCAAAGCCGTGTGTGTGGCGGGCATCAGGCGCGGTCAAGCCCGCCAGCAGAGCTGGCGGGCGATGTTCATGATGAGGTGGGTGACGAGATCTGGCCCGCCAGCGTCAAGGCCCTCCGCTGCGCTCCGGTCCCTGCGGGACGGCCCTGCGGGCCGGCCTTGACCCCGGCTCGGTGGTGGCGGGCGGTCGGGAGTGCGCGGTCCAGACCTCGGCGGGTCGTCCAGCGGTGGCGGCGCGATGGCGTTGCGCCCTGCCGGCGGCACCGAGGGTCGCCAGTGCCGCCTCGATGCGTCCGCCGGGCAGGTTTCGCCCGAAGAGGTCTCGCAGCTCGGTGCGGGTGAGCCCTTGGGGGCTGGCGGACAGCGCATCGTGGATCTGCTCGGCGAGCGGATCGGCCGTCGTGGTGCGAAGCGCCCAGGCAGCCGAGCGGGCTGCGTAGTCCCACAGCGCCAGGGCGCCACGCAGGTGCGTGGGGTGGATGACGCTCTCACCATCAACGAGCCCAAAGAGCATCGCGAGGCGCAGGACATGGGCTTCTGCGCGGGCGCACAGGGAGCCGACGAGCCCCTCGGTCGTCTCCGAGAGCCGGGCGTAGGCGTCGTGCCATAAGAGCCGGGCAGCTGGGTCGAGGGCGATCTGCCCGCCTCGTCGTGCACCGGCGAGGTGGGCCCCGAGGCGCTGCTCCAACCCGGTCCCGGCCAACGGGTCGGGGTCCCCACCCTCGGGCAGGAGCCGGTGCCTGCGACACGCGATGAAGCAGAAGCGGTTCAAGAACCCGTTGGCCGCTTCGACGGCGCTCGTGTGGTGGGCGAGCTCTGCTCGGGTGATGTGACCGATGACGCAGATGTGGGCCGCCGTGGCCCGAGCGGGCGCGGTGCGGGTGAGCAGTGCCAGGGGGCGGCCGTCCCAGGCGGCGCGCAGCACCGGCGAGAGGGTGTTGACGTCGCGCCCGGTCGCCTTCAAGACGGTGACGAACTCGGGCTCGACGACGAGAAGTCGGGGGTCGGGGGTGCCCGGGTCGGCGCCTTGGGGGTCCCGTGCGGCCCAGATCAACCCTTCGCCGGTGGACAGCCCGGTGTGCACACGGGTGGCGAAGCTCGAGTCGGCCCGCTGCAGGACGCGCTCGACGTGGTCCCACGACGAGCCCTTGCGTGCCTTGGCCGAGTCGCCGACCAGCACCACGAACTCGTTGGGATGGTGGCGGGTGGCCTCGACGGCCATCCACGCCCCCCGTCCGACGATCGCCCCCACACCGACGAGCAGCTGAGCCAAGACGGCGAGGGGGTCGGCCTCGGTGTGTGGGGCGATGGTCTCGGTGATCGCCCCGGCCATGCCCCGCCACACCACAGGATCTGGCGGCTCCGGCCAGCCCGGCGGGGCTTGGAGCACCTGGGTGCAGACCTCACTCACCGCTCACCTCGACCACTGCCATCTTGGCCGCCTGCTGGTCCACGATCGCCTTGTCGGCGGCGAAGGTGGCGACGAGTGCCTGGAGTGCCAGGTTGTTGACGGCTCTCGGCAGGCCCCGGGCCGCATGGTGGATGACCGCCAGCGCGTCGTCGCTGAACAACGCGTCGGAGCGTCCGACTTGGCCCAGATGGTGGCGGACGTAGGCGAGCGTCTCGGCCAGGTCCATGCCCTCCATGTGGACCCGCAACGTGATGCGCTGATCGAGCGCTGCCATGGTCCCTTGGTGCAGGCGTCGCCGGAGCGTCGGTTGCCCCAAGAGAACGACGGCGGCGGGCGAGCGGCTGTCCATCTCGGTGTTGGTGATCATGCGCAGGTCCTCGAGCTGGTCGGCATCGAGCAGGTGGCTCTCGTCGATGACGAGCAGCACCCTGCGTCCGCGCTCTGCCTCTGCGAGTGCGAGTGCGTCGGCGGCCTGGGGGACGAGAGCGGCGCGGTGGAACCGGGGGATCCCGCCGAGGGCCGTCACGACCAGCGAGAGGATGCCCCGGCCACCGACCGTCGGGTTGGCGCAGTAGATGACCTGGTGGCGCGACGGATCGAGCCCGGCGACCGTGGCCCGTGCAGCCACGGTCTTGCCGCAGCCGACCTCGCCGGTGAGGACGCCGAGCCCTCGCTCCTCCACGCACCAGGTGAGCCGGGCCACCGCTTCTGAGTGGGCGGCGGAGCGGAACAGCGACGCCGGTGCGAGGTCCCGCCCGAAGGGCACCTTGGTGAACCCGAAGAAGCTGCACAGCCGGTCCACGCTCATCGTTCGATCTCCTCGTCGTCGTCACCGTTGCCGTTGTCGTCGTTCGAGCTGCCGTCACTGTCCTTGCCACCGGCGTCGGTCGGTTCGAGGTGCAGTTGCGTGTACGCGATGCGCTTCGCCTGTTCGGCCGCCACCCGGGCCGACACCAGCCCGAGGTAGTCGATGCCCGAGGACTTGGGCGCCGGGTCGGTCTCGGGCCGTGCCCTCGGGTGGGTGTGGCGGTGGATCCGCCGGGGGATCGCCTTGCCCATCGACCGGCCCTGATAGCGGACCTCGATGTCGGCCAAGTCGAAGGGGTCGAACACCAGCTCGACCTTGGACCGGGCGAGCGCGGCGTCGATCTCGTAGTGGTTCCCGAACAGGCTGACGGCTCCGGTCTTGTCGGCAGTGCGGGTGCAGGACCAAAGGAACGCCTCGTGCAGCTCGGCGGGGGTCGCCCGGCGCAGGGAGCGTCCCCGCATCATGCGTTCGAGCGGGGTCTCTGTGGTCTCGGAGTGACGGGTCCGGTGATAGACGCCTTCGAGCCACGCACCGAACAGCTCGTTGAGCTCGTCGAGGCTCGCTGCACCGCCCCGGGCGTCGAGCTCGACGAGGAACTGGGTGCGCACCGTGCGGGGTAGGGTCGACCGTGCGGCGAGGTGCCAGCCTGTTCTGGTCCTTTTCCGCACGGTCTCCCTCCGAACCCGCCGTGCCAGTTTCCCAGCAACGGGCTCTCCAGTGACTATCCGGTGTCCGAGACAGGCTCCCCGTGGATCAAGCCATGGCAGTCGCCGCAGACCACAAGGGACTTGCGGCGGCGATTCGCCATGACTCGTGCCCACCGGGGTGGTAGCGGGCCGAGCCGTTCGAGCTGGGCGAGGTTGCGGACATGATGCACCTGCACCGTGTCCGCTCGCTTGCACAGCTCACATCTGCCCGCAAGGAGCCGTATGATCAGCTCCTTGTTGGGGTAGACTGGCCCGGTCACCAGGCGGTCGGACAGCACCGCCGTCTTCTGCCGCTTGAGCGGGATGCCGCCGAACCTGGCCACCAGCGGCTTCTTGCCCTCGCGCTCGAGGCTGGCTTCGAAGCACGTCCTGAGCCCGTGCGGCGTCTCGATCTTGGCCTTGTAGCGTGCCGCCATCTTCGCCACCGACGAGTGGTGCTTACCCGCCAACGTCTTGAGCATGGAGGTCTCCATGACCCAGCGCAGCCGGTGGAGTCGGAAGACATCACCGGCGAGCAAGTAGTACTGGACGAGGCCCCGGTACTCGGCCCCGAAGCGGCCGACGATGCTGTAGTCAGCCTCGTTGACCATCGGGTTCCGGCACGCTGGTACTCCACGTGACATGTAGAGGGCGCTCTTGGCCTTGACCACCGACGCAGGGACGCACAAGGCGATGACCCCGTTGAGCGAGCGGCGGTTCCGCCGATCGCTCGCGGTGGGCCGTCTCGTCCTGCGATCGCTTCCTGCGACCCTGATCTCGTAGCCGAGGAACCTCGCCCGCTGGCTGCGGGCGTGGGTGATCAAGGTCTTGTCGGGCGAGAGCTCCAACTTGAGCTCGTCACGGAGGAACGTCGCCAGACGCTGCTTGATCTCCTCGGCTTCGGCTTTCGGTCCGGCGAAGCCGAGCAGGGTGTCGTCTGCATACCGGCAGTAGCGCAGCCTCCGGTAGCCGGGATCGTTGGGGTCCTGGCTGGGGAGACCGTGCAACCGCTTGTAGAGCGACCGCACTTCTTTTCGGTCGCCCCGTCGGCGGGCACTGCCGATCGCTCGCTCCACCTTGCGATACTCCGGGTTTCTCTCCCGGAGCGTGCCTCGGGTGTATTCCGGCACCAGAACCGTCTCGACGAAGACGTCCAACTTGTGCAGGTAGATGTTGGAGAGGACCGGCGAGGCGACGCCCCCCTGGGGAACGCCACTCAGGGTCGCTCCCCAGGTCCAGTCCTCCAAGTACCCGGCCTGGCACATGTTACGAACAAGCCGCAGGAACCGGTTGTCGTGGATCTTCTCGCCGAGGATCTGAAGCATGACCGAATGGTCGAGGCTCCCGAAACAGTCGGCGAGGTCGCCCTCGATGAACCAGCTCGTCCCGGTCCAGGTGTTGGCCACCTCCCGCAGAGCGGTGTGGCAACCCCGGCCGGGACGAAAGCCGTGGGAGCGGTCGGAGAACGTCGGCTCGTAGTACGCCTCCAAGAGCAGGCGGACGACTTCGCCGACGAGCTTGTCCGACCACGTGGGCAGACCGAGCGGGCGCAGCTTCCCGGACTTCTTCGGGATGTACACCCGCCGCACGGGGATGAACCGGTAGCGCTCGTGGCGCATCGCATCGATGATGCGATCGATCCTCCCCATGGACATGCCGTCCACGGTCTCTCCCGTGGCCCCGGGGGTCATCGCCCCCTTGTTCGCATAGATGCGGCCGTAAGCCAACAGATACAGCTTGGGGTTGAACATCTGTCGGTACAGCTCGTCGAGCGGCAGGCCACGCCTGCCTCGCTCACGTAGGACATCGAGCACCGCTTTGGCGTTCTGCATTACGCATACCTCATGGCGTCAGATGTCCGGTCACCTGGCTCCCTTCGCCCTGTGGACGGCTTTCCCGTCCTCCTTGGTCGGGCGTGACTCCGACGACTACTACGGGGCCTCCGTCGCCAATAGGACTCGCGTCCCGTAGGCGATCCCACGTTCGTCCCTGTTGCACGTAGCAGCGTGACGTAGGCGTCCCACTCATCTCCTTGAATGCCCTCATTGGGCATCGCTCCTGGCTCCGAAGGTTGCGAAGCGGTCCTTTCTACGCGTCGCAGAGCCGGCGCCGGTTTCAGGTGTCTTTCCGGCGGATGTGAACTTCCATCGTCTGGAGATTGGGATTCAGGCAATCCAGCTTTCGCCATATCACGCGGGTCCCCCAGAGCACTGCCCCAAACGCCTGGGCTCAGCCTCTGGTTTCCTGACATGCTCTTGTCCCCTTTCTCTTTCGAGTCCAGGTCAGCCAACAGACCCAAGAACCTCCCTTCGTGTTCCTCCCGGCTGAGCCGGGGATGCAGCAGGGCGCCTCGTGGCGCACAAGAACCGCTCGATTTTTCCCCGCGAGGCCGGTTGGCGGGGCCGGGAGTGGGCGATCGCGATGCCGAGCACGGCAAGGGTGCGGTTGAACGGGGCAGAGACGAATGCGCTGCCGTTGTCGACGAAGCACTTCTCGGGGATCCCCCGGGACTCGAGGCCCCGGCGCAGCGCCGCCTCCAAGCGGACGGTGTCCTCAGCATGACCCCACCGCCAGCCCGGGACAGCGCGGCTCCAGTCGTCGATGAACGCGCACAACACCGTCTTGCGGCCCGCAACGGCCGGACCGTGCAGGCCGTCGCCCGTCCACAGCGCGCCGAACTCGGTCATCTCGAAGCGCCCGAACACCTTGGGCTGGGCGACCTGGGAGCCGACGAGGCCGAGGCGGGCGAAATGGCGCTGGAGGGTGCGGGCCGACACCGTGCCCACCCCGGCCTCGGCGAGGGCCCGGGCCACCTGGGCGGCCGTGCGGCCCGGTGCCTCGCGCTTGAGCACCTCTGCCTGCTCCAGGATCACCGCCTGGGTGCGGGTCGGCTGGTCGCGGACCTCTGGGACGAGCGCGGCGAACCCGCCGGCGCGCCACGCCCGCAGCCACCGCCGCAGCGTCGGGGCGGAGACCTCCACCCGCCGGTCGTCGGGACCGAGGTGATCGACGCTCGAAAGGGCACGCACCAGCGCGCCGCGCTCTGCAGCCGACAGCTCTGGATCCACCAGAGGGCGGATCAGCGAGTAGCGGAACAGCGCCACCTGTTGACGACGTTCTTCGATCTGCATGTGCGGCTCCCTCGACGTCCCACTCGGGTCACCGCACAGCCTGAACGCCTCAGTCTCGAAGGGGCAGAGGGCAACTCGTGTTGGCGAGGAGCAACCCGCCCGAGGCTCCGGCCACGAACCCCCACACCGGGGAGGGCCCGAGCCGCCGGGCAGCCGCCGCGGCGGCCACCCCGATCGCCTCCAGCGCGTCGGCAGCAGGCGAGCCGCGTGCCTCGATCGCTCCCAACCCGGCGTCGAAGCGGTGCGCCCAGGTGCTGAACTCCGCGCGGATCTCGGGTGCCCGGGCAGCGAAGCGTCGCAACCAACCCCGCAGCGTGTCGGGGTGCACCCGGGCGGCCTCTGCCACCTTCGCCCTGCTTGTCGCCTCGATCACGCGAGCGCGCAGCGCTTCGCCGATCACCTCGGCCAGATCTCGACGTCGCAGGAACACCAACGTTGGCAAGAGCACGTGGGTGACCAGGCACGATCCGCACCGGGACCGACGGGGCTGAATGACCACCTCGCGGCCTCGGTCCCGCAGCGCCCGGGGACGAGCGAACCCCCACGGCCGGAGCCAGCCGACCCGGCATGCAGGACAGGCGTACTCGCCCGCGACCAACCTCGCCTCGACTCGGTCGCTTTCAGGCTCTACCATCATCACGCGAGCATCACCTCGCAGCGTCAGACGGGCCCCCTCGCTATCCGGCTAAGGACAGGGCGAGGGGGTCCGTGCGCGTCGGACCAGACGCTCAACACGCTGTCGCCACTTCGTTGGCTCTGCAACTCGTCCAGACGGCCTCGCCGACGGTCACAACCGGTGACGTCTCAGGCCGCTCCGCGCTCAAAACGAGTGGCGCTCAACAGCGAGCCGTGGGCGCCCTTGCCCGCGTGCCCGTTGTGGTGTGTGGTCTGGGTGACCATGCCGATCAGCGTGGCGAGGCGCAGCCGACGCTCGGCGGCGCAGCCGGCTCAGTCTCAGTAGTTCGGGGTGACGACGTAGGTGATCGTCGCTCCGTAGAGGCCCGGGGCCTGGGCGCCGTCGACCCTGGTGCCGTCGGTCAGGGTGAGCACGTCGTAGGCGCGCCCTGTTGTCCCGGTCT
>JAJYWG010000149.1 GCA_021791615.1 Actinomycetes bacterium
AAGGTGCCATGGAGCACCAATGGTCGGGCTCGGCGTGCGATGCAGGGCATCGTAGCTCCTCTCTGTAGCGACTAACCACTACAGACACAGAAGCCGACCGGAACGAGAAGGTGGTGGATGCTGCGAGTTGCGACCCTTCAGGGTGCCGAGATCAGGGAACGGCGGGCGTCACTCCAGGGGAGCCGCACCCCTTCGATTTCGGCGGCTCCGACGAGGTCGTCACGCTGCAGCAAGGTGGAGTCAGCGTCGACCAGGCTGGCGTCGATGTTCCCGAGGACCTCGACGGCCGTGACATCGGACGGGTCGTCGCCGAGCCCTCTCTCGGCTTCTGCCCGCAGCAGTCGGCGTGCCCCGATCTCCAGTCCTTCGATCCGGGACGAGGCGACCGACACCACCGGTGCGGCAAAGGAGGTCATGACCGGGCGGTCTCGGGATGGCTGGCCATCGCCGGTTCGGGCGTGATCTGTGCGGCGGTGGCCACCCCGCTCCAGCGTTCGATCTCGGCGGCCAGGTCGAGGTGGTCGATGGGGGCGGAGCTCTCGTAGACGCCCCAGTGGTCGCGCGGCAGCATCCACATCAGCTCGAACTCGTTGCCGTCGGGATCGGCGCCGTAGACACTCTTGGTGGCACCGTGGCTGGACTCGCCGGTGTAGGCGCCGGCGTCGAGGAGCGTCTGGCGGGCGGCGGCCAGCTCGTCGATGGTGTCGAGCTGCCAGGCCAGGTGGTACAGGCCGATGGCACCGCGGCGCTTCGGGCCGCCCGCGGTTCCCACACCGAAGAGGCCGAGGTCGTGGTGGTTCCCCGATCGGGGGAGCCTCAGGAACGCGGCGTTGGCGCGCGGCTCGCGGGCGATCACCTCCATCCCGAACACCTCGGTGTAGAAGCGGACCGAGCGCTCGAGGTCGGAGACAAAGAGCACGGCATGGTTGAGACGGACAGGCGATACCGGCATGGGGACTCCTTCGGACACGCCCGGAGCGGGACGGGGCACCGCTCCGGGCGAGATGGACGTGCGTTGATCAAGCGAGCTGACGGCTCAGGCGGCGTCGGCGCTGCGGACGGCGGACACCTCGAGCTCCAAGGTGACGTTCTCGCTCACGAGCACTCCGCCGGCTTCGAGCGCTGCGTTCCAGTTGACACCCCAGTCCTTGCGGTTGACGACCGTCGTTCCTTCGAAGCCGATCCTCTGGTTGCCGTAGGGGTCCACCGCGCTGCCGGTGTACTCGAAGTCGACGGTGACGGGGCGGGTGACCCCCTTGATGGTCAGGTCGCCGGTGACCCGGAAGCGGACGTCACCGGTCTGCTCGACGCTCGTCGAGGAGAAGGTGATCTGCGGGTAGGTGTCCATGTCGAAGAAGTCGTTCGAGCGCAGGTGGGCATCGCGGTCCGCGTTGCGAGTGTCGATGCTGGCTGCCTTGATCGAAAGCTGGAGCTTCGAGTTGGCCGGGTTGGCGGCGTCGAAGTAGCCCGAGCCGTCGAACTCGTTGAACGAGCCGCGGACCTTGGTGACCATGGCGTGGCGGGCGACGAACCCGATCCGGCTGTGGACGGGATCGATGGTGTAGCTGCCGGTGAGTGTGGCGGGGACGGTCGGCGTAGTCATGGGGCTCCTTTGTGTAGTGGATATATCCTACAACATAGGTGATAGGTCAACTATTCCGCCCTACACTGGAGCCATGACCGGGGTCCGGTGGGTCGACGAGCGCGAACAACGGGCATGGCGGGCCCTGCAGTTCATGCAGCTGCTACTCGCCGGCCGCCTGGCAACCGACGTGGCCGCCACCTCCGACCTGTCCTACGCCAACTATCTGGTGCTCTTCGCCCTCGGCGACCAGCCCGACGTGCGGGCCCGCCTGTTCGAACTGGCCGAAGCCCTCGGCTGGGAGAAGAGTCGGCTCTCCCACCAAGTCGCCGGCATGACCGGACGCGGCTTGGTGAAAAAGGAGCGTTGCGACGGCGACCGCCGCGGCGCCTTCGTCGTGGTCACTGCGCCGGGCCGCAAGGCGATCGAGGCGGCCGCACCCCACCACGTGGCGATGGCACGCCGCTTGTTCATCGACCCGCTCACCCCCGGCGAGCTCGCCGCCATCACCTCGGCCGCCGAGAAGGTCCTCGCCGTGCTCGACACCGAAGCCGCCGACGGCCACGATGATGGTGGCGGCCGTAGAGAGGAGCGTCCCAGCAGATGACATTTCGAACCGGTGATGACCGAGCGGCCGTGCCCGAGGTGCACGGACTTTGGGAGTCGAGGTCGCCGGGGCGTTGGGTGTCGCCATCATGATGAACGCTGGGCCGGGCAGCGCACGGGCACCACGGCCGTCCGCCGCGTTCGAACAGTTCGCCACCACGCCGTGAGCCATCCCGAGCCGATCAGCGCCGAGATCGCCCACCTCCTCGAGCACAGCGCGCCGTGCCGGGGTTGGGCCGAGCAGGACCAAGGCCCGTACTACCGCGACGTCGAGCCCGTCCGTCGCGACATCGCCGAAGACCGGCCGGGCGCACCGCTCCTGCTCGGCGTTCGTCTCACCAGCGTCGACGACCGCCCACTTTCTTCGGTGGCAGTGGACATCTGGCACTGCGACGCCCTCGGGCGCTACTCGGGCTTCCCGCCTCCAGACCCGGCAGTCGTCGTCACCGCCGCCACCGCCCCGAAAGCCCAGTACCTGCCCGGCGAGACGTTCCTGCGGGGTCGCCAGATCACCGACGCCGCCGGAGCGGTCGAGTTCCGCACCATCTACCCCGGCTGGTACCCGGGGCGGACGGTGCACATCCACACGATCGTGCACACCGCCTCGATGACCTTCACCAGCCAGCTCTACTTCCCGGATCCGACCAGCGACGACGTGCTCGCCACCGATCCCTACAGCGAGCGGCCCGGCCGCGACACCACCAACGGCACCGACACGATCTTCGCCACCGGCGGCACCCCCGCCGTGCTCGACGTCACCCGTTCCCCCAACGGCTACCGGGCCGTGATCTGCCTGGTCCTTCCCTCGCCGAGCGAGTTCCGATGAGCGGCCCGGTGACCGACGCTGACGTACCGGCCGAGGCCCAGCGCGGTGCTCCAGAGGCCTGCGTGCTCGAGATCACCCAAAGCCGGGAGAGCCGGGTCGGCGCCATCAAGGTACGCCGGGCGCTGCCCCGACGGGGACGGCGCACCGTGGGCCCGTGGTGCTTCGTCGACCACATGGGCCCGGCGCTCGTCAGCGCGCCCCGCGGCATGGACGTCGCCCCACACCCCCACATCGGCTTGCAGACCGTCACCTGGCTCTTGGAGGGCGAGGCGCTGCACCGCGACTCGCTCGGCAACGAGCAGGTCATCGTGCCCGGCCAGCTCAACTTGATGACGGCGGGGTGGGGCGTCGCCCACTCCGAGGAGGGCACCGGCTCCTACAGCGGCAACCTGCACGGCGTGCAGTTGTGGATCGCCCAGCCCTCGGCCACCAGGGACGGGCCGGCGGCCTTCGAGCACCACAGCGAGCTTCCCCGCCGTGACCTCGATGCCGCGGTGGCGACCGTGCTCGTCGGCGACCTCGACGGCGCGACCTCGCCGGCACGCCGCGACACCGACCACCTCGGCGCCGACCTCGCCCTCCGGGCAGGAGCGACGACGGTGCCGCTGCGAGCCGATTTCGAGCACGCCCTCGTCACCCTCGTCGGCGCAGCCAGCCTCGACGGGCAGATCGTCGAGCCCGGACATCTCGCCTACCTCGGCACCGGCCGCACCGAGATCGCCCTGGCAGCCAGAGAGCCGGCCCGGATCCTCCTGCTCGGCGGGGTGCCCTTCGACGAAGCGGTGCTCATGTGGTGGAACTTCGTCGCCCGGACCCGCGCCGAGATCGTCGAGGCGCACCGCGCCTGGATGGCCGCCGACGACCGCTTCGGACGCGTCGACTCGCCCCTTCCCCGCATCGAGGTGGGGCCGCCGCCGTGGAGCCTCTGACACCACGGCGTGCGGGTCCCTCGCCCCGAGATGGCCGCGGTTCGCGCGTCGTCCTCGCCTGCTCGGTGCCGGCGAGGCCGTGACGCAGAGGCGGCCCGACCCACGAGCAGCGCGGGTGCGACCCCGGACCTGCGCTGCACGCGACCGGCGCAGCCGGTGAGCGATTGGTCTTCCACCTGGACGCGCCCGATCCAGGACGCGATCCGCCTGGACCGCTCCAAGCTGGCCTTGGTGCCCGCGGCGCGCTGCGCACTGGGCATCGCCATCCCGCTGGTCGCCGGTGACCTCTCCGGCCACCTCCTGGTCGGCGTGGGAGCGGCGGTCGGCGCGCTGACGGCGGGGATGGCGTCGCTGCAGGGCACCTATCGGAGCCGGGTGAAGATCATGGCGTTCGCCGCCGCAGCCTTCGCCACCTCGGCATTCGTCGGGGCGACCGTCGGGCGCCTGGAAGGCCCCGACATCGCGCTCACCGCCCTCTGGGGGGTCCTCGCCGGGCTCCTGGTGATGTTCGGAGAGGCGCCAGGCGTGGTCGGCCTCCAAGCCGTCATCGGCCTGGTCGTCTTCTCCCAGTTCTCCTTCAGCCCCGAGCAGGCCGCGCTCAACGCGCTCTGGGCCCTGTGCGGCGGCACCATCCAGATCGTCCTCGTGGCCGTGACCTGGCCCCTCCAACGCTTCCCGGTGGAGCGCGCCATGTCGAGCGACGCCTACCGTCTGCTGGCTGCCCACCTCCGTTCGCTCGCCAGCGACCCGGCGGACCTCCTCGATCCCGGTGTTCTCGACAAGCTGCGCTCCGCCCTCGTCGAGACCCAGCCCTGGGGCGACCGGACGGCCGCCGCCGCCTACCAGGCATTGGCCGACGAGGCAGAGCGGATCCGCCTCGAGGTGGCCGGCATCGCCCGAGCCCGAGCCCGGCTCGCCCACGCCTCGAGGGTCGCCACGCCGACGGAGAAGACCCGCGCCCTCGACGCCGCGAGCCACCTCGAAGACGCCATCACCGCCTCCGCCGACCTGCTGGCCGGCGTCGCGGCCGCACTGCGCGACGGGCGCAGCGCCATCGCCGACCCCGAGGCCCGCGAGCGGTACCGAGCTGCCATCGAGCACCTTCGCTCGATGGCCGAGATCGCCGAGCCGTCGATTCGCCCGATCCTCACCTCAGCTGTCGTAGGCCTGACGGCGCTGGCGGGCCAGCTTCGGTCGGTGACCCAGTTGACGGCGGTGGCCGCCGGCGACCAACCAGGCGCGCCGCCGGCCACCGCGTCGAGCGCCGGCCAGCCGGTGCGGAGCCGGTCACGGCTTTCCCCGCTCGCCGGCACTGCGGGGGGTCGTCTCGAGTTGGTGCGCGCCAACCTCACCGGCACCTCCGAGGTCTTCCGCCACGCCCTCAGGGTCGGTGCCACCCTGGCGGTGGCCGTCGCCATCTCCCACCTGTTCCCCCTGGGTCACGGCTACTGGCTCCCGATGACCGTCATGATCGTCTTGAAGCCCGACTTCGCCACCACCTTGAGCCGGGGAGTGGGCCGCAGCCTCGGCACCCTCCTCGGCGCCGGGATGGTCACGCTGTTGCTGGCCACGCTGGCGCCGTCGCCGGCCGTCCTGATCGTGCTCACCGTGGCGCTCTATGCCGCAAGCGTCGCCGTGCTTCGGGCCAACTACGTCATCTACAGCATCGGCATCGCGTCGCTCGTGGTCGTCCTGCTTGGCTTCACCGGCTCCCCGGCGGCCTCCCTCGCCGCCGACCGGGCCTTCTACACGCTGCTCGGTGCCGCCCTGGCCTTGGCGGCCTACGCCGCCTGGCCGACCTGGGAGCGCACGCACGTCGTCGATCGCCTGGCCGATCTTGTCGACATCGACGGCCGCTATGGCGCCGCGCTCCTCTTCGCCTGGGCCGACCCGGCCGGTGTCGATCGGGAGGCACTGCAGCGGCTGCGGCTTGCGGCCGGCCTGGCACGCTCCAACGCCGAGGCGTCTGTCGACCGCTGGCTGAGCGAGCCGGCCGCCCGCAAGCCGGCCTCGCCGAACACGCTCGACGCCGAGACGGCGCAGGGCATCCTCGCCGCAGTGCGCCGCTACGTCTGGAGCGCGCTTGTCCTGCACGGACAGCTCCCGGGCACCGGTCCGGTCCGACCCGAGCTCCACCGTCTCGGCGAGGAGGTCGAAGAGGCCATGGCCGCAGTGGTCGTCGCACTGCGGACCGGGTCTGCGCCGACCCGCTACCCCCCGTTGCGATCCACCCAGGTGGCGCTCGCCGCCCACCTGAGGGGTGCTTCCGCTCAGACCACGACCGACCCGACACTGGCGGCAGCGGACACGGTGCTCATGAGCGAGACCGATCTCATGGTCAACGCGGTCGACACGCTCGCGCATCTCGTCGGTGTCGGTCCCCGATCACCAGCAGGCTCCTCACGCTGAGACCCCCGAGGCAGAAAGTCCGGCTCCTCGAGCCTGCGCGGTCGGCCTCTCGAGACCGGCACGTGCGCCAAGACGAGGTTTGCCCCCCGCCCCCCGCCTGCGGGCCTTCGAGGTCACAGCCGGTCGCTCCCAGGACCTCCTCGCACACGAGGGCCGATGCGGGCAAAATCGGGTGATGGCCACTTCCTCGCCGACCTCATCACCTGCCGCCTCGGTGCTCTCGGGGCTCGAAGGCGTCCGGGGCTGGGCAGCGGACTTCTACCGTGACCTGCACGCCCATCCCGAGCTTTCCCACCAAGAGCACGCCACCGCGTCCAAGGTCACAGAGCGCCTCGGAGCCTCGGGCATCGAGGTCCACGCCGGGGTGGGCGGCACCGGGGTGGTCGGCCTGGTCATTCCTGAAGGAGCGCCGTTTGTCAAGTGCAGCGTCGGCCGCCAGGCCGACTCCTTCGTTCGGTATCGCGAGTCCGGATGGCGTGAGCGTCTGTTTCGGGGCGCGTGGAACCGATCCTGCCCCTTCGGGCCGGGAGGTGACAGGGCGGTCAAGGCCGCAGGAGCAGCGGCACCGGTTCCGCGTCAGCACCCGCAGCTGGGCGGTGCGACTAAGCGCCTTGACGGCCCGGAGAGTTGCCGCGCAGCACAATGGACCCGAAGCCCGCCAGGGCTTCCTGGGTGCCCACCTGCTGTGCCGTAGTGCTCGAGGTTGTTCAGTGATCGGTCGTCGCGTCAGC
>JAJYWG010000332.1 GCA_021791615.1 Actinomycetes bacterium
CAGCCCGCAAGATGAGTGGACCGTCAATCGGCTGGCCGAACGGGCCGAGATCTCGGTCGGCCAAGCCCACAACGTCTTTCGCGCCATGGAACAGAAACGGCTGGTCCACGCTGTCGGCAAAGGGCCCAAGCAACGCCGGGTGATCGATGACCGCCGAGCCGCCCTGGACTGGCTCGCGGTCATAGACGGTGCTCGGCGCCGCCCCCCCGCGGCAGCGACCTACCTCTACGCCCGCACCGAGACCGAGCTCGCCCGGCGCTTCGCCGAGCGAGCCGCCGAGGCCGGCGTGGCCTACGCGGTGACCGGCGCGGCGGGGAGCCGCCTGCTCGGCGTACCTGTGCTCAGCCGGATCGTCGTCACCCAGATCCGGGTCGGCGGTCTTCAACCCATCGAGGCGCTCGCCCGCCTGGGCCTTGAGCACCTCGATGCCGACGAGGTCGGCCGCGGCATGAACATCGACGTGTGGAGCGACACCGGTGAGGTCGGGACCTTCGGCGCCTCGGAGGTCGACGGAGTCCGGGTCGCCCCACCGATCCGGGTGTGGTTGGACCTCCGACGACAGGGCGGGCGCAACGCCGATGCAGCGCAACTCTTCAGGGAGCAGGCCCTTGAACGAGCCTGACGGACAGCACGTCGCCGGCTATGACCCGGATCTCGCCGAGACGCTGGTGGCCGAAGCGGCCGACCTCGTGCGGGCTCTCGGGTTCATGGCGCCCCACGTCGTGCTCATCGGCGGCCTCGTGCCGGGTCTGTTGGTGCCGGTCCTCGACCCCGGGATCGAGCCGCATGTCGGCACCGCAGACATCGACCTCTGCCTGAGCGTGGCCCTCGTGGAGGGCGACACGGAGGCCTACGAGCGGATCGAGTCGGTTCTCAACAGCCTCGGGTTCCAAGAAGGCGACGCCTCGTTCCGCTGGCAGCGCCACGGGGGCATCGCGCTCACCGTCGAGTTCTTCTGCCCGGTCAGCGAACAACGGCCGCCCGGCAGGGTGTTCCGGCCGGCTCTCACCGACAACCCGACGGGCAAGCACAACTTCGGCGGCCGACTCTCCGCCCTCGCCCTCGACGCCGGCGAGTTGCTGACCACCGACGTCGAGGTCATCCACCGCTCGATCGTCCTGCCACAGAACAAGGGGGCGATCGACATGGACCTCCGCGTCACCGGGCCGCTGGCGTTCTTGACGGCCAAGATCGATGCGCTGCGCGGCCGCGACAAGCCGAAGGACGCCTACGACATCGTCTGGCTCATCGAGAGCTGGCCCGGCGGCCCATCTGGCGCGGCCGAGTCCTTCGCACAGCGCCCCGCTTTCTCGCGCCCCGAGGTGGTCGCCGCCCTTCACGCGATCTGCGACGCCTTCGCCGATACCGACCGCATCGGCGCCCGCAGCTACGCCCGCTTCCTGGCAGCCGACCCGCGGGAGGAACCTCAACTCGAGCGACGTGCTGTCGGTGCCATCGCCGAGTTCACGGCCGCGCTACCGATTCGGAGCTGAATAGGAGCGCCGATGGACGACTTCGAACACGAGGTATTCCAGATGGGTCACTGTGCAAGGGTGTTGAGTGACGCTGCGCAGGACGAAATGGTGAAACGCCTCCTGCTAGAAGCGTCCCAATGCCTTGCTCTTCCGTCGACGGCGCGGACAGCCACGTCACAACAACACCCTCACAGTTGAAGTAGGAGATTCCTAACGTGCCATTCGGTGACCCCGATGTGCGAAGCCTCCGTCGTCCGCTCGACTACCCCCGAGAAGAGATGGCCACCGAGATCAAGGGGTGGCTCGATCTCAGCAGCCGTAATGTGGGATGTGGGGTCTCCTGCTGCGTCCGTGGGTCGTTGGCGGTCCTCGAGGCCAACCCGAAGGGAGCGCGGCGACCGGAGGGGCAGCAGCTCAAGGCCTTCCCGGAAGCGGCGGGCAGTAGCTGTGACGTGCTCTCGAAGGGCCGCCTCGATGCCGGGAAGGTGACGGCCGATCTTGCGCGAGCGCTCGACGAATGAGGCGATGCGCGAGCGAGCGGCCCAGGAGCGCCAGTGCTCGAGCATGGTGAGCCCGAGGTCGCCCTTGGTCCAGATCGCGATGCGCAGCTGCTCTTTCAGCAGCTAGGCGCGATACAGCTTCTTGTTCGCCTTTGCGATCCAGGCCAGCTTCGCCTCCTGGCGGGCGGTCAGGTCCTCGGGGTTGCTCCACAGCGCGAAGCGGCAGCCTTTCAGGGTCTTCGCGTGCGCCCGCATGCCGGCTCGCCGGGCCTCTTCCAGACCTCGCGCCGCACCTCGTCGAGGGCCGCTGTCGCCCAGGCGACGACGTAAAAGACGTCGATGCAGGCCGTCGCGTTCGGACAGGCCTCGGCGACGACGTCCGCGATCCAGCTGGTGCCATCGGCGGAGACGACCTCGAGTAGCTGATCTCGTCGATGCCGATGCGGACGAGGTCACCGAATGGGTCTCTGCTGCGCGCGCGTCGGTGACGACCCGGTCGATGATGCCCCGACGGTCCTTTATGCGACGCGCAGCAGCTCGCACACCGTCGACTTCGCGCGGTGGGTGGCGAGCCAGGCGACCAGGCCGTCAAAGGCCATCGTATGGCCCGCGCCGTGGCGCGCCCACGGCACGAGCGCGACCGTCGGTCTGTGGGCGGGACAGGCAACGCTCGGCGCGTCGGCCTCGAGGAGACAGCGCAGGCTCCCGAGATCGAGGCTGCGCCACCGGCGCCGCCCCTCGCCCTGGTCATGGCCGGGTGCTCGTCCTACAGCGCCCGCAGCGACGCCGACGGTCCTTGCGCAGGCGCACGTGGACGACGAGGCCTCCTCGCCGTCCGCCGCTTCGATCTCCACGTCCTCGATCACGGCGCCGTGGTCGACACCGATCAGCTTCCGCCATAGGTTGGCCCTGAGCAACGCCGCGCTCCTCCACCTCGTCTTTGGACCTTCTCGACTTTCTCACCCACACAGCGACTCCCTCCCAGGCCAGACGGATGACGGAGATTTCCTGGGGCGTGACAGGCTCAGGGTGAACCCACCGATGTTGCGCGACGATGATCACGCGACGGAGCTTGGCGAGGATGTCGAGGACCGAGGGTTGGGCCTTCGCCCGATACCACGGGGCGAGTGCGCGGGCTGCCTGGACGTCGTCGGGGTCATGGCCCGCCGTCGCATACCAGCAGATCGCAAGGCTGTTCACGGCGAGCCCAAAGGGGACCGTGCGCTTGACGGCCTGCTCGACCCGGTTGCGAGCCTGGCCGGCGCCCCCGAGCTGCTTCGCATCCTCGATGGCGACCTCGATTGACCAGCGCGCGGCGTAGCGCTCGACGACCTGAGCGGCGGTGGCATCGAGGTCGGTGGTGACGAGCGCCACGTCGTAGCCGCTCCTCGACCTGTCCCGGACGAGCACGAGCTGCACCTGTTGTGGGCCGAACACGCCATAGCAAAGGCAGGCACGCGTGGCTGTCGTGATGGCCGCGGTTGAGCCGTATCGAGTGACCGTGGTCGGGATGAAGGCAGCGCCGGTGGCGATGTCAGCAAGCGATGCGAGCTACACCCCTTTCCGGCGGGGCGGCCGCGCCGACCGGTGCGCGCCGGCGCGAGCTCGTAGAGCGACGCGTTGGAACGCAGCCGGGTGGTCCAGGTGACCGACCTCGACAGGTCGCGCAGCGCCTTGCCCGCGTAGGCGGCATCAGCGACGACGTGGATCGTTCGACCGGGGAGCGCCGCGGCCAACGCCTCCACGAGGCGACGAGCGAGCGCGAGCCGGGACGAGTCGTCGCTGTCCTTTCGCACGAGCCCGAAGCCAACCGGCAACGCGACGGGCCGGTCGAGGAACCCCAAGCGCACCACGATCGCCAAGATCACCCAGTTGTTGCCATAGCCGATCTTCTTGTCACCGAGGGCGGAGCCGTCGTGGAACCACGATGCCGCGTGCACCTTCGGCCCGCGACGATCGAACAGCGTGTCGTCGATGGCGACGGTGACCGCCGCGTCCTTCGCCGCCAGCAGGCGCACCACGAGGCCGGCAAGGACGGCGGACACCTCCTCGAGCGACCAGCGGGCATGGGAGAAGAACCACTGCGCCCGGTGGTGGCTCCAGGTCTGCGACAAGCCAACCCCCTCGCCTCTCCGACTCCTTAGCAGCTAACTGAGGACCTGGGCGCGTAGGGTGGATGGTGGCGAGGAAGGGAGACGCCGGTGAAGGTGGATCGCAGCCAGCGAGCGAAGCAGCGCCGGCTCGCCTCAGCGCTCGGCGAGATCGGCTTCGCGCTCCCGGGGTCGCTCACGGTGCGCGCCTACCGGTGCGGGAAGCAGAACTGCCGTTGCCGCGGCGAGCCACCGCAGCTTCACGGCCCCTACGCGTTCTGGACGCGCAAGATCGACGGCAAGACCGTGACGCGCATGCTGTCGGAGGAAGAGCTTGCCGACTACCAGCCGCTGTTCGACAACGCCCGAAGGCTCCGCGAGCTCATGAGCGAGCTACACAAGCTCTCCCTCCAGCTCATCGAACCGGCCGAGGATCCGTCGGGTCCGAAGCCCGGCGCGAAGCCGAGCGACGTCGCCAACCGCAGTGGCCGGTCCTGGATCACCCGGTCTACGGAGTAGGGCTGAGCGGGATCAAAACTGCGAAAGTCGAGGTCATCACCTCCGACCCAGAGGTCGGCGGTGCCGCCCCCGGGCCCGACCGCGATCACAAGCTCCCGATCTGGGCTCGCCGCGGCCGGGGGTCGGCAGAGCCCCAGGCGCTCCGGCAGCTCGGACAGGCGGTTGACCGCCCATGGGTTCGGTCCTAGCGGAGCGTCGCCATCGAGGAGGGTGTGGGCATGGGTTCGCACCAACAGGGAGAACAGCGCCGCAGCGGCGAGAGCTGCTGCCTCTCCGGCTCGGGGATCGACTCGGACGACAGGCCGGAGCCGGTCGAGCATCTCCACAACCGCGGTGCCCGCGCCCGGGGCCAGGCTGGGACCGAGAGCCACCCGAGGATCGACGGCGGCGACGCTCATCCGGACACCACGAGCGCGTCCCGGACGGGCCCGGGCGGCACATCGAGCCACGCGCCGCCCCGGCGGACCAGCACCGCGCAGGCGTCCAGGCCATTTCGAAGGCCCAACCCGAAGAAGGGCGCCACGACCGACAGCGCCCCTTCGTGGGTTATCGCCGGGTTGGCGTCGTCCGCCGGGCTGTGGAAGGCCAGCCCAGGATGGCTATGGATCCGGGACACGTAGCGGTCTTCGGGTCCGAGGGCGGCCGCCAGTTGGAGCTTTCCTTGCCGCGTGACCTCCACTGAGCAGTAGGGCAAGGGGGTGGCCCTCTGGTCAGGGATGACCAGACGATGGGCTACGCCGTCCAGGCCGGCCATGATCATGGCCGTGCCCTCACAGCCGTCAGCCCCTCTTCCCTCGAAGAAGCACCTCGCCTCTTCGAGCACAGGCACCGGCAGCACCAGGATCGTCACCGTCCCGCCTTTCTCACCAGGTGATCGAGCAGGCGCGGGAGCCGCAAGGTGTACCTGTAGGTGTCCCACCGATCGCCGAGATGGCTCGGGTGGCAGTGGTACTCGAAGGTGCCGCGTACGCAGACGAAACCCCGCCCGAGGACAGGGTGCACGCTGTAGAACAAGGTGCCCGGCCAGCACGCCCGCTCGGCCAGCACGCCATGCGAGTCGACTACGGCTACTTTGAACGGCTCTCCGTCGTACTCACTGCCGTCCAAGCGGATGGTGGCGTCGCCCACGTTGGTGCCGGTCAGCCGGCAGAACACCTCGCCGCCGATGACCGCCAAGTCGGCGATGCGGTCGCCCAGCTCCGTCCGGGCGACCGCCACCTCGTCCTCGAGCATCTCCGCCAGCAGCAACGGGTGCAAGCTCACCCGTCGACCTGGGGCGCCTCGTTGACAAGGTGCAATTCGGTGCCGTCGGTCAGCTGGTAGTCGCCGATCCGAGCCGTATCGAGCATGGGATCGATGCGGCCATCGCGGGCGACCGCCAGGCTGTAGTCCCCGGCGGCAAGCTGGTTGTGCTCGACGAAGTGAGCAACGGCCTGGGCCATGGCCGCGGCCACGAACTCGGCCTCGGCAAAGCGGAACGGAGCCGTGATGCCCGCCGGCGTGCGGACCTTCACCTCCACGTGACCGTGGTACTCAGGGGAATCTGCCACTCTTCTCACCTCTTCCTGCCGCCGGGATGAAGGGGCGGCTAGGAAGTAGACGACGAGCCGAGGCGAGGTCGAACCGGTTTCTTGGGACGCTGATCCGGCAAGGCACCTTGCCGGGCGTGCACCCGGGGTGTGTTTGCCGGGGTCGCCGCCGCGCCGATCCAGTCCGAGCCGGGTACCCCTACCAGGCCAAGCGCAGCGTGGGGCTTCGACGTCGCGGTCGGCGTAACCGTCCCGGCAGACCAGACCTGCGAGCAGGACTGAATCGGGCGCCCGAGTGCTAGCCTTCACCCATTGACAGCTTTCAGTCCGTAGTGAAGGATCCGAAATAGTGAAGGTAACGGTGCAACTCGAGCCGACCGAGCTCGATCGGTACGGGCGCATCTTCGCCGCGGTCCCCGAGGTCAACGTGCTCGCCGACGCCAAGGCGCAGGTGATGGTGAACGGCCAGCACCGTCCGCTCAGGGTACTGCCGCGGCCGCCGTCAGGCGCCGATCCGGGCGTCGCCGCCCGACACCTCGCTGACACGGTGCCCCGCCGGGCGGTCGGCTTGGTCGCTGCGCGGTCGATCCCCTACAGGGAGCGAGACGCGATCGAAGCTGCCGGACTGTCCTGGTGCGACGGGCGCGGGGCGCTGCACCTGCGCTGGCCCGGGACGCTGGTGCACATCGATCACGGCGGCCGGCGGCTTGCGACGAGTGAGAGCACCGGATCGGACGAGCCTCGTCTCGGCCCGGCCGGCATCCGCGCCGTCCAGGTCCTCCTCGCCAGCCCGCAAGATGAGTGGACCGTCAATCGGCTGGCCGAACGGGCCGAGATCTCGGTCGGCCAAGCCCACAACGTCTTTCGCGCCATGGAACAGAAACGGCTGGTCCACGCTGTCGGCAAAGGGCCTAAGCAACGCCGGGTG
>JAJYWG010000351.1 GCA_021791615.1 Actinomycetes bacterium
CGGGACGCCGACAAGATGCTTGCCGGTCTCCAAGGTCAGCTCGCCGAGATCGAGGCCCGCACGGAGAAGCTCCCCGACCCGTCGCGCTACCGCACCGTCCGTCGCGACTCGGCCTCTGGCGCACCCTTCTATGCCGCTATCGAGTTCGTCCCCGACGTCGACCCGACTACGGCGGCTGGTGTCGAGGCGGCCCTCCAAGCCAGCGGACTACTCGACGGCTGGGTGACTGCCGGCGGCGTCGTGCGCGACGCCACGACCGAAGATGTCCTGCTCGCACCGGCACCGCTCGGCCCTGGTGCAGCGACGCTCACCTCGGTTCTCGCACCTGCGTTGCCGCCTGGCAGCAGCGTCGACCCCACAGCGATTGGCGCCCTCCTCGCCAGCATCGCTTTCGGTCCCCATCCAGAGGCGTCGTCTTGGGTCGATGGCCAGGGGCGGTGGGGCCTCGGTGTGGCAGGCGGTGCCTGGCACAAGGACCGGGTCGAGTTCGTCGGCGTCGGCGCCCGCCAAGCCACCCGCGAACGCGAGCTCGCCGACGTCCGGGCCCGCATCGTCGACGCCGAGGCCCACGTGGCCGCCGCCGAAGAGGCGGTGCGAGCGGCCGACGAGCAGCGGAGGGCACTCGCCCAGCTCCGCCGCGATCTGCCCGCAGCGCGGCGGCTGATCGACGCCGTCAACAAGCTCCACACGCTCCGCGACGTCACCGCCGAGCACCGACGCGAGTTCGGCGAGCGGCGCACCGACGCCGAGCGAGCGCGGGACAGCGCGACGCGAGCGCAACGCGAACTGGCGGAGAAAGCGATCCGCCTCGACCTACCCCACGAGCTGTCGGCGCTGACCGCGCTACGGACCGCCTTGTCGGGGTTCACCCAACGCCTGCGTACCGCCCGCAGCGAGGGGGCTCGCATCACCCGCGCCCTGGTGGCCCACACCGAGGCTGTCGAGCTCTGGGAGCGCACCGTCGACGAGCGGCGCAAGCTCGAGACCGAGGCAACCAGGGCGCGTGACCTCTACGACGACGAGGCCGGACAGCTCGCCACCATCGAGGACGCCGTCGGCGAAGACGCACAGGTCGTCCAGGCCAAGATCGACGCGGCCCAAGCCGCCCTCGACGAGTCCGACGGCCTGCTGCCGGGAGCCCGCAAAGCCCTTACGAGCGCAGGTGAGGTCCGAGCTCTGGCCGACGACGCCGTGCAACGGCTCCACACCACGGTTGCTGCGACCGACACCGCCACCCACACCGCGGCTGCGAGCCTCGGCCGGATCCTCGCCACCCCCGGCCTCGCACTGGCCGCGTTCGGGCCTGAGGAACCGGCGTTGGCCACTCCCGAAGCCCAGTCGAACATCGACGCCGCGGCCCGGGTGCGCCACCTGCGGGCTTTCGCCGTCCGAATCGGCGAGGCCGCGGCCGGCGGTCGTGATGTGAGCGACGGCACCATGCTGAAGCGGTACGAGACGCTGACCAGTGACAGCGGAATGGCGGCAGGCTACGAAGCCACCCAGGACGAGACCGACGACGGCGTCAAGGTGTTCGAGATCCACGACGACACCGGCCGCCACCCCGTCGCTGTCGTCGCCCGCCGCCTCACCAAGGAGGTCGCCGACGCCCAGGGCCGGCTCACCGCCCGCCAGGAGGAGGTGTTCCAACGCTTCTTGCTCGGCGAGCTTGGTGACCACCTGCGCCGCCAGCTCCTCGACGCCGACACGCTCTGCGCGGCGATGAACCAGTCCTTGGCCAACGTGCGCACCTCGCACGGCCTCGGCGTGAAGCTCGACTGGCACCTGAAGGAGGACGCGCCGAGTGAGGCGGTCGACGCCATCCCGATGCTGCGCGAAGCGCCCGGCATCCGCGGCCCGGAGAAGAACCGGCGTCTTGGTGAGCTTCTCGGCTCGCTCATCGATGCGGCGCGCGACGCGGACCCGACCGCCAGCTACGAGGTCCACCTGCACAGCGCGCTCGACTACCGGAACTGGCACACGTTCACCATCAAGGTCATCGACGCGGCCAATCCGGGTCGGGAGCGCAAGCTGTCGAACCGCCTGGCCGTCAGCCAAGGCGAGCAGCGGGTGCTCGCCTACCTGGCCCTGTTCTCCGGCGCTGCGGCCTACTTCGACTCCCTGAAGCGGCGCGCCCCACACGCGCCCCGACTGATCCTCCTCGACGACGCCTTCGCCAAAGTCGACGAACCGACCCACGGGCGCCTCCTGGCGTTGCTCGTCGAGCTCGACTTGGATTTCGTCATCACCAGCGAGCGCGTCAGCGGTTGCGTGCCTGGGATCAGCCTCGAGGTCTACGAGTGTCTCCGCGACGCCCGCGTGCGGGGCGTCGCCATTGTGCACACGCACTGGGACGGTCAGCGGGCCCAGCTGCAGGTCCTCTGACCGTGTCCTCCGCGCGTTCTCCTGAGCTGCCAGCTGAAACGGCCGTCTTTCTCCGTTCGGGCGACCTGGAACGGCTGTGGGACGCGGCCCGGGCCCGGCTGGAACGCAACGGCGTCATCGCGGCGGGTGCCATCGTCATCGACGACCTGACCGACGACGAACGTCACGCTCTGTCGGGCGTCCTCGGTCGGCCAATCACGGGAGACCGGGTCCGCGTCGACCTGGCCGTCCTCGACGAGAAGCTGCGCACCAGCCGCGCCCAGCGCGGCCTGGCTGCCGTGCTCGAAGTCCTCGGGCCGGCGCTGGTGGACCGAAAGGGTCGGCGCGCCGATGCCGAGGCCGCTCGGGACGCGCGTGAGACCGCAGCGCGGGAGGCAGCCGTCGCCGCTGGGTTGGCGTACGAGTCATGGTGTGAGTCGTGGCTCGTTTCGCTGCGCCCGCTCCTCGCCCGTCTCGATCCGGCCACCGCTGTCCGCACGGCGCGCGACGCCGCCCGCACCCTCATCATGCTGCCCAGGCTCGACCCGAACGCAGATGGGCTCGTCGCCCGCAACGACCTGGCTGGCGTCATCACGGGCTCCGCTCATGGTCTGGACGACGGCACCCCGCTCGCCGCCGCCGTGCTACGTGGCGTCGCCGCGGCCCGCGGCGTCGAGCTGCCGACGTCGGCGGTCAACCGCCGGGCCCTGTGGCACGACGCAGGTGTGATCAGCGACCAGGTGTCGAGCACCGTGCTCACCCTCGGGCTCCGTCCCCGCGGGCTCGGCCGACGGGAGGCAGAGCTGCGCAGCCGGGCGGACGACTGCGTCGAGACGCATCTGACGGTCCGCGACCTGCGCCGTGTCACGTGGACGCTGTCACCCGGCACCATCGTCTACGTGTGCGAGAACCCCCGCGTCGTCGAAGCTGCCTCCGACGCAGATGCCCGGGCAGCGCTCGTCTGCACGTTCGGTAACCCAACGTCAGTGGTCGGAGAGCTCCTCGACCGCCTCCATGGTGCCGGCGCGCAGTTCCGCTACCACGGCGACTTCGACTGGCCGGGCATCACGATTGCCAACCGGGTCATCGCCCGAGTGGGCGCCACGACGTGGCGGATGAGTGTCACCGACTACGAGTCGGCGGTCGCGGCTGCCGGGGGAGCGCTCCCGGAGCTCGCGGGCAGTCCGGTGTCCGCTCTCTGGGATCCGGACCTCGAGCAGGCGATGCGCCGGGCGGGTCGGGCCGTTCACGAAGAGCTCGTGCTCGCCACCCTTGTCGAGGACCTGGCCGTCCGCCCTGCTCACACATGATCGCGGTCCAGTGGCCACACACCGTGGCTCTTGTGTCCGCCGCCGATCGAAGGACCCGACGGTTCTTGCGTTCACCACCGCCATGCCCTCCTGATCTTGACAGCTCTTGATGTGATGAAGGAGCGCCGCGCCGCTCTTGCGTGACGGATCTCGGTGCTGGAACCGGGGTCGGCGCCGAGTTCGAGGAGCAGCGCGATGGCGCGCACGTCGGAGAAGGAAAGCAAGGTCCCCCCTCGTCGGGGAGGTCCGAGTCGGGGAAGACTCGGGGTTGGAAAACCACCCACCCCACGACGAAGGAGGACCAAAGTGCGACCCGAAGCCTATATCGACATCGACCTGCACCGCAGGCGCAGCGTGATCGTCCAGCGAAGCGCAGAAGGCGAGACGCTGTCGGTCAGCCACGTAGACAACGACGACCCGGTGGGATTCGCGAATGCGGTTGCCGCCGCCGGCGAGCACCCAGAGGTGGTGATCGAAGCGACCTATGGGTGGTACTGGGCTGTGGACCTGCTAGAAGAGCTCGGCTGCCGAGTCCATCTTGCCCATCCGCTGGGGAACGCCTGGGGGAACCGGAGGGTCAAAAACGATCTTCGCGACGCTGAAGACCTGGTAGACCTGCTTCGCCTCGGGCGCCTGGCCGAGGCCTGGATCGCCCCGAAAGAGGTCCGAGAGCTCCGAGAGCTCGTGCGCCACAGAGCCAAGCTCGTCTCGTTGCGCACCAACTTGAAGCTCCAGGTCTACTCGGTGCTCGCCAAAGAAGGGGTCCACGTCCCTATGACCGACCTCTTCGGCATCGCCGGCAAGAAGCTCCTCGGCAAGGCGCCGCTCGCGCCGGCCTACGCGGCCCGCGTCGCGTCGCTCTTGGAGCTGATCGAGGGCTTCGACACCCAGGTGCAGATCTTCGAGCGCGACGTCCGCCGGCAGCTCACCGAGCACGCCGGCTACCAGGCCATCCAACAGATCCCCGGGGTGGGTGAGATCTTCGCGGCGATCTTCGTCGCCGAGATCGGTGACGTGACGAGGTTCTCCTCACCGGCCCAGCTCTGCAGCTGGGCCGGGCTCACCCCTCGACACCGCGAGTCCGACACGACGCTCAAGCGGGGCCCGATCACCAAGCAGGGCTCGCGTCTTGTGCGTTGGGCTGCGGTCGAGGCGGCCCAGCGCCAAGCAGCGGGCACGAAGCTGCGCGCGGACTTCACCCGCATCACCGCAGGCCACGGCGACACGCCAGGCGCCAGAAAGGTCGCACGGGTTGCTGTGGCTCGAAAGATCGTCACCCTCGTCTACTACGGCCTGAGAGACGGACACATCTACTCGAAGGCCATCGAGGCGGCGTGACCGGTTCCGGACACCACCAGACGCGTGGCCGTTGTATGTCATGGCCCCCGGTTCCCCGGCGTGGCCGCGCTCTTGATTGACCCCGTCTGGTTGGTGGCCGCAACACTCCATGCTGCAAACGCGTAGGAATGACCGGCAACCGTGTCACGGCTTGCCCTCCCGAAGCTCGCTTCGGACCTGGAGACGAACACCTCGTGTCCCTTGTCGCCGAGAAGGAATGACCGTCACGACCAACTGACCCTCACCTCGACCCGAGCAGCACCGAGCACCCAGGAAGCCCTGGCGGGCTTCCTCATCCAGGGTGCTGCGCGCACAAGCCCGGGCCGTCAAGGCGCTTAGTCGCACCTCGAGGTCTGCGGTGCTGACGCGCAACCGGTGCGTTGCTCCTGCGGCCTTGACCGCCCTCGTCATCTTGGGGCGACGCTGGGTTGGTCTCGCGCGCCTCGCAACGTGCCGCCCCCTTCAATTCGACTGCCACCACGACAAAAAGGAGTCGGCCCGAAGGGCCGACGCTGACTTGACAAACGGCGCTCCTTCAGGAATGCCAAGCGTGGGGCGGAGCGGGATGATCGTCGTCGTGACTAGCGCCATTGACTCCGCGGTCGACGCCTTCCGTGCCACCCTCGTCGAGCGCGGCGCCCTGGCGGGCGCGGTGGCCTCCGACGCGGCTGAGGTGGGCCGCCGGGCCGCCCTGCTCGTGCAGAGCGCGACCGCCTGGCAGGACCACTTGGGTGCCCTGCTCGACGTGCGCCAGACGATGGAGCTGCTGGGCGTGGCCACCCGCCAGGCGGTCTATGACCTTGTCGCCCGGCACCGGCTCCTCGGCCTCGCCCGTCATGGCGGTGGCATGGCCTTCCCTGCCTTCCAGTTCGACCCCAGCACCGGAAGGCCCTACGACGTCGTCCCTGCGCTGCTCGGCGCCTTTGCCGCTGCTGGCGTCGACGCCTATACGACGGCGACGTGGCTGGCTACCGGCCAGGACGAGCTCGATGGCCGGACCCCAGTATCTGTGCTCGGGGATCCGACTGTCGCCGGAGTCCTGGCGGCGGCCGCCGAGCGCACCGCAG
This sequence comes from Actinomycetes bacterium, assembly GCA_021791615.1. Next base: position 6,077 of record JAJYWG010000351.1, read on the forward strand.
CCCGTCTGAGCCACTGACCGCACCGCCCGAAGACCTCACCGGGTTCCCGGCTCGGGTCATCCCCGCAGGCTCGACCCTGCACCGGGTGCACCGTGTCCGGCGCTCCGCGTGGTGGTACTCCTCCGACGGCTCGGGTCGCTTCGACCTTCCCGTACCGCACGGCACGTGCTACTTGGCCGAAGAGCCGCTCGCCGCCCTGTTGGAAGTGACCCGCGGCCTGACGATCCTCTCCGAGGACTTCCTGGCGGGCCGCCGTCTGCTCACCGCAACCCTCACCGTCGAGATGCGTGTGGCCGATCTCACGTCGGCTGCCGCCTACGGCTTCGGCGTCACGGGTGAGCTGAGTGCCACCGCTGATTACACCGGGCCACAAGCCTGGGCCAACGCCCTCCAAGCAGCCGGCTTCCACGGCATCCGCTACCACGTCCGCCACGACCCACGCGGTGATCTCGCCGGGATCGCCTGGTTCGGACGAGCCGGGAGGGCCAGACGGCCGCCTGTGGGCCACAGCCAGCAGCTCTCAGCTGAGCTGTTGCTGGCAGCGTCACCCTTCGGCGTTCAGATCGCCGGCGACCTGCCCCCCATCGAGGCCTGACACCGGGTAGGGGCCGTTCATTCGACGTGCGCGGTGAGCGGCTCTCTTTCACGTCGCGGCCACGGCAGGGTCTCTCGGGACCGATCACCCGGGTGACGAGGAAGGGGTGACCAGACCCGTGAAGGTGGAGATGGCCAGTTCCACCGGTCGGCCTCGGTCGGTAGACCGGGCATGATGACCGGGACCGTGCACCGACCCGTGGAACTGGTCATCGCACTTAGGGCGGTGACGCATTGAGGACCGGGTCTCTCCTTTCATGGGTTCGTGTGTCGGGTACCCGCACTCGGCAGGTCGCCGTCGGGTATCTCACGGCGATCACTTGCCCTTCTTCGGTGATGGCTTCGGCTTACCCG
>JAJYWG010000491.1 GCA_021791615.1 Actinomycetes bacterium
GGCGGCTGCACAGCTCACTTGGTTACATGAGCCCTGCAGAGTACGAAGCACTCATCCACCACAACGCCGACCGTCAGGCGGCATAGTCAACACAAGCAAGCTGTCCGTCAAAGCGCGACAACCCCAGACGGCTGAAGCAGGCCGTGAAGATCAGCCCGTGGCAGACCCGGTGCTTGTCACCTGTGGGGACGAGGCCCAGCCGGCCGAAGTCCACCTGCAGCTCGATGCCAGGCGGCGGGTCGTCGACGCGCACCGTCGTGCTCCGGCGCCCCGCCCCGCAGCGCTCGACGGCGAAACGGGCCAAGGTGCGATGCGGGACCACCACGCCCTGGCGTTGGAGGAGGATCCCGATCTTGACCACGGTGAGACCGTCGGCCACCCACTGCTTGATCTGTGCCTCAACGGCGAGCAGCGATCTCCACGCCGGCCCGTGGCCGTCGCTTCGGTGCGGTCGAACCGTTTCGACCAGGCGGCCGATCAGCTCGTCGGTGACCTGCCCCTCACCGCCGGAGCGGTCGACGCCGAGCTCGATGGCGGCGTCGAAGTACCGCCTCGCCGTCTTGCGGTCGACGCCGATCGCCCGGGCGACGGTGCGCTCGCCCTCACCCCGCAACCACCGCCGGAGTGCCTCTCGAATCTGGACCACCGTGACCTCCCTGAATGCCATGGGGCCTCCTCCGCCTCGGCTTCGGAGACCCAGCCGAATGTCTTTTCGGCCGGCATCGGTGGATGATCAGAGTGGTCCCATAACTGGCAACGCAGGTGGTCCCATGTCGCTGGCAAAACTGCCGGCTACCTGGTCCCTTGTGACTGGCAAGCGACAGCGAGATCCCTACGTCTCACCGGCTCTCAGTTCAACGCGTTGAGACCTTGGTCAGGAGCTGATTGTCTTGACGGCGAGGGGTTGACCACTAGCTTGCACGATGTCACATCCCACACACGAGTCAATGGGCTTGCCAGACACCCCGTCGATGATGACCGTGGAGACAGTTGGTGGCGTCCAATTCGCCGGTGGCGGACGCAAACCGACTGGATCATCTGTCCGAGTCATCAGTGGACCGCTCCATTGCTGCGTCACCACCCACACAGGGGTGGACGGTGTCACAAAGGGATTCGTAGCCTCCATGAGCTGTCCAGCACCGGCATAAGTGGTGCGATAGGCGTAGCTCGCGACGACCTTGAGAGTCGTCGCCCCGACCATAGGGCCATTTGCCGTCTGGGCGGCCGCCTCAGCAGACGACGCGGACATCACGGAGCCGCTGGGCGGCCACAGCTGACTTGCCTGCGCTGCCATTTGGGCATGCGTCGATTCACACTGGGACAGTGTGAAGTTCGGGACTGTCGCTGTACAGTACGTAGGTACTTTTGCACTTTGATCGCGACTGGTCGGTGACCCTTTAGCGGCCCCGCTATTCAGGGCAAATGCAGTGGACCCACCTGCAATTATGACCGCGGTTGCAATGATCCCCAGGGTCATGCGATGGCGAATCACTCTCAACATTGCCAACCTCCTGACACGCGCGGCGCCCAAAGTGCGTTCCCGCTGCTCAGTTGCCATTCCAGCTCCACTCGTCGTTGGAGGCAATTCTCTGATTGAAGCAGGGAGCACTGCCGCAGGCCTTTGAGTTGTACGTACCAACCCAAGCCGGGTCCGTCCATGAGTAGTTCGTCGCGATGCTGTCGTGCATTGTAAAGGTTGTCGCATGGTCGTACGTATTGAAAGTCTTGTACTGATCGGCTCCGCTTGCCACTTCCCATGCGGTCTTCGAAACCTGATCGGTTGAAGTTCCCACAAGAGACCCGTCTTTGTCGATATCCCAATGGTCGCTTGATGTACCGACCGAAATCACCGCATACGAATCGGTCGCGGAGCTTGGGGATATGTTGGCGAGCCAATGGAAGAAGTACTGGCCAACGCCATCCTCGTCTCCCCAGAACTGCTGGTAAGCCGTGCATGTGCAGGGGTTACTCCATCCAAGGGATGGGTCATCTGCGTTGATCAGTCCTACTTCGGCGAACATGTATGTCCGACTCGGTGTCGTGTATGCCCAAATCTCGCTCGTTATGTAATGTTGTGTCGCATAGCCTGTCACATACATATTGGCACGCTGCCACGTCCCGCTGATGCCGGTGCTCCGTCTTGTTCCCCCGCAGTAATAGGCGATGACGTAGTGGTGACTCGTTCCGCCAGTCGGTGTACAGCTGGGTGCCGCCGAAGCAGCAGGAACCCACCCGACGCCGGCCACCCCCAGAACGAGCCCACCGGTGACGATGGCGACGACGGCGGCGAACTTTGCCCAAGTCGAGAGAAAGCCATCCCGGCGTCTCAGAAGCCCGCGTGGCATGCCGCCACCCCCTCTCCTGGCGGAGAAACTTCGAGCAACTCCGCTGCGATCACTGGCTAGTTCACACGCAGCGCTACAATGACAGCTGTACACCCGTTGACGTTCGCTGTCAAGACCGAGCGCGTGCTTCTGATGCACTCTCTGTGCACCGTCACCGCCCGACCCCGACGGCCCTCCCCCGATTGGCCGGACGATCGCGCCGGCCGGCGACCTTTCTCAGTCGCCGCGACGTCCTTGCCCGCAGCCTGCCTGATGGAGAGGGGGAAGTCGAACGGTACCCGCGGGGGATCGCTCCGCCGCGCGGCTGCATCCCTCTGCCAAGGGCTCGATGACGCGCCGCGAGAATGGCGGGGACGGGCGCCGCCCGGCGCCTGTAACGCAGGGGTCCACTGAAACGTCAGTAGCAAAGTTTTTAGAAAATTTGCCGAAACCGCTTGACTTCGGGGCCCGATCGAGGTCTCCTCCGTCGTTGCAGGCGCTTGCTCGGCCGGTGGGCACGACCATCATGTTCCATAACCCCACGTCAGCGAACGATCCGTCGCGCGCCCTGTCGCGTCCCCTCTGTGTTCAGTCCCCGCTTGGCTTGATCCCGGGCACTCCGACGGCAATACCGGCCAGAACACCGAGGGTGGCAGACCGGCGCCTGCTGGCGCTCATCGGCGAGCACGAAGTACTCACGAGCGGCCAACTCGTCCGGCTTACCGGCATGCCCGAACGCACCGTCCAGCACCGCCTGGGTGTCCTCTACCGGGCGGGGCTGGTCGACCGTCACCGACCTCAGGCGGCCATCGGCACCTGTCCGTACCACGTCTGGCTGACCCCGTTTGGGGCCGCTGCGATCGGGGCCGACCCGCCTCGGTCCTGGAGCGAGGATCTGGCCGGGCTGCAGACGATGGCGGCGCTGTGCGACCTGTGGCTCGGTCTCCGGGATCACGGTTCCGGCGCCGGGCTGGTCGTGACCGGTTGGGGCCGCCTGCGCGCCGGCGTCGCGTATGCAGACCGGCACACCGGAGAGGAGCGGCGGCTCTTGGCCGACGCCGAGATCAGGGCGCGGGTCGGTTCCGGCGCGGAGATCGTGGCGCTGATCGTCGCCAGAGTGGATCGCATTCCAGCACCGCGCCTGGCATCGGTGGTCGGTCGCTGGGCCGACTACCGTGCTGCGGATCCGGCGAGTGAGCCTCGGATGGTGTTGGTGCTGACCCGGTTAGGACGGCAGCGCGCCGCTATCCTCGCCGCCGTTCGAGGCGGGGGGGACACCCCCACCATCCGCAACCTGGACCAGCCAGCGTCGGCGCGGGCGGATCGCCGCGTGGCAGTCGGCCTTGTAGGGAGCCATCCGGCTGCTCTCGCCACCGAAGCGGTGTGGCGCAGCGGAGCGGATGAGGCTGACCACCCTCTGGTCGAGGTCCTGTCCGTCCTCGCCGAGGCGCGTCAATGACGAGCGCTCGGACCCCGTCAAGACGTCGCCAAGCGCTCCATCACCACCCGCAAGACCAGCGTGTGGCCGACCCCTACCACCCGCAAGCCGAAACCCTCGACGCCGAGGCCCATGCTCCCGGGATGGCGGCGGCCGACCCCCACTATCCGCAAGCCCAGCAGCCGGCGTCCCCGGAGCCGGGTGAGCGGGAGTGCGAGTGTCGCCGGCAACGTGGGGACGAAGCGTGCTGCGCACTCGGTCACCACCCGGCGGACACGCAGCGTTGCGATGTGCATCGTGAGCCTGGCGTGCCACCGCCGGATGCGCTGCGGCCGCTGGCCCGGGTGCTCCTGTCGATGGCGGCCGATGTGCACGCCGAGCGACAGGCGGTGCGCCGCATCACGGGCTCGGCGCACGAGACCCCCTTGCGGATGCAAACGAAGGGGGTCCGTCACCCCGTCCGTTCAGGGGTCCGTTCAGGGCTCCGTCCTCCCGCCACCCCTGGGCGGAGGGGGTGCACCGACGCGTCCTCGCACGTCGGGGCCGCTCCCACCCCGCCAGTGGAGAACTCCGACTGTATTGGTGATTGTGCATGACTGCGTCGTCTTCTCGCCGGAGACGAAGGATTTCGGACCGGTTGATCATGGACGTGGCCTCGTCGTTGACCGATCGTGATCGACACATCCTTCGGCTCCTTCGTTGGCATCGAGTGCTGACCACGTCCCAGATCCACGTGATGGTCTTCAGCGACCGCAACACCGCCCAGCACCGGATGACCCGGCTGCACGAGCTGCGTCTCGTGGAACGCTTCCGGCCCCTACGCGCCGGGCGCGACAGCGAGTACCACTACGTGCTCGACGTGCTCGGCGCCTATGTGGTGGCGGCCATGGCGAACCGTGATCCCGCCCGGGAGCCCAAGATGCGCTGGCGCACCGACTGGGCGCTGTCCATCGCCACGAGCCAGCGCCTGGCCCACACCGTCGGGGCCAACGACCTCTTCGTCCGCCTGGTGGCTGCGGCCCGCACCAGGCCCGACGCCGAGCTCTCCACGTGGTGGGGCGAGCGCTACTGCACCGACCGCCTGGGCGAGGTGGTCCGCCCCGACGGGCTCGGGGTGTGGCGGGAGGGCGAGGCCACCGTCGCCTTCTGCTTGGAGTACGACCGGGGCAGCGAGCAGCTCTCCCGGCTCACGAAGAAGGCCGGCGACTACGCCCGGCTAGAGGCCGCCTGGGGCGTCGCCTTCTGGCTGGTGGTCGTCGTCCCCGGCCCGCGGCGTGAGGCCGGCGCACGTTTGGCCCTGTCCGGCCAGGGCCTGGCGGTCGCCACGACCATGCAGGCGATGGCGCTCCGGCCGACAGAGGGCATCTGGGCGCCCCTCGGCGCCGACGGGACCCGGGCGCACCTGGCCGAGCTGGCCGGCTGGCCACGGCCGGCCGAGTCCCTCGCCCGTCTGGCCCGGGCGGCCCGCCGCCCGCAGGGTGCCGACCGCTACGAGGAGGCCAGCTGACGACGACGGACTTGCACCCTGACGAAGAACGAGCCCTCATAGGGGGATCGGCAAAGGAGGCTGAGGCGATGCGCTGTGTGATCTACCTGCGGGTGTCGACCCGCGAACAGGTCGAGAAGGGCGAGGGCGAGGAGGGCTTCTCGATCCCGGCCCAGCGGGAGGCCTGCACCCGCCACATCCGCGACGCCGGCTGGAGCCTCGTCGACGAGTACGTCGATCGCGGCGAGTCGGCGCGCTCGGCCGATCGGCCGGCGTTGAAGGAGATGCTCGCGCGCATCGCTGAAGAGCGTGACGTCGACGCCGTCGTCGTGCACAAGATCGACCGGCTGGCACGGAACATGGAAGACCACGTTGCCATCCGGGCGCTGCTCCGGCGCCGGAGCATGGCGCTCGTCTCGGTGACCGAGAACGTGGAGGAGACCGCCTCAGGAAGGCTTGTCGAGGGAATCCACGCCCTCATGGCCGAGTTCTACTCGGCCAACCTGGCGAGCGAGATCCGAAAGGGCCTCAGCCAGAAGGCGAGGATGGGCGGGTTCCCCCACGGCGCTCCGCTCGGCTACGTCAACCTGCGCGAGGTGATCGCCGGACGCCAGGTGGCCCGCATCGTCCCCGACGCAGAACGCGCCCCGCTCGTCACGCTCGCCTTCAGCCACTACGCGACGGGCGAGTGGACTCTCCAGCGCTTGGCGGGAGAGCTGGCGCACCGAGGCCTCACCAACCGTGCCCGGCGCGACCGGACGCCCAAGGCCATCACCTGGCAGGGCCTGGCCAAGATCCTCGCCAACCCCGTCTACGTCGGCATCGTCGAGTGGAACGGCGTTCGGCACCCCGGCACCCACGAGCCGCTCGTCGACCTTGAGACCTTCCGCCGGGTCCAAGAGCTGCTCGCCGCGCGCGCCGCACGGGGCACCCGCGAGCGCAAGCACCCGCACTACCTGAAGGGCGTCTTGCACTGCGGGGTGTGCGGTCGGCGCCTCTCCATCCAGCACTCCAAGGGCCGCTACACCTACTTCTTCTGCTTGGGCCAGAAGAACGATCCCTCCGGCACCTGCCGGGAGCGCTACGTCGCAGCAGAGGACCTCGAAGCCCAAGTGGAGGATCTCTATCACCGCATCCAGCTGCCGGCGTCATGGGCCGACCGGCTCCGCGCGGACATGGAAGCCGAGATCGTCGAACGCCAGCGCGCCGACGCCGCGCAGCGTGAGCTGCTCACCCGACGGCTCGCCAAGGCAGAAGCCCAGCGGCGCAAGCTCCTCGACGCGTACTACTCGGGCGCCATCGACGTGCCGACCCTCAAGACCGAGCAGGCCCGCATCGGTGCCGACATCGAGGTCGCCAAGGACCGGCTGGGCGACCTCGACGCCAACCTCGGCGAGTGGCAGGAGATCTTGGAGCTGGCGGCCACGCTCGCCACGCGCTGTGGGGACGCCTACCGCAAGGCCAACGACCGCACCCGCAAGCAGTTCAACGCCGCGGTGTTCGAACGCCTCGACGTGAAGGAGGGCCGGCTTTGCCACGAGCAGTACCGGCCGCCCTTCGACGACATCTTCAGCGTGTGCGAGTTCGAATACGAAACTCGAGTGGGGACGGAGGGATTCGAACCCTCACTGGAGGCGGTTTAAGCGCCCTGCCTCTGCCGATTGGGCTACGTCCCCCCCGCCGCACAGTCTTGCCCGCGC
>JAJYWG010000242.1 GCA_021791615.1 Actinomycetes bacterium
ACCCACTGGACCTCCTTGCCGGCCGGCCAGCATAGGACGTAACATATGCTCACCCCGCCAGCGGTAGCTCCGTTGGCCCGACGGCCTCCGTGAGGGGGCCGTTTCTTCGTTCCGGCGGCTGCGTCCTCGTCTGCCGGCTGGGCCTTCCCGCCGGTAGTGGTCCTGCGCTGCACCGGGGCGCAAACGGTGCGCACCTCGCAGGTCCGGCAGCGTCGGCCCGGGTTTGGTGTGTAGTCCCGGGCGCGAATGCGGGCGGCGGCGGTGGTGACGATCTGCTCGGCGGCGGTCAGGTCGGCGGGAGCGATGGGGACCGGCTCCCGAGAGGTGGTGGCGAGGTCATGGACGTAGGCCCCGCGGACATCGAGGCCCTCTCGTCGGCCGGCGTCGGCGTAGACCTGTAGCTGCAGGTCGTAGTGGGCCGGCTCATTGGCGGTGGAGGTCTTGTAGTCGACGATGGCCAAGGCGGTGGGCGCACCGTCTTCGTGGTCCAAAATTACATCGGCCCGCCCGGAGAGGATGACGCCGTCGAGGTGTAGCTCGAAGGGCCGTTCGACTTCCCAGACCCGCTGCAGGTCGTCGGGGTGCTCGGTGGTGTAGGCCGTGACGAGCCGGCGCGCCGCGTCCTTCAGCCGGCAGTGCAGGGGCCTGTTGGCGCTCGGCAGGAAGAAGCTGGCGTCCAAGATGGCGTCGATCTCGCTCGGGCCCGGGATCTGCCCGCTGTCGCGGGTGGCCTCGGCGACCGCGCGCATCCCGTGGTGAACGGCTTTGCCGTAGCCGAGCTCGGGGGCCAGGCGAGGTTGGGGGCCGACCAGGTTGCGGAGCCGGAAGGCCGTGGCGCACCAACACTCGGTTCTCGGCGTCGGCGGCCGCCAGCACGATCCCGGCTCGAACCGCTCCTTCTCGACGACTGCGCCGCTAGCGCCTCTGACCAGCCAGAACGCGATGAGGGAGGGCGCCAGGAGACGGGCAGGGCCGCCGGGTAGCCCACTCGTAATGCGTAGGTCAGCGGTTCGATTCCGCTCTCGGGCTCCGAGGAAAGTGCAGTCCAGGGCCTCGCTCGCGAGCAGTGTGCCGCCACTGCCCTATGGTTCTCCTGGGAGGAGGACGGGAGAATCTGGTACGGCTATGCAATCGTGCTCGGGTCGGGTCGGCGGGCTGGGCGGTGGCTGGCTCTGCTGGTCGTCGAGCGTGGCGCCCGGTCGGCGCCATCTGGCGGTGCCCGGCGCGGCGGGCATCTCCTCCCGGGCGCAGTGGTCCCTGCTGTACTTCGCCGCCGGTCTCCTCGCTGCGCTCGCCGGACATCTGCAGGCGTTGCCCGATAATGGTGCCTCCTCTACTGCCTGACCGGGCACGGGATCGTCCGGCTGCTTCTTCCGAGGCCGCCCAGCGCAGGATGGTGCGCCAGGGACGACGTGACACGGCCCCGGAGCTGGCCCTCCGTCGGGAACTGTGGAGCAGGGGCCTCCGCTATCGGGTGGACGCCACACCGACACCAGGTCGGCGCCGGGCCGATCTGGTTTTCGCTCGGGCGAGGGTGGCGGTCTACGTCGACGGTTGCTTCTGGCACCGCTGCCCGGAGCACTCCACCACTCCGACGCGCAACCGGGCCTGGTGGGCCGCAAAGCTCGACGCCAACGTCGCCAGGGACCGCGCGACCGACGACGAACTGGAGGCCGCCGGCTGGGTCGTGGTGCGGGTCTGGGAGCACGAGGACCCCCTGGAGGCGGCCGAACGGGTCCAAGGGGCGGTGAACAGCTCGGCCCAAGGGGGGCGAAGATCGCCGACGATTCGCCCGTCTCGCCCGTTGCGATGATGCGCTAGTCCTGAACCAAGCGCTCAGGTAGGATGCCTGGACCAGGGGCGAGCAGGATGGCCCGTCGTTGCTGGGCTCGCGGCTCATCTCCGCCTGTCGTCCGTGGGCGACGTTGTCGAGTTGAGGTGAAGCGGACGGCCGGGGTCGTCGGCGGCGCTGGTGGTGGTGGTGGTGCCGGCGGGAACCCACGCAGGGGTTGGTGGACTGCTCGGCCTGGTTGGGCTCGCGTGGGTGACGCCGGGCGGATCTCGAGGCTGACTGTCGTCGGTCGTCGGGAGTGGTCCCGCAGCGAGCGGTCACGACCGGCCGCATCCCCGTTCGTTACGATACGTTACGACGTGGGGGACGCGTTGCGGGCTGCGGTTGCTCTCCGGCCTGGCGCTGGCAGCGCCGGCCGCGACCCTGGGACCAGCCGGTAGCCGGCTCGGCTCGAAGATCCTCGGCCGAGCAGTGCCATCCTCGAACTGCAGGTGGAGGTGGCCGGCTCGCCCGGGTCGGCTCGGGCTCGTGGTAATGGAGCCAGCTCGTCCGATGGCGAGCAAAAGAGCCCGAGGAATCTGGTTCCAAAGGCTCATGGGTCCGCCACCACGCTCTCCCGATGTGGAATAATCGGTGTCGCTGAAACAACGTTTCCACGAACAAAGAAGGAGAGCACGGTGGCGGACGACAAGAGCATAGCGGCAACCAGGGCCAAGGCAACCGCCAGGCGGGCCAAGCGGGCAAGAGGGCGCAAGCTCGACTCCGAGGCTGCGATGATCGAACGCCGGCTGGCGGCAGCGGTCCGGGCGGGCGACGAAGGGCCGGTCCTCGGCCGGGCGAAGATCTCCTACGAGATGGCCGAACGGGTGAGCGGGGTGAGCCACGGTGGCATGGGCCTCATCGCCCAGGTGGTCGACCACCTCGGCCTGGCCGCTGCGATCGACTCCGGCCTCGATCTGCTCCAGGCCCACCGCCCCTACCACGAGTCCGACCATGTGCTCAACATCGCCTACAACACCTGCTGTGGCGGCCGGCACCTCGATGACATCGAGGCCCGTCGCAACGACCGGGTGTTCTCCGACGCCCTCGGGGTGGCCTCACTGCCCGACCCGACCACTGCCGGCGACTTCTGCCGGCGCTTCGAGCCCAAGGACATCTGGATCCTCCAGGAGGCGATCAACACCGCCCGCCTGCGGGCCTGGGCGGCTCAGGGCCCGGACTTCGTCGCCGGGACCGCCAGGATCGACGTCGATGCGACCATCGTGTCCACCACCGGTGAGTGCAAGGAGGGCATGGACATCTCCTACAAGGGAGACTGGGGCTACTCGGCCCTCGTGGTCTCGCTCGCCAACACCTCCGAGCCGTTGTACCTGGACCTGCACGGAGCGAACCGTCCCTCCCACGAGGGAGCCCCCGAAGCGCTGGACAAGGCGATCGCCCTGTGCCGCAAGGCCGGCTTCGAAGACATCCTGCTACGGGGCGACACCGACTACTCGATGACCACCCGGCTCGATCGCTGGAACGCCGATGGGATCCGCTTCGTCTTCGGCTACGACGCGATGACCCCCCTGGTCTTCAGGGCCGGCGCCATCGAAGAGACCGAGTACCACGCTCTGGTCGCCAAGGCCGACGCCGCGCGAGCCAAGTTGCTCTCCGAGACGGTCGGCACAGCGGCGGTCAAGAAGAGCCGGGCCAAGCAGCCGCGGGTCAAGGACGGGATCGTCGCCTCCCGGGGATATAAGAAGATCACCACCACGGCCGAAGATGTCGTCGAGCTCACCTACCGCCCCCGGGCAGCCAAGACCGACTACCGGATGATCGCGCTGCGAAAGAACCTGACCATCGAAGTCGGCGGACAAGAGACGCTGTTCGACCAGTACCGCTACTTCTTCTACATCACCAACGACTGGAACATGACCCCCGACCAGGTCGTCGGCGAGGCCCGTCAGCGCTGCAACCAGGAGAACCTGCATGCCCAGCTGAAGGACATGGGAGCCCTCTCGGCCCCGGTGGGCACCTTGGTCGCCAACCACGCCTACATGATCATGGCGTCCCTCGCCTGGTCGATGAAGGCCTGGTGCGCACTGCTGCTACCCGTCCACCCCCGCTGGTCGGCCAAGCACAGAGCCGAGGCCGACAAGCTGCTGCGCATGGAGTTCCACACCTTCCGAGCGGCCTTCATCGACATCGCCTGCCAGATCGTGCGCGGGGCGAGGAAGATCCGCTGGAGGATCATCGCCTGGAACCCATGGCTACGGCCGTTCTTCCGCTTGGCCGACATCCTCTGAGACCCACCGACCGAGATCCGGCCTCCCGGTCCGCTCCCCGAGGGAACGGACCGCCTCGGCGCGCCTGCAAACAGCCCGCCGAGCGCAAAGGAGCCTCGAATGACACCACCGGGCCTTCCGGCTCCCCCTCCGGGGGCCCCTCGAGGTCGCCACGAGCCGCTTGTCGGCCTCCGGCGAGCGGCAAGCGAGTCCTCGGCGCTCCTGGGGACAGCTCCAGGCCCCGGAGCGCTTGATTTAGGGCTAGTACAGCATACCTGGACGATCCAGTTAAGTTAAGGAGAGGATAAGGATAATGATGATGATATCTCGTTTCGGGCCTTCGTGGACCGCCCGGCGTCGATCGAGGAAACTTGCCGCCGCCGCTGGGGCTGCCGCAGCGGCGCTCCTACTGAGCGCCTGCGGTGCAGGGGCCTCGTCCACGAGCCTGAATGCCAGCGCGCAACCCAAAACCAAGGCGAAGACCGTAGATATCACGTACTGGTCCAGCGACACTCAGTCCGAGATGAACTATCTCGACGCGCATTTCAACGCAAGCCATCCCGGGATGGTGGTCAAGGGGGAGTACATCGCGAGCGCGGATGACACGACGGCGAAGGTGGTGGCGGCCCTGAAGACCGGGACCGAGCCGAACGTGCTCCTTGGCCAGGACCCCGCAGACCTGCCGTTCTTCGCGGAGAGCGGGAAGCTCGTGTACCTCAACGGCAAGATGACGAGCCTGACCAATGGTCTCTACCCCGGCATAAGGAAAGCGTTGTTCTACAAAGGACACCAGCTCGGGATGGCCCTTGCCGGCGTCGGGGATGTGGCGCTGTTCTACAACAAAAAGGATTTTGCTGCGGCTGGCATCGCCAAGCCACCAGCTACCTTGACCGAACTGGCGGCCGACGCGATCAAGCTCACTGATCCGTCGAAGCACCTGTACGGCATCTATGTTCCCCTCGGCACCTCGGAGTGGATCTCCTACGACTGGGAGATGTGGCTGTGGGCGAACGGAGGCCACTTCATGAATGCCAACGACACGAAGACGGCTTTCGACAGCCCGGCCGGCGTCGACGCACTGACTGCCTGGTACGACCTGATCAGGAAGGATCACGCTGCTCCGACCACGAGCTACGCGGAGGCCGGGAGCTACGACGGCTCAAATGCCTTCGCCGGCAATGACGTGGCCATGGTCGTGGATGGCGCCTGGGCTGTAGCGCCGTCGCAATCGGCGCACCTGGACTTCGGGGTCGCTCCGTTCCCACGAGGGGCCAAGGGCGAGGCCACGAACATCGGTATAGGCGTCGCGGCGGAGTTCGACCACGGTCCGGCGGCTGACGACGTGGCCACGGCATTCATCAAGTGGCTGGCAGAGCCCGCCCAAGGAGCGTACCTGGCAGCTGAGTCGGGCGGTCTGCCGAGCTCGCCCGCCCAAGACGGGCAGCCGGCGTTGCGGAAAGAGGAGAAGTCGTTCTTCGGCTACTCGGTGTTCGCCGGAGAGCTCAAGTACGGTCACGTTCGCCCGAGCATACCCAGCTACTCTTCCATCTCCCAGGACCTCTATGACGAGATCAATGCCTGCTTGACCGGGCACGTCTCGCCGGCGGCGGCGCTCGCAAAGGCTTCGGCGGAAGGCAACAGGGCAGTGCTGGCGGGAGGTGGCAACTCCTGAGAGCGCAAGCGGGAGGGTGGCTCCCGGCGCGCGGGCGGACCAATCGGTTCGCTCCGCGCCGGGGGCGTGGCATCGTGGGTCAGAAGGGTTGGAGGGTGGCCTACCCGTTCGTCGCGCCCGTGGTGGTCCTCACGATCATCTTCTCGGTCCTCCCCCTGGTCTTGGTGGTCCGGCGTAGCCTCTATGCGGGTAACGTGTTCGGAACGGACCTGCGCTTTGCGGGACTGTCGAACTACGGCTCGATATTCGCGGATGGCGGTGGCCAGGCGCTGCTGGTCACGGTCATCTATACTGTGGGGTTCGTTGTAGTCACCACGGCGTGTGGCCTCGGGATAGCGCTCCTCCTCGACGTCAGCTTGCGGGGAACGGGTTGGACCCGCGCGCTGTTCATCATCCCCGTGGTGGTCCCGCCGGTGGCAACGGCGTTCATCTGGTACACCTTCTTCCAACCCAATACTGGTTTCATCAATCGAATCCTGATTCCCCTCGGTCTACCGCAGGTGTCGCTGTCGGGGCCGAGGGTCGCGATGCTCGCGATCATCACCTTTGGGGCCTGGCAGTTCATCGGCGAAGTGGTGATCTTGTTCCTGGCGGGCTTGAAGAGCCTTCCCGGGGAGCTCTTGGAGGCTGCGACGGTGGATGGCGCAGGGGCGCTGAGCCGTTTCCGCCACATCCGCTGGCCGCTCCTTCGCCACAGCACGGCTCTGATCAGCGTGGTGGCGACGCTCACGGGACTGCAGGCGTTCACCCAGATCTACATCCTGACCGGTGGCGGTCCGAGCGGGTGGACTCAAACCGTGCTCTACTACGTCTACCAGGAGGGCTTCGGACTCGGAGGCGGGGGGTCCACCGGGGAGGCGGACGCGATGGCTGTGATTCTCTTCCTGATCTCGATAGTGGTGGCTCTCGTGCAGCTGCGAGTGATCGGGCGAGCCGTGAGGCAGGAGTCGTGAAGATGCTGCCGCGGTGGGCGCGCGTCCTGGTCTATGTCCTTACGTTCGTGGCGGCCGGTATTGCCGCGTTCCCGCTGGTGTGGATGCTGGGCTCTGCGCTGAAGTCCAATGGTCAGATCATCGATCCGCAAGCGTCGCTGTTTCCGACGCACTTTGAGTGGCACAACATCGTGGCGGCATGGAGCGCCGCTCCGTTTGCTCGCTTCTTCGTCAACACGGGGATCTTCAGCATCACCACGACGCTGGGCCA
>JAJYWG010000138.1 GCA_021791615.1 Actinomycetes bacterium
TTTCCTGCACAACGCCTCGATCTCCGAAAAGCTCGAAATAGGTCGCGGACGCAGCGTGGGACACCGTCAGTTGGACAAGCGAGTTGAGCGTCCAGGCGGCACCGAACATCTGATGCTGTCGTGGGTCGCCGTACTTCGAAAGATCGTCCACCTTCGGGACGCCTCCTGGATACGGGCCGAACTTGCCGATCATCTCGACCGACACAACGTGCACGGGTCGTCCACCGCTTTTTAGCCGAGCAGTCAGCACAGTGTCTGATTGCCCGAACGAGTTCTCCATTAGGGACGTTTCATCGGCCGCGTGCACCTGCGGGCAGATAGAGAATCCGAAGCCGTCGATCTCGCTTGCGTCTGGCCACCAACGGTTGAGCTCGGCAAAACACTGCTCGGTTGCCGAAATGCACGGCACCGCGCCGAACTGCTCAAAAACAGTCCTGACGTCCCGCACGGTCGCGGGTGGGGTGGTGGTCCGACCGATGATGAATCCCCGCGGCCCTTCGAGGACAACAGTCCTCACGATTCGAGCCGTGCTCGAGCCAAGCCAGTCACGTAGGCTCGCAAGCTCCTCTGGACGGGCCTGTCCTGGACTCACGACTACAACAAGCTCCAGTGGAATGCCCCACTCCTCGGCGACCTTCGCGTGCATGTGGGCGCAAGCCATCCCCTCTGCCCTCGTCAGGTCCAGGTTGACGCGCAGATAGTCGAGTCCGATCGCCTTTGAGAGGGAAGCGGTCGCCTCGCGTGGCTTCCCCAGGTCATCGGGGAACTCGGTACCGAGAGAAGGCCGCTTCACTAGCTCGTGCCGCCCGATCGCAACACGCGGTTCGGGTGCCCGGCCGCGAGCGGAACTCCAAAAGGCCTTGGCCTCGTGTACGTCGATCGACACGGCCTGTTCGATGTGGTCCCCTCTGCTCACACGGAGCGGAAGTGGCACCTCAAGTGGAGTGCCGTACGTCTTGAGGTTGTAGTCCGTCCAATTCCGATGATCCTGCATCTCGAACTCGTCACCCTCGAACGAGAATTCGACACGATCGTCTCTCTCGCTGTGGAACGTGAGGCGGTCGTACGGCATGAACATGCCAGTCAGCTTCCCCTCGACGAACAGTTGGGGATCGATGAGAGCGGGAATGCGGCCGGTCACCGACCGATCTCCGCGACGGGCTTCAAAGCGACTTCCAAGCGTCTCTGGTAGCGGGTGGTGAAGGTTCAGTCCGATCTTGGCAAGCTCGAAATCCGACTGGGCCTCGCCAGACATCTCGTAGCGGAACGTACCTGCACTCGACAAGACAATCCGCACAGCCCACTTCGCGGATATGGGTGGGCTATCGACAAAGCAAGACATGGACATCACCCGCGCGTCACCCGCCTGTTCCACGACACTTGTACGGCACCTGAACGGAATGGTGTTCCAGGCCGCGTCCCGTACGGCGATGTACAAGCGAGTGAGCAGGCGTCGCCGACCGACGCAAAGATTCCACACGTCGGCACCGACGATGTCGCAGTTCAGCGGGCCGGCTTCGAGCCGCACGGGGCCCGAAGATTCCTGCTCCGTCGGCGTTACCATTGAACCGGCGCGGACTGGCGGTCGTGTCTGCGCGACGTCAGGCGATCGACGGCGACGGCGACGACGATGACGACCCCAACGAAGATGAGCTGGACGAACGGTCCGTAGCCGAGGAGCGACAGTCCGTTCGAGATGAGCGTCAAGAACAGCGCGCCCAGGAACGTTCCCCACACCGTGCCCCGGCCCCCCGAAAGACTCGCGCCACCGATGATGACCGCTGCGAACACCGTGAAGGGAAGGCTCGATCCTGCCGTGGGCGACGTCGCACCCACCAGCGAAAAGGCGATGATGCCGGCCAGTACCGCCAGGGTGCCGCTCAGTCCGAAGGCGATGATCTTGTACCGGCGTACGGGGAGGCCGACGACCTTTGCCGCGACGCCGTTCCCGCCGATCGCCGCACTCTTGAAGCCGAACATGCTCCGATGGACGACCACGTACATGATCACCGCGACGCCAAGTAGCCAGAAGATCTGAACTGGCACCACCCCGAAGACTTGGTCCTGCCCGAAGGCCTCGAAGATGGAGTAGCCCGGGTCCGTCGCGAGCGGGTTCACCGACGCGGAGTTGCTGGCCAGGAACGTGATTCCCTCGGCGAGGTTCAACATCCCGAGCGTGGTGATGAACGAGTTGACCCCGATGTAGGTGGTGACGATCCCGTTGATCAGTCCTGCCCCGAATCCGATCCCGAGCCCGGCAAGACATGCAAGCACGAACGGGACACCGTGAACCCAGAGAAGGGCAATTGACATCGCCCCGAGACCGTAGATCGATCCGACGGAGAGATCGATTTCACCGACGAGAAGCACAACCATCTCACCCATCGCGATGATGCCGAGACTACTGGTGGTCTTGAAAATTGTAAGGATGTTGGCAGAGCTCAGAAATGCCGTATTCAATCCTTCGAACACCATCGCACATGCCATCACAGCGACGAGAAGTCCTCCGATGCGACTCCAGGCGCGCAAGAGGTTCCTGACGGTGCCTGTCGACGTGCGAGCGGCTCCCGCACCCGCTTTCAAGTCGTTAGTCGACACAGCAACCGTTCTCTCTGCCCTTGGATTCGCTGTACCTACGCCGCTCTTGTCGACGCTGAGTTCGCCCCTAAGCGGCATCGACCTGCTTCCCCAGCAATTGGCTCACCGCGATGGTGAGCGCTTCGAGGTCACTTGACTTGTCCACATCCAAGCAGCCTTGCACCACCTGGTCGCCCACTACGAATAGCCGATCGGCGCACCCGACGGCGTCTTCCAACTCGTTCACGAACATCACGACCGCCCCCCCCGATCGCGCGAAAGTCCCGAGGATCTCGTGGATCTGGATCTTGGTGGCAAGGTCGACGCCGCGAGTGGGCTCTTCGACGATCAACAGGTCCGGGCGTACCGCCAGGGCACATGCGAGTGCAACCTTCTGCTGGTTTCCACCGCTCAGACTTCCGACAATCACCCCAGGTTGTGCCGCCTTGATCCGGAAGTCTGCGATGTAGGAGCCCGCCGCTTTCGCAATGATCCGCCTGGTGATGAGCCTACGGCGGCCTGACAGCTCGCGTCGGTTCAAGCGGGAAGCGATGTTCGCGGCCACTGACATGTTGAAAAAGAGGCTCTGGCGCCGGTCTGCGGGCATGTACGCGCGGCGCACGCGTCCGGTCTCACCGGCGAGTGCTGCACTCCGCACGAGCTCACGTCCTCCACCGCCTTCCGGGCCGGTTACCGCCACGACGTGGCCCCGTATGCCGCATATGCTGCGCTTCGCTGCGTCGGACCTCTTCTCGTTCTCGGCGATCGTGCCCGGCAACGGGCCGCCTCCCGAGCCGCCCGGTGCGGTAGTGATGTGAGCGACCGCCGGCGCATCGGAAGCGATGAACGGTGCCGCGATCGCGGCCGAGTCGCCGCCCCCGAACTCCTGAGCGGTCAGGATCGATGCCAGGTTCTCAGTCGTGACGTCATGGCCGGAGATCACGCCCGCGACGCTGCCGTCTCGCACCGCTACGACGCGCTCGCAGATTTCGCTGACTTCTGCCAAGCGGTGAGAGACCAGGATCACCAGCTTGCCGGCGTCACGCAGGCCTTTCATGTGCTCGAACAGCTCTTGGGATTCGTCCTTCGTGAGCGCGGAGTTCGGCTCGTCGAAGACGAACACCTCTGCCGATCTCAGGAGAGCTCGCGCAATCTCGGTCAACTGCCACACGGCGATAGGCGTGTTCTCAAGCAGCTCATTCGCCTGGCCGCCGACGTGAAGGTGCCGGAGGAGGTGCACTACTTCTGGCGTCGGTCGAGGCTTTGCAATCCCGCCCCTGCCGATCATCAGGTTGGCTGCTACTGACAGGTTCGGGAACAGCTGTGGTTCCTGGTGCACGACTGCGACCAGCTGACGACGCCGTTCGAGCGGCAAAACGAGGTCGTTGTAAGAGATGGTGCCGCTGTCCTCCCGCTCTTCTCCAGCGAGCAACTTTACCAACGTGCTCTTTCCGGCTCCGTTGGCGCCGACGATCCCTAGGATCTCTCTCGGGTGAGCTTGGAGGCTGAGCGACGCGAGAGCGTGGGTTTCACCGTACGTCTTCCGCACACTGTCGACGATCAGCATTTGATCTGGTCTCCGTTGGAGATCGCCACTCTTACGTACGCTTGCACACGGATAGCCAGGGCTCTGGTCAGAACCAATGAGGGCTACTCATCTGTTGCTGACCCGAGCCCCTAGCGCACGCATCGATTTGCCGCTTCCAGCTGGCGACACGATGTGCTCTCTTCCGTCCGCCTGCTGCTATGTCAGCGAGCCGGGAATGCTCTTGTACAGCGCGACCGCTGCTTTCACGTTTGTCGGAGTCCAAATCGAAGGATCGATATACTGGTGGGGCGACGGCACCTTCCCAGCGAGCAGCATGCTCGCGCAGCCTTTCACGAAGTTCTCTGCCTGGAGGTCATAGCGCTGGTCCACGGTGCCGATGATGTCTCCTGCCCTGAGATCTTTGATGTAAGTCGAATTGACGTTGTACCCGAGCGTGAACACCTTCCCCTTGAGGCCCCTGCTCGCGATTAGCCCGCCTATCTCAGCTGCCCCCCAGTCGCTGTCGAAGTAGAACTGGACTGTCGGATGGCCAGTCATGAAGGCGGACATGTCTGACGTAATCGGAGACGGTGTGTACCCGGTGGTAAGGGCGTCAGTCGGCGTTCCCACGATCTTGATGTGCGGGAACGCGCTCTTCACGACCTCTTCCCAGCCCTTCATGCGCCCTTGCGCCCAGGGCGCGCTCGTTGTACCCGTGACCAGGGCAGCCGATCTCAAGACGATGTGGTGCTTCTTCGCCCAACTGACCGTGTACTCCCCCGCGACCCTTCCAGTCCACAGCGGCGACTTCGGTGTGGTGTCGTCCACGCCGTAATAGGCGATGCGGTGGGACGGCGGACTATCCGTGTTGACGGTCATCACCGGCACGCCGGCGCTCATCGTCGAGTTGATCACCTTTTCGAACGCACCCGGCGTAATGGGCTCGACGCCGACGCATGTGAGCTCTCCGGCGCTCACGAGGCTCGTGATCTGGCTGATCTGGGCCGGTGCTGTTGTGTTCGTGCTCCCGATCAGCTTGACGTTGATCGTCACACCGTAGGTCTTCTTGACCCAGGCTGCGCCTCGGCTCAGGCCCGCACGTAGCTCGGCAGGAGCACCGGCCTCGGAAACAGCCTGGTAGGACATGTCGAAGTTCAGCGCCTTGTGCGCGCGAATGTTCTTCTCGATCCTGCTTGCTACGTGGAACGTACCCCACGAGAACTTGAACGTGCTCGGCGGCGCCTTCGACGCTCCTGCGTTCGTAGCAAGAACCGAGCCACTGACCAAGAGTCCCAGCGTCAAGGTTGCGCAGCCAATGCCGCACAGTGACCGACCGACCTTGCGTTGAATCATCGCACCCCCTCTGGAATCGATACAGCAACCGATTCCACTCTATCGACAAGGCCTCCCGATGTCAACTGAGTTCGCTCGCTCCCGGAGGCGACAACGCCCCACAGCCCGGCTCCCACCGTCTCGATGACCATGAAGTCTGGCGCGACGCTGCGAACTGCACGGGTCGCGGCCGGGCTGAGCCGGCGCCAGCTCGCGCGGCGGGCTCGAACGAGCCAAGCCCGGATCTCTTCCTACAAGTCCGGCACGCTCACTTCTGAGCCGCAGACCAAGCACCGCCCCCTCCAGGCGATGCGCCCGCTCCCCTCGGTCGTGCTGGACCGTTACCGCGAAGAGGTGAAGCGCCTCGCCGCTTCGCACCATCTCCTCTGCGTGCGCGTCTTCGGCTCGATCGCCCCGGGGGGACCGACGCGCTCTCAAGCGACATCGACCTGCTTGTCACCCCCGACGAAGAGGCGTCATTGCTCGACACGGCTGCTTTCATGTTTCATGCTCGACGTCGAAACACTCACTGGCTACGAGATCGATGTCGTTTCCAACGCCCCGCTCACCGACGACGCCAGGATCGTCGTCGAGGCACGGTGGCTATGACCCAGCCGCGGAGCTTTCGACGAACGGCTACCGACGAGTTGCAGTGCGTCCGCTCCGGGTGATCCCCGCCTTGGACAGAACCGCCGGCCGAATGCCCATCTCTCGCCAGACCGAGTAGTCGATGCCGCGTCGCTCGCTGTAGCTGCGGGCGACCTTCACGAACTCCCTCTCGAGCCCATTGTGGTCGGCGGCCGGTCGAAGCGTGCCGAGCGTCGCTTCGAGATCGCGGCGCTCCTTCAGCAAGGTGAGCTTGTCGACGCCGCGAGCGTCTCGGAGCTGCTCACGTACCCGGTCGAGTTGCCTCTTCACCGCTTCAGGAGATGGACGGCGTCCCCGGGGCTTCGGAGCGTCGACCGATTCGAGGTAGGCACGCACGATCCTCGCTTCCTCACGGCCGCGCGCCAGCTGCGCCTTGTGCGCGTCGGTGAGACCGCCACGCGGCCCGCGCCGCCTCTGTCCGGCGTTTCCTGACGGAGCGACGGGGTTTCTGCTCCTTGGCCGGCTCGCCAGCGTCTTCTTGGCGGCTCGCTTCGTTGCAATCGGTTTCTTCTGTGATTGTGCCATGCCGTAATCCTAATGGATGCACCGTTTATAGAAAGCACACGCGAACTTCCAACTCGAGCCGTCCTCAATACAGGTATGCACCACGTGGCTCCCGCCGTCGACGACCAACGGGCCACCCTCGTCACCGACCGGTAAAACATGATGTGAGTAGTGCAAGAACATGGCCGCGCGCGTCCGGTCATTCCTGAAGGAGCGCCACGTGTCAAGGGACCTCGGTCGTCAAGTTCGTCGTCAGAGACCAGATCCTCGACCGTTACCCTGCCGAGCTGATCGAGCAGGCAGACGAGCTGTCGGAAGCGCAGTTATTCGACGTCGTCGCGACCGTCCAGGAGCACTTCTGCTCCCCCGGGGACGGAAACACGATCTCGGCGACGGCCCAGATTGCCCCCGACACCGCCCCGAACGAGCTGATCGCCGCGATGCTCCCCCATCTTGGCTATCTGAAGGGGATGACCGTGTTCCCGAAGGTCTCTCGCGAGCTCGCCCCCTACGAGCCGCTCACCGAGGACGAGTACCTGGCACGCTCTGGTTGGGGCCTCGTTCTCGTCGGCGACTCGAACGATGGCAAGTGCCACAACGGGGCATGTCCGATTCGCTGAGCCATACCAGGCGAGCCGATCTCGAGGCTGGCGCACAGGTCACTCATGCTTGAATCCTCCCCACAGCTGAAGCCTGGGGATTCCCGGGCTTCTCGCTAGATCGTGTGGACTTTGGGTAGAGCACCTCGCAACCCAAGACGAGGTGCTCCAACAGCTGCGCGGCGAATGAGCGGCTTCGTAGGGAGGGGATGCGAGCGCCCGACGGGACTGGCCGTAGGTAGCGCGCCATGCCGCACTTGCCATCCTCCCCGCCCTCACGGACGGGGAGGATGGCAAACATTGGTACCTACTTCGCCGTTCAGAGCTTCCTTGAGAACCTTCGCGAAAGACGGTGCCCTCAATAGGAGGAGGCGCCCCCGAGGTCTTCGACGATCGCCACGCCCGCCGAGGTGCCGAGAAGTGCCGCGCCCGCCTCCAAGAGCGCGACAGCCTGCGCGCGGCTGGCGATCCCGCCGGAAGCCTTCACCAGGACACCACTGGGCGCATGCGTGCGCAGCCAGCGGATGTCCTCAGGCGTGGCCCGGCCCACCGCTCCCGAGGAGGCGTTTTTCAGGTACGCGACGCCAGCGTCGACGCACGCAGCGACAGCCGCGAGCCGCTCGTCGGGCGACAGGAGCGGCAGCTCGAGCATGGCCTTCACCGGGATGCCCTGGGCGGCGCGCAGCACCGCGCCCAGGTCGTTGGCAAAGCGCGCATGCTCGCCGGAGCGGAGCCAGCCGATCTGGATGCCGATGTCGACCTCGTCCGCCCCGGCGTCGACGATCGCCTGCATCTCGGCCACCCGCCCCTCGGTCGTCATGCAGCCGTAGGGGAAGTCGAGAGCGGTTGCCACCTTCACCCCGGTGCCACTCAGCAGCGCCCGCGCTTCGCCCAGCCAGCAGGCGCCAATCATCGCCGCGTGGAAGCCATGCTCGACGCACTCCGAGACGTGGCGTTCGAGCTGCGACCGGCTAACCCCCGGTGCGATCAGCGTGTGCTGGATAAACGGTGCGATGTCGTCACTCACGTCGCGCCTCTCTTGGATCGTGTGCAAGAAGATCGTGGGCGAGCAGGGTGAGAACCGCGTCGAAGAAAGCCGGGCGGTCGATCTCTTCGACGACGGTGGCGTTGGCTGGGTCCTCCAAGACACCCCAGTCGAAGACCGAGTGCCCGAGCGTGGCCGACCCGTGCGTCTCCACCTCGACCCGGTAGCGGCCCGTCCGGCGGATGATCCCAGGCTCGAGCAGGCAGAGGGCCGTGAGCAGGTCCGGATGGGTCGATCCGTCGATGCCAACGCGCCGGTTGAAGGCCAGCGTCGGTCCGTTGACCACACCGAAGAAGTGTGACAGGGGCGTTCCGAGGCGTTCGATCGCTGCTCGCTCGGCGTCGTCGAAGACCGCCTGGCGGACGGTGAGGCTCCAGTCGACGATCGTGAGATCGAAACCCGCCCCGAGGACCAGGCTGGCAGCTTCGGGATCTGCGTAAAAGTTGTACTCCGCGGCCGGGGTGATGTTGCCGCGCCAGTTGTTCGAGCCGCCCATTACGTACACCTTTCGGACCTTCGAAGGCAGTTCGCGGTCGAGGATCAGCGCGGCGGCTACGTTCGTGAGCGGACCAATGCAGACGAGGTCGAGCTCGCCGCGGCACCTCTCGGCCAGGGTCACAATCGCGTTGACGGCGTGGTCCTTTTCGACGCGCTGACGGGGTCGGCGCCAGGTGTGCCCCCCTTTCCCGTCACCGTGGACGTGCGCGGCAGAGCGCCAGGGGCGAGTAAGCGGCGCGGTACAACCCGCGAACACAGGGACCTCACCGCCGCGACCAGACTGGTCGATCGTGATCAGCGCGTTTTCGACCTGTTGCTGGAAGGAAACGTTACCGGCAACGACGGTCACCGCCTTGAGGTCCGCGGCGGGATGAAGCAGGCACGCGAGGAGCGCGAAGCAGTCGTCTGCAGCGGTGTCGGTGTCGAGCACCACCTGACGGCGCGTGGGCACGGGATCCACCAGGCTCATTGGTGCTCGAGGTCTTCTCGTCGTGGGAGCCCGGGGATCACGCCGGGCACGCTGACGCAGTGTGCGGCGGCCCGGGTCGCGAAGCGTGCCGCCTCGATCGGGTCAGCCCCGTCTGCGAGGGCCACCCCGAGGGCGGCGCTGAACGCGTCGCCGGCGCCGGTCGAGTCGACGATCGGGTCGACGGGGAGCGCCTCGACGTGGGTGAGCGCGCCGTCGTGGGCGACGTAGGCGCCCGACGCGCCCGCGGTCAGCACGACCGTGCCGCCCGTACTTCGTGCAAGCCGCGCCGCGAGCTGATCGCCTGGTGCTGTCACACCTCCAAGCAGCCGTCGAGCCTCACGAAGGTTGGGCGTGACGATGTCGGCCGACGACACCAGGCCAACCACGTCCGGAACTGCCGGTGCCGGTGCGGGGTTCAGCACGCTTCGCACCCCCGCGCGCCGAGCCATGGCTAGCGCCTGCGCAGCCGTCGCGAGCGGGATCTCGAGCTGCACCAACAGGACGTCAGAGCCGAAGATGAGGGAGGCGTCGAGGTGCTCGGGGGTGAACCGTTCGAGCGCGCCGGGCGCGATGACGATGCGGTTCTCCCCGTCCGGCTCCACCAGGATCGCCCCGACCATCGTCGGCGTCCCGGCGCAAACGAGCGCCGCGGCGGCCACGCCCTCGCGTTCCCACAGGCTTCGCGCCCCCTCGCCGAAGGCATCGTCACCGAGCGCCGTCTGCAGGCTCACCATTGCACCGAGCCGAGCGGCGGCGACCGCCTGGTTCGAGCCTTTCCCGCCATGGTGCTGTACGAAGGAGCGGCAGGAGACCGTCTCCCCCGCTTCGGGGACGACATCGAGATCGAAGGTGAGACCGACGCCGTAGGCGCCAACGACCGAGACGCGGACGCTCATCGCCGATGGCCGAACCGGCATGGTAGGTCACGGCGGATCGACCGCTCCAGACAACAGTGGCCGTGACGCCGCCAGCACTGTTCGCAGGTGCGCGGAGTCGGCTGATGTCGAACTTCGTCCATGAAGCCAGACCCTACCTGGACCCCGACACCCGGGATAGAGAACAGTCTCGACATGACGGTCTGCCGCTACACGCCAGGAGCCTCCAAGCCGAGCCGGCGTCGCCGCCACCCTTGCCCGTCACGCCCGAGCCGGATCGTGGTCCGACCCGAACGACCCGATTGGCCCGCGCACCCGCTCCACCGCCGAGAGCACGAGCTCCCAGAAGCCTTCGCGGTCGAGCTCGGTCCCGACGCCAACGCGACGGACACCGGGTCGAGTGGGCCCGAAATCCGTGACGGTCATGCCTGACGTCCAGGTTCCGTTCGTCTCGACCTCGACGTGCGCGCTGGCCACCTCGAACAAACTCGGGTCGATCACGTAGGCCACGGCACACGGATCGTGCACAGGAGGATCCTCGAGTCCCACTGCTGCTCGGTAGGCGCCTCGGAAGAACCGCATCAGCTCGATCAAGAAACGGGCGAGAGGCGACCCGATCTCTTCGAGCCGTCGCTCCTCTGCGCTGCCGAAGATCGCCTGGTGCGTGAGCTCGAGCCCCATCATCGTGAGAGGCCACGGCGCCTCGAAGACGGCTCTCGCGGCTTCCGGGTCGACGAAGACGTTGAACTCTGCCGCCGGCGTGACGTTCCCTCGGGAGTAGGCGCCCCCCATGATGACGACCTCCCGCACCGCCTGCGCGATCGCAGGCTCCTTCCGAAGTGCCATCGCCACGTTGGTCAGCGGCCCGGTCGCGACGAGGGTGATCTCGCCCGGGTGCGCCATCACCGAATCCGCGATCCAGTCGACCGCATGTCCGGCCGCCGGCACGACGGTCGGCTCGATCGGCTCGGGGCCGTCGAGCCCCGACGCGCCGTGGAACTCCGACGCGGTGCGGAGCGTCCGCACGAGCGGACCGCTGCACCCCGCGACGACGGGCGTCTCCGAAAGGCCGAGCAGGGTGCACATCACGCACGCATTGCGCGTCGTCTTGTCGATCGTCTGGTTGCCGGCGACGGTCGTGATGCCGAGCAGCTCGATGGCCGGGCTCCCTGCGGCGAGCGTGATCGCGACGGCGTCATCGTGACCTGGGTCGCAGTCCAAGATGATCTTGCGGGGGCGGCAAGCGCCAGGTCGCTGCACGTCCCTCACATTCGGCACCCCTGTGTGTCCTCCACACCGAAAGCGCCTGCCGACACGCTCGTCCTGTACTTGCCAAAAACGAATTCGCCGACCATCACGCCGAGGTAGTGGCGCTCTGTCGAGTCCGGCTTGTAGCGTGCTTCCAGCTCGTCTCGGTGCACGTCGTTCTTGGTAAACGGGTAGATGACGACGTCCCAGTTTGGCTGCTGGAAGAAGACGAGCGAGACTTCGCCGCCCTCCTCAACTTGCTCTACCGGAACCACCCGGTGGAGCGTCGAAAGCCAATGTCCCCCGGTCCAGCGCATGAGCAGATCGCCGACATTCACAACGAATGCTCCCTCTGGCGCGATGACGTCGATCCAGTCGCCTCGGACCGACTGTGCTTGCAGCCCCGTCTCTCCCGGCCGCTTCTTCAGGATCGTCCACGTGCCGTAGTCGGTGTGCGCCGAGGCGGGGAACTGGTCGCCCTCGAGCGAGACACGCGGTGGATAGTGCAGGACGCGAAGCGCCGAGGTCGGGCGATCGAACTTCGCCGCGAACCAGTTCTCCGGAAGTCCGAAGGCGAGCGAGGTCAGCGTCATGAGATCGTCTGCGAGCATGGCAAGCGCACGGTAATAGCGGCGCAGGAGCAGGCTGAGCTGAGGCGGGTGGCTCGGCCAGATGTTGGGTGCGAAGGCGATGCCAGACGGCTCGTATCGGAAGTAGGGCTCGTCACCCACGTCGAAGGGGCCGATCGAGAAGGACTCCTTCATGTCCGGCGCGGTTCTGAAGGCCGTCGTGGAACTGAGGACCTCGCCCTCGAGGGGGACGTAACCCCGGCCGTTGGCGGTCGCGGGTCGCGTCGCCAATTTCGCCGCTTCGGGCAATGCGAAGAACGCCCGTACCGCCTTGCGCGTGCCCTCGACCAGATCAGCGTCGACTCCGTGCCCCACAACGGCGAAGAAGCCGATCTCACGGCATGCGGCGTCGATCTCAGCCGCCACCCGTCGCCGGCCGGCCGCGCCCTCGCTGTAGAAAGATGAGAGGTCGATCACGCGCAGTTGCACCATGTTGGACGGCTCCTCTTAACGTGCGGTTGTCATCGAGCGGGAGGCGTTGCGCACGACACTCGCCGCGGCGCCGGAATGCGAGACACGGGTCACGACAGCAGCGCACAGGGTACGACCGCTCGGGCTCCGAACTGCGTCGTGGTTGCGGTGCCAACCTCGACGCCGAAGCGCACAGCCGTCACGATGTCGCTTCCCTTCGACAGCGCGGCAGCGAGCGCACCAACGAACGCGTCACCCGCGCCGGTGGTGTCGACAACGGAAACTCGACTGGCAGGAACGTGCACGCGATCGCGGGCACTCACGACGACCGCCCCGAGCGGTCCCAGCGTGACGACTGCAGCGCCCGGGCCCAATTCGACGATCCGAGACGCCGCATCGAACGCCTCGTCAAGAGTTCCTGACGGGCACCCAGCGAGAAGCCCTGCCTCCACCTCGTTCACAACGAGGACGGACGTCGAGAAGAGGACCGAGGATGGAAGTGCGCGGAAGGGCGCGCAATTCAGGACGACGATGCATTGGTCCCGTGCGAGTGAGATAGCTCGTTCGACTGCGTGCAAGGGGATCTCGAGCTGGGTCACGAGCACGTCGGCTCCGGCGACAAGCGGTCGTACAGCATCAATGTCGCGCGGGGTGAGAAAGCGATTAGCGCCCGGCGCGACGATGATCGAATTCTCTCCTTCCGGGGTCACCATGACGATCGCAAGACCGGTGGGAACGCCCTCAGTCACTGCGACGCAAACGACATCGAGGGTGCCATCGGAGAGAACAGCCCGCTGCGCGAGTCCGTTCGGGTCGTTGCCGACTCGACCCACCATTGCGACGCTGACGCCGCAGCGTGCAGCAGCGACCGCTTGGTTCGCGCCCTTACCTCCGGAGTGGAGCTCGATTATTGCGTCACTTACCGTCTCTCCCGACGCCGGTCTTCGCTGCACTTTCACGACTTGGTCCACGTTGATCGACCCGACCACCACCACCGAGGGGGTAGTAGTGACGGCGGGGTCGCGGTGCAAGGCGCAGGGTACCGGGGGCGTTGGCTGTCCGGTGTCGGACATCCCATCATCGGTGCTAGGCCCGACCGGAGAAACCGCACCGAGCGAGTCAGGTCCCATGGGGCCTGCTTGATGAACCTGCTTCGTCGCGGCTTGCCTCACTCACATGTACCAGCGCTCGCGCGCGACTATGCGGCATCGGAGGGAGTTCCCCAGCTCATCCGGCTGATCCCGTTTGCCGTCACGGCCGCTCCTGAGAGCTCACCGGAGATCTTCCCGTCTCGAAAGGTGATCACCCGATGGCACAATTCCGCAAGGTCATCGGGCTCGCTCGACGAGTACACGATCGTGACCCCGTCCTCCGCGGACCGCACGATCCGAAGGAAGATGTCCCGTCGTGCTCCGACGTCGACACCCTGAACCGGCTCATCCAGCAGGAGCACACGCGGTTTCGTCTCGAGCCAGTGTGCCACCACGACCTTTTGTTGGTTGCCACCGCTCAGCGCGCGAAACGGTGCAATTGGGTCCGAGGGAACGATGCCGTAATCGTGGATGAGCCCGTCAACCCAGTTGGTCTCGAGGCTGCGCCGGTAGAGTCCTCGACGCATGAACTGCGCGAGGACGGGCAACGCGGCGTTCTCGCTCACGCTGGCGTCGCCGAAGGCTGCGTTCTTCAGCCGGTCGGAGGGGACGAGCCGAATCCCGAGCTGGTACGCGCGGACAGGGTCTATCTCGAGAAGGTCGATCTCGTCGTCGTCGATCTGCAGGCGTCCGCGCCGAGGAAGCTGTCCGTACAGGGTGCGGATCACGAGTTCGTAGCCCATGCCACGAAGCCCGGTGACCCCCAGGATCTCCCCGGATCTTGCCTCGATCTCGAACCCTGCGGATCCGGGTTCGTCGGCGACACTGAGCCGCAGCCGGACACCTCTGGTGACCTCGCTCTTGGGCGGGTACAGCCACTCGAGCGGCTGTCCGACGATTGCGTCGATAAGGTCCTCGTTGGTCATCCCTTGTAGGTTCGTGTCTGCGACGAGCCTTCCGTTGCGCAGGACGATCGCCCTCGAGCAGATCCGCCAGATTTCCTCGAGGCGATGCGAGACGAACAGCACGGTCACGCCCGCTCTCGAAGCCTCCTCGATCAACCCGAACAGCTCATCGACGCCGTCTTGGGTCAGAAACGCCGTGATTTCGTCGAGAATGAGGAGCCCTCGACCGGAGACTTGCCCCACCGCCCGCGCCATTGCCACAGCTGCTCGCTGCACCGCAGGCAGGTCTCGAACCGTCGCCCGAGCAGGGACGTCCTTCGCACCGATCTGGGCGAGCATCTGATCGGCCTTTGCGTAGAACTTCGACCACCGGATCGGCCGGAGCCCGGTCGCACCTGCCTGGCCGAGAAGCAGGTTCTCTCCGACGGTAGCCGACACGATCAGACCGAGGTCCTGGTGGACCGCACCGATCTTGAAGTCCGGGAGCTGATGTTCGCTCACCGGCAGGGGATAGCGAACGCCGTCGATCCTAAACGCTGCATCGGATCCGGGGTCTGGGGTGTGAAAGCCGGTGAGAAGCTTGATGAGCGTCGACTTTCCGCTCCCGTTCTGGCCGAGCAAAGCGACGACCTCGCCGCTCTCGAGAGAGAACGACACGTTGTCTAGCACGGGCGTGCCAGAAAACGACTTGGTCAGCTGCTCAATGGAGATGTGCATTCAGGAGGAGATGTGCTTTCAGGATCAGTTCGCAAAGGGTCCGGGTCTGGTAACCGCGGTGGAGCTCGGCGAGAGCCGTAGGTGCAGCTTCACGCCGTGCTGCCGCATCCTGCGCTCGAAGCACAGCATGCGGCAGGGCGCGTCACCGGGGGTCTTCTCGAACCCCGGTGACGCGCCATTCACTGGCCGAGCTACTTGCGAACCCCCCACAGCCTCTCGTAGTCGGCACGGTAGTTCGCAGGGCCGTACCACGTTGTCAGGGGAGCCTTCAGGTTGACGTGCTTGATGTTTGCTGTGTCGAACAGCCTCGTTGGCACATGCTCGTTCGCGACGGGTGCCATCCTTAGGATCCCTCGCAGTGCCTGGTCGACGCTCGCCCAGCCTTCCCAGGTGGTCGGGTCTCCCACTTCCGCCTTGACCGCGGTGTTTCCAGCGGAAATCTCTTGCATGGGCGCGAGGTCCGCGTTCTGCGTCGCCAGGATGATGCGCGAGTTGGCGCGCGCGGACGTGATGATGGGCTCGTCGTATGTGACCATGAAGTCGTACACAGGGAAGAACACGTTGGTCGACGGGTTGGCTACGGCCGCCGTCGCGGAGCTCTGGAGCGTCGAGGTCTCACCGCTCGAAGTGAGCGGGATGTCCGTGTACGTCGCCGAGCACGTCTTCGGGCAGTACTTCTCCAGCACGGATTTGAATCCTGCGACCGTGTCGTCGGAAGCTCCGAGCCCCTTGAACCATTGGACCAGCGCATGGACTTTTCCATCGGTCTTGAGTACGTCGTACTCGCCGACGAGCTTCCCCGAGTGCGTGTAGCTGTAGGTCACCTCTCCGAACACTCCGAGTGCCTTCAATTTCGCTGTCGGGAGACGGGGATCGCCTGTGCATCCGACGACGACGGTCACGCCCGCTGCCTTGGCCTTCGTGAGCGCGCTCGATACGGATGTCGGCACGATACACTCGAGGACAACGGCTTTCGCGTTCTCTGCGATCGCGCTCTCGATGTCGTGGACCTGTGTGGCGGCTGTGAGCGCATTATCGTAGATGACATGCATGCCCAACGCCTTTGCTGCCTGCTGCACTCCGGTCAGGTACTCGGTGTTGAAGGTGTTCTCGCCGACTCCGAGAAACATGATCGAGTCGCCCTTGAGCGCTCTGACCTTCGCGGCGGGAAGGGCTGGGCCCGGCGCAATGAACCGGGATGCTCCTTCTGTCGCACTGAGGGCGTGCTTGAGCGCCTTGATCTGCGACCTGGTCAGTCCTGCCGCATCCTGTCTGGCGTGATCGCTCGCACTTGCCGCCGCGGTGGACGCGGCGAGCGCGCCCATGCCGAACACGACGGCGAGCATCGCGCCGCCGACAGCGACAAGGAGCTGCCTTGCATACCGACCTCTGGTCATTGGTGTTCCCCCTCTTCGAATCTTGTCATCCTGTCTCCGGGCTTGGTTGTCGCAGCGTCTGCTGCGACGGTGGCTACTGGGTCTCCACGCTCAATCCGATCGTATTTCCCGCACCTCCCTTCACGGTGAGGCTCGACACCGCGAGGGCGATCACGAGGGCGCCGCCGTAGAAGACGTCTTGGATCCAGCCGGCAAGACCGATGATCTCCAGGCCCGTATACCCGGTCACGAGGAGATAGGTCGCGACGAAGGTGCCCCACGCGCTCGGACGGCCGACGTCGAAGCAGGTCGTCCCCAGGAACGCGCTCGACAGCATGGGCAGCAGGAGGTCGGAACCAAGGGTCGGATCGGTGCCGTTCAGATACCCGACCGCGACGATCGACGCGAGGGCTGCGACGACGCTGGATACGACGAGCGACGAGAACTTGATCCGCTGGACGCGGATTCCCGAGAGACGGGCGACGTTCGGGTTGGCTCCGACGAAGAACATCCGTCGGCCGAGCGGAGTGTACCGGAACACGTACCAGCCGATGAGCACGGCAGCGAGGGCCAGCCAAAACGACAGCTCGAGCCCCAGGAACGACCCGGAGAACAGCTGTGCGTAGCCGGCACCCACACCAGATCTCGGCGTTGTGTCGATGCCGAGAGCGATGCCGAGGAACGCGGTGCCCGTGCCGAGGGTGACGATCAGGGAATTGAGCCGAAGCGTGACGATGAGGAAGCCCTGGAGGACGCCGACGACGATCCCCAGTCCGATGATCGAGAGGAATACAGGCGCATACCCCCAATGGTGGACGATGTCAAGCCTTCCAATGAGGACGACCTCGATCGTGAAGCTTCCCGCTAGGGAAAGGTCGATCTCTCCCGCAATGAGCGGAACGATGAAGCCGAGTGCGAGGAGCAGGAGGGTACCTTGCGAGTCGAACATCGTCTCGAAGTTGGTCGTCGTCAAGAATTCGGAGGGCTTGAGCGCGCCGAAGACGACAATGAGGAGCGCCCAGACGCCGATCACGCCGTAACGCTGGACGAAACTCCATTGCCGCCGTGGACGTCTCCGCCGAATCTCGCTCGACGGCTGCTCGGCCGAGATCGTCGCTTCCTCGTCCGGCTGGGTCACGGTCACTGTCGGGCCGCCTTCCTTGCGAAGGCGGGCTCGCCCTCCTGCGCGCATCTGAAGGTGCCGAGCGAAGAGGTCGAGAGCGCCGACGGGCTCACGTCAGAGCGCGGCGTGCGCCGTGGCCGTCGAGAACACGAGTGGGTTCTGATTCTCGTCTGCGAGCAGGTCACCGACCTTCATGTCCCCGACCTGCTCTTTCGTGTAAATATCCTGCGCTCCGTTGAACCGAGCGCCGTCGGGCATGTAGGCGACGGTGAACGCGATCCGCTGGTGAGGAGTCATGTTCGCTCCCGCGCCGTGCGCCGTCAATCCGTTGTGCACGACAGCCCCGCCTGCAGGGACTGGGCAGAAGACGGGATCGATGTGCGCCCACGCGGGGTATACGTTGAACAGGGCGCCGATGTCCTCGTCGATCTGGACGTTGTCGTACCGCTCGTCAAGATGCGTCCCGGGGAGATAGCAGAGGCATCCGTTCTCCACGGTCACGTCGGACAGGGCAACCCAGATGGTGAGCGCGTTGCTCGCGCGAAACGACCAGTACGGCACGTCGAGGTGGAACGCCGTGGGATTGGCGAAGGGCTCCTTGACGAGCGCCTGGTCCAGGTAGATCCGCACACCGTCGGCATTCGAAAGGGTCGCGGCGATGCGCCCCAGTCGTGGGTCCAGGACGAGACGGCGCACCTCGGGACTCGTCATCCACAGGTTGATCGTCTGCGAGAACACCTTGTCGTGGTACTCGTGCTCCTCGGTAAAAAACGGCGCGTACTCGGCGTCGTCTTTCGGGAAGATCCCCGTCCGCTCGGCAAGCGCGCGGACAACGGCCTCCCTCCACACCTTCACGTCCTCACCGTCGAGCAAGTCTGGGAGCACGACGAAGCCGTTGTCGCGGAAGAAGTTGATTTCGTGTTGCGACACTGCGTCACGCACCGGCCCCTCCAAACCTGTCACATGACAGTAATACTTCGGTGCTGCGCAACCAACGTAAGGAGAGTCCGTCGCGTAGTTGAGCGGAGAGCCCCGTCGCAGTGGCCATGCGCCCCGCAGCTGGTTCGGAGCAGGCTGACGCGTGGGACCAGGGGTCCGGAAAACGTTTTCCACGCACGGGCGCGTAGGCTAACGAGGGACCGAGCGCACGTCAAGGTTGGTGCCGGTGGTGGGTGGACGTCCCCGTGGAGGCGCGGCGTGGAAGAGCGAGGAAACGTGTGGGCAGCTCGAACGCCCACGATCCGTGACGTCGCGCGCAGAGCCGGAGTGTCCGTGGCAACCGTGTCGCGGGCCTTGCGCGGCAGCCGCCCGGTCCGACCCGACCTGGCTGTGCTTGTTCACCGCGCGGCGGAAGAGCTCGGGTACCGCCCCAACGCTCTGGCACAGGGGTTGCGCCTGCGGTCGTCGGGCACGGTCGGCATGATTGTGCCGAGCATCGCTAACCCGTTTTTCGCGTCGTGCGCCGAGGCGGTCGAAAAGGAGCTCGAGATCTCGGGGCGAACGCTGCTCCTCTCGGTGTCTGGAAACGACCCAGACCTCGAAACTCGAAGGCTGCATGGACTCATCGAGCGCCGCATCGACGGGCTCGTCATCGTGCCGTGCGACTCGAAGAGAAGCCGCACGGTGCTCGCCACGGTCGAAGACCGAGTACCGATCGTCCAGTTGGATCGGCGAGTAGACGATTTCGACTCCGCACGGGTGGGCGTCGACGACGAAGTGGGGATCAAGCTGGTACTTCAGCACCTCGCCGAGAGAGGCGCCAGCACCGTCTTCTTCATCAGCGCCCGAGCTGACAGCTCGACTGCATTCCGTAGGCTGAGCGCATTTCGTCAAATCGCAGAACGCCTACGGCTCCGTTCCATCGCCGAAGTCGCGCTCGGAGAGTTCACCTCCGACTGGGGACGGGAGGCGGCAATCCAGCTCCTATCTGGAGACGACCTGCCCGACGCCGTGGTTTGCGGCGACGATGCCATCGCCTTCGGGGTACTCCAGGCTTGTCATGAGGCCGGCGTCCGCGTTCCATCGGACCTGATGGTGACGGGGTACGACGACGTGTCGTTCAGCGCGGTCTCCCACCCTCCACTGACCACGGTCCGGCAGCCCATCGCAGAGCTCGCGAGGTTGAGCATAGGGCTCCTCGATCGCCAGAGAGAGCTGGGGTCCCATGCTGCAGAAACCTTCACCTTGCAGCCGAGCCTGGTGGTCCGTGCCTCGACCCGGAGCGCGGCGGGCTCGAGCCTGCCTGTGGGATCGACGGCTGAACGGGACAATGTGCGCATCGAGAACGCCCCTTTTCGGTCTAGGTGAGGACGCGCCTCACCCTGGGCTTTTCCAGCGCGGCTAACACTTCCCCTTGCGGGTCGGCCCCGACCTCAAGTCGTGCGAGCAGGAATCTGCCCCCTCTGGACTTCCGCCGTGGCCGGGGTTGCGCGTCATTCGGTCGTCGCCTTGGGCGGGGTCCAGGGGACCCGTCTCTCGGCCCATCCCCTGCACCTCGAAGCCCAGGCGTGCGCGGCAACGGGCTGCGACGTCGTCCACAACCGCGGCTACCGGACAGAGACGCGCCTGGCGCGACAGCACGTCGAGCCGTCTCGCGGGGCGTACCCGGTCGAGCCGACTGTCGCGACCGGAGACCGACGAGACTCGGGGGGAGCACACAACCACCCGAGGAGGACCACCGTGACGACCCGCTCCCTCTACGACTACGTCCCCCACCATCACACGAAGGAGAAACTGGACCACGTCGCGCGGCCGATCAAGGTGAGTGAGCAGCTACCCCACGGGAACCCCGTCGCCCGGTTCAACTCGTGGTTCGCGGTGAAGGTCACCAACGGGGTAGGCACCATGTGGTGCGCCTATGCGTTCGCCGCCCTGGCGCTGGTTAGCCTTCCCGCGGCCGTCAGCTCCCACAACGCCGTCACTCTGGTCTCGTGGGTGTCCCAGACCTTCCTCCAGCTGGTCTTGCTGTCGGTAATCATCGTCGGGCAGAACGTGCTCGCCACCGCGGCAGACAAGCGAGCCGACGCCACCTACAACGATGCTGATGCCGTGCTCCACGAGGTCGTGAAGCTCCAAGAGCACCTCGCTGTCCAGGACGAGGTGCTCCAACAGCTGCTCGGCGAACGAGCGGCTTCATAGGGAGTGAGTCCGATATCGATGGGGCTGGCCGAAGGTAGCGCGGCAGGCCACACGTAACGAGGACGTTTCAGTAGACGAAGCTGGCGAACACCTTGACCGCTACGAGAAGCGCCGAGGCGACGAGTGTTGGCGGCAACGCTGTCTGCACGCGGATCGGCAACGTTTGGAAAAGCCGGAAGCGCCCTATTTTGGGCTCGACCGGCTCGACAACACCGCCGTCGAGTCAGCGTACGCCGATCCCGGCCGACGCCGCAGAGGTGCCGGCGATCCGGCCGAAGACCGAACCGCTGGTCAAACCGGTCCCACCTGGGTAGTTGAAGTAGAAGAGTCCGCCCACCAGCTCGCCGGCGGCGTACAGACCCCGCATCGGCTCACCCTCGGTATCGATTACCTGTGCCGAATCACTGATGCGCACGCCTCCGAAGGTGAACGTGACCCCGCAGGTGACGGCGTACGCCTCGAAGGGGGGCGTGTCGATCGTGTTCGCCCAGTTGGACTTCTCGATCGCGAGTCCCTTGGTCCCGCGTCCGTCCTTCACGTTCGGGTTGAACGGGACATCGGTCGTGACCGCCCCGTTGTACTCCTCGATCGTGCGAAGGAACTGTGTCGCGTCGACCCCTTCCAGCTTGCCTGCCAGCTCCGGCAGGCTCGACGCGCTCACCTTGGTCACGCGCCGGATCCGGTACTCGTCGCGCAGCAACGGGATGGTCTTCGCATCGAAGACCTGCCAGGCGAACTGCTGGGGCTGCGCGAGGATGACCCGCCCGTACTTCGCGTACGTGTAGTTCCGGAAGTCGGCCCCCTCGTCGAGAAAGCGGCGGCCTTCGGCGTTGACCATGACCGAGAGCGGGTAGCTGTGCTTCTGGAAGGCGTCGCCCACCGTGAGGTCACCGAACGGAGGCGCGTGCAGGTCCCAGCCCACCGCATGGGCCCCCGACCAGTTCCCCCACGGCATGGCGCCAGCGTCGAGCGCCATACGGATCCCGTCGCCGGTGTTGAACCTGGTGCCACGGACTTTCGCGAGGTCCCACCCTGGGCCGAGGTACCGGGTACGCCACTCGACGTTGGCCTCGAAGCCTCCGCTCGCGAGGACGACCGCACCGGCGCTGACACGCCGTTCGGCGTCACCTTCGACGTAGTCAAGGCCGGCGACCGCGCGTCGCTCAGTGGTGAGCGCGCGCGCCCGCGCCCCGTAACGGATCGACGCTCCAGCCTTGGTCGCTGCTTTCGTCAGGGCATCCACGAGCCCTGGGCCCCCGCCCACCGCTTCGAGGGTGAGCCCGCCCCAGAACGTGAACTTGCCCCCCAAATTGTACGCTTGGCGTCCATAGATCGGCGCGAAGCGCACGCCACGCGACCGCAGCCACTGCATCGTGTCGAAGCTTCGCTTCACGAGGATCTCGGCGAGGTCCGGGTCGCAGCGGTACTCGGTGACCCTGCCCAGATCCTCAAGGTACTGCGCGACCGGGTAGGTGCCGAAGTCGGTGCTCTCGAGCTGTGCCGGCGTGAGGTCAGGCACGAGCTTGCAGATGTCGTCCACTCCGTCGTACGCGAAGCGCATCGCACCAGCCGTGAAGGTCGAGTTCCCCCCGCGTTCCTCGTAGGGGGCCCGCTCGAGCACGAGCACGGACGCGCCTGCCTCCGCCGCGGCCAGCGCGGCGCACAAGCCGGCGTTACCTGCCCCCACGACGATGACGTCGAAGCGCTTCTCGTCGCTGCTATCGGTCATTCGCCCCGTCACTCCCTTTCTCGATGGACAACGCGATGCCGCTCGACGCCCCATCACTCGCCGTCAAGTGCCCCTCGCCGACCTTCACAACACCCGCTCTCCCCGGTGCGGACGTCTCGCGATGGACCAGCTGCCGACCACGAGCAGGACGATCACGCCGAGGATGATCTCGTTCAAGAAACCGTTCACGTGCAACAGATCGAGCCCATTGCCGACCAGGGTGAGCACGACGACTCCGAAGACGGTTCCCGCGACGCTGATCTTTCCGCCGAAAAAGCTCGCACCACCAAGCATCACCGCGGCGATGGCGTTCAGCGTCACGTCTGTGCCCGAGCCAGGGAGCCCACCGCCAACGCGCGCAGTCAAGAAGATGCCCGCGACCGCTGCGAGGATCCCCGAGACGAGGTAGGGGGCGAAGAGGATCCAATGTACGGACAACCCGCTGCGTCGGGCGCTGACCGCGTCACGACCTACGGCGAACCAGTGGCGTCCGTGCGCGGTGGAACGCAAGAAAACGAAGAACACGGCGACGACCCCGAGCAGGGCAACCGTCGCGATGGGGACCGGTCCGACAGATGCGCTCGCGAGGCGCCAAAAGCTCTTCGGGACCGGCCCGACGCTACGTGCGAACCAGATGAGCGAGACCCCGCTCTCGATCAGACCGATGGCATAGGTGACGAGGAATGGAGGCAGGCCGAGGATGACGCCGATCCCGCAGAGGACCCCACTCGCGGCCCCGACACACAAGGTGACGGGCACTGCGGCGAACGCGCTCATGTGCAGCAAGAGCGAGCTCGACACGAGATTCGTGAGCGTGATGACCGCGCCGATGCTGAGGTCGATGCCGGCAAGGAGGATCACGAGCATCTCGCCCAGGCTCGCGAGAGCGAGCACGACGACTTCCTGCCCGAGACTGCTCATATTGCTCGCGGTGAGGAAGAAGGGCGAGGAAAATGAGAGGGCGATGGCGATCGCAACGGCGCCGAGCAACGCCGGAAGCGCCAGCGCGGTGCTCCCGCCCAGAGGGATCCGGAGTCCGGGCACCGCACTCACCCGGCTCCTCGCCGTCGCAGGGTCCGGCACAGCTGCGTCCTCGGCTCTGCTGTCGTCTGCACCTGCGTCGCCGTGACTCGCGTCAACGCGACCCGCGGCGACGTCGGGCTCCTCGCCGGCTGCAGCGGCCGCGTCCTGCGATCGCGCCATCCCTGCGAGGACGACGTCCCGCGACGTCTCATCCACGTCGAGGACCTCGGCGACGCGCCCGGCTCGCATAACGGCGATCTCGTCGCAGAGCTCCACGAGCTCCGAGCTGTCCGACGAGGCGACGACCACGGCCATGCCGCGATCGCGACACGCGTCCCGCAGCGACCCGTGGATTTCCTCTCTGG
This sequence comes from Actinomycetes bacterium, assembly GCA_021791615.1. The sequence continues at coordinate 23,831 of JAJYWG010000138.1, forward strand.
CGGCGACGTCGACACCCCGAGTGGGCTCCACCACGACCAACGTGCCGGGATCGGCGACGAGACACTGAGCGAGCAGGACTTTCTGCTGCTGCCCTCCGCTCATGCGCTGGACGTCGCGCTCGAGCAATTGCGGATCGAGGCGAGCTGCGCGTGCTGCGCCGAGCACGGCCGCTCTCTCGGCTCTCGCGGACACGATGCCCCAGCGCCGGAACTTTGCGCCAGCGCCTGCCGCGACATTCTCCCTCGCAGGACGGCCCCTGGTGAGGCCGTCCACCTTCCGGTCCGCAGGCAGGAACACGAGCCCAAGTCGGCGTGCCTTGCGAGCGCTCCCCGGAGGACAGCACCGGTCCCCGCAGCGGACTTCGCCCGACGTGGGTCTGCGCCATCCGGCGATGGTCTCTGCGAGCTCCTCGACGCCGCTCCCAACCTGCCCTGCGAGGCCGAGGATCGTTCCGGGGCGCACGGTGAAGCTCACGTCAGAGAACCGCTGACCGGTCAGGTGCTCCACGCGCAAGCCAGCGGCTGTCGTGGTCGAGCTCCGTTGCGCGCTTACGCGACGGCGGTGCCCGCCGCGAGCCCCTCCCACCATCAGGGTGATGAGCGCGCCTTCGTCGATGCTGCCACGCTGGAGCGACCCGGCGACCACCCCATCGCGCAGCACGGTCGCGACGTCCGCGAGCCGAACGACCTCTCCGAGGCGATGCGAGATGTAGATGATCGCCACGCCGCTCGATCGAAGCCTCTCGATGGCTTCGAAGAGAAGCTCCACTTCGTCCGCGCGCAATGCCGAGGTCGGCTCGTCGAGGATGAGCACCGTCCCGCCACGTGCGCCCCACTTGGCGACCTCGACGAGGCTCTGGAGCCCGACTGGAAGCCGGCCCACCTGCTCGCGCCGCACGTGATCAAGGCCTACCGAGGTCAGCCGCTCCGATGCCCGAGCCTCGAACTCGCCGCGATGGACGAGGCCACCAGCACGCCGCGGCTCGATCCCGAGAAGCACATTCTCAGGAATCGACAGATTGTCGAAGAGAGTGAGCTCTTGGTATACGCAGGCGATGCCCAGAGCGATGCTGTCCGTTGGCGAGTGCAAGTGGACCTCGTGGCCGAGGACAAAGATGCGCCCGCGGGTGGGCTGAGTCTCCCCGGCGATGATCTTGACGAGCGTGCTCTTTCCCGCCCCGTTCTCGCCGACGATCGCGTGGACCTGGCCCGCGAGGAAGTCCGCACTCACGTCACGCAGGACGTCGGAAGCCTCGTAGCGCTTCCAGATGTGCTCCACCGACACCACCGGAGTTGAGGGGGCATACGCCCCCTCAACTCCGGCTCCCAGCGCCTGCGTCACTTCTTGCAATACGGTGTGTATTTGCAGGGCATGCCGCCCGTGTACCACCAACCTGTCGGGTAGCTCAGCCTGGCGAAGCTCTTCACGTTCGCGCTCGTGATCGTCGGCTTGGGAACGATGAAGTCCTTCGGAATCGGCTTTCCCTCGAGCGCCTTTACCGCCTCGATGACTGCGTAGTACCCGACCTTGACCGGGATCGGCGTGAAGACGGAGGCAATGTGGGTCTGGGCCACGATCTTCATCCATGCGTTCGCTGTGTCACCAGTCCACGCCTTGATTGTCTTTAGTCTTCCGGCTTGACGCACAGCTTGGTAGCAGCCGATCCCCTGATTGCCGCTGATGGATTCGATCGCCTGAATCGAGGGGTACCGTGCAAGAACGGGCCGCATCTCCTGCTCGCACTTGCTTGGTGTATATGTCGCGAAGATCGTCGTGAGGATGTGAATTCCAGGATATTGCTTCAGCACCGACTCGCCCGCGTCAACTTCCTGCTCGGTTGCGCCATTGCCCTGGTGCCCGCCGACGACCACAACATTGCCCTTGCCATGAAGCCGGTTGGCAACGAACTCCCCCTGAAGGTAGCCGTCCTGATCGTCTCGGTCGTTGAGGAACTGCGTGTAGTTAGAGCAATTGACTGCACGCTCAACAACAAACACGGGGACGCCCTGCGACTCCGCCTTTGCAATCGATGGACACAGCGCGCTCGAATCGGTCGCGTTCAAGATGATGGCATTGACATGCTGAGTAAGAAGGCTGTCTATGTCACCGATTTGCTTTGTCACTGTCGCCTCTGCGTTGGTGAAGACTGGCTTTACCAGACCGTGCTCGGACGCCACACCCCACTTGAACTCTGCGTACTCCATCACGAGAAATGAATTTGTGAGAGCTGCGTCTGCGAAGCCGATCGTGTAGGGCGGCTTTTTCTTGAACTTGGTCGTGTTCACCATCACGCCAGGAAACGGCTCCTTGGGAAGTTGGATCTTCGGTGCTTTGCGCGTCGCCGCGGTGCTCGCAGAGGCGACTGCGCCCCCGACCATCGTGAGCACGAGCACCACGCTTGCAAGCACGAATGACCAGCCCGGGAGGTGTCGAGACCCCGCCGTTGGCTTTCGTCGCTTCTGGTCTGCCATGGATTTCTTCTCCTTCTTGCTTTTGAGTTTTACCATGTGTGCTTCCCCCTCTCTATCTGCGCCGCGCTCAGCGCGACATGCGGTTTGCTACCTGCGATCGATCGCGCGAGCTCTCGGGATCCACCGATGGGGCCGCTCCGCGCACACTCGACACCTTGCTCGTTCGTGTCACCTCTTGGATCTCTGTGACGCGTCTGGTGCGATGAGAGCTGCGTCGATTGGCGACCAGTCTGGCGCCGACGGACTTTCCCATAGTTGCAAGCGCATTGACCCAGTTGGCGCTCCTAGCGCTGCGGTTGTACACAAGAGAGCCAAGGAGGAGCACGATTCCGGTCACAACCGCTTGGACATCCGAGGAGGCGCCGGCGAGCAGGAGCAGATTGAACAGGAGAGAGAGAATCAAGGCGCCCATGCATGCGCCGGCGGCCGTGCCCTTTCCCCCGAAGAGACTGACGCCGCCGATGACCGCTGCAGCAATTGCCGTGAGCTCCATCCCCGTGCCGAGCGAGGTCTGTCCGGAGCCTGCGTAGGAGGTCGCGTAGACGCCCGCCAGGCCCGCGCAGAGCGAGGAGACGACGAATGCCGAGACGGTCGCCGTACGGATCGGAACGCCGGTGTTGAACGCTGCACGGCGGTTCGCACCGATCAGATAGAGCGACCGGCCAAAACCCGTACGGGCCAGCACGCCGGTCGCGAGAAGCGTCGCAGCGACGATCACGACGAGTCCTGCCGAGAGCAGCCACTTAGCTTCTATGGCAAGTGTGGCAAATGTTGGCGCCAGATTGTTCGGTGGCGAGCCGTTGGTCCACAGGAGATTCACGCCTGCTATCACGAAGAGGGTAGAGAGAGTGACGATGAACGACGGTATGCGGACGAGCACGGTGAGAAGTCCGTTGGCAAGGCCGACGCCAAGGCACACTGCAAGTGAGAGCAAGATGGTTGGTGCTACCCTGCCGGATGCACCACCCATCCACGTTGAGAGCAAGATCGAAGTCAGCGACATCGTGGATCCGACAGAGAGGTCGATCTCTCCTGCCAACAGCACGAAGGTCATGCCGAGGGCAAGGAGCACGACCGGGGTCGCGCTGCTGACCACCGAGTTCAGGTCGAAGACCGTGAGCGACCTGGGAAACAGGATCGCGCCAAGTGCGAAGATCACGGCTGCGACGATCGCTGGCGGCACCGCTCCCTCGCGCAAAGAGCGGCGGATCACCCCGCGGCGCCCCTCGTCTGCAAAAGCAAGCTGCCGCGCTCCGTAAGCGCCTCGACGAGCCGGACGTTGGCCAGACCATCGTCCCAGGTTGCGCCGTCGTAGGCGGACCCCTCCGCGATCGCCGCGCCGAGGGCCGCCACCTGCGCCGCGTAGGTGTCCACCACCTCGAAGGTCTCTTGGCCCGTGGGTGCAGACAGCCTTCCCCCTCCCGGCCAGCTGCCGGCAACGCGAGCGACCCCGCCGGTGCCATAGACCTCCATTTGGCTCTCGGTCTCAGGGACCGTCGTCGAGACCTCGACCGTGCCGAACGTCGCACCCTGCGCGCGCTCGAACTGGATGAGGATGACCGCCAGGTCGTCGACCGGAAGGTTGAAGTGCGCGGCAGCGAGGCCCCCGCCCACCACTTCGATCTCGCCGACGAGGAAGCGCGCAAGGTCGAGGACGTGGGTGCCTAGGTCGTTCACAGCCCACCCGCCGCTTCGTCCTGGGTCCTGACGCCACGGCGTCGGGAGCGCTTCGGCCTTGATGAACTGGTGCAGGCGGAAGTACACGAGGTCGCCAAGCGCGTTCGTGCGCACCAGTTCGCGCAGTCGCTGGTGAGAAGGGTTGAAACGATGCTGGAATCCGACCGCGGTGAGGGTTCGGGCGCTCCTCGCGGCGGCAGCCATCGCTTCGGCGTCGCCGACCGACGTCGCCATCGGCTTCTCGACCAGCACGTGCTTCCCAGCCTCCAGCGCGCGCAACGCCTGCTCGCAATGCAAGTCGGTCGGAGAGGCGATCCACACCGCCCCGATGTCGTCGTCCGCGAGGAGCGCGTCGAGGTCTTTGTAGGTGTGGGGCGCACCGTGGCGCCGGGCGAAGGCTTCCGAGCTGCCAGGCGAGCTGCCCGCGGCCCCCAACAACTCCCCTCCGCCGTTGCGTACCGCCGGCGCGAAGGTGTGGTCCGCCCATCCCGACGTGCCGACGAGGCCCCAGCCGAGTCGCGGATGCGTCCCTTGGTCGATCACCTGCTCTCTCCTTCCGCCTTGCCGGTCTGACGGGCGGCCCTTCTGGCCGGCGCAAGGCTGCTTCGACCCCGAGTCCGTGGCACGCGGCCGCTCCCCGATCCCCCGTCCGAGCCATCAGGCAACGAGGGCACCGGGTGCGGCAACGGTGGCAGCTCCCAGGTCCCGCTCGCCACCGGCGCCTCGTCTCGCTCGACTGCGACGTCGAGCACCCAGGGGCGCTCCGAGGCGATCGCAGCCTTCAGCGCGTCACCGAGGTCTCGGGGGTCCTCCACCTTGGTCGCTCCCGCACCCATCGCCCGGGCCATGGCGGCGTAGTCCCCAGAGTAGAGATCACCGCTCACCTCGCGGAAATCGGTCGCGAAGACACGGTCGACTCCGAAGTACCCGCGTTGGATATCACGGATCGACTGGTAGCCGCGGTTGTTCCAGACCACCCACACAGCCGGCACGCCATACTCGACCGCGGTTGCGATCGGTCCGGGCCCCATGAGGAAGCAGCCGTCCCCCACGATCGCGACGACAGGACGTGTAGGCGCCGCGAGCTTCGCGCCGACAGCCCCGGCGACCCCGAAGCCCATCGCTCCGAAGCCCCAGCTGTGCACCAGTGAACCCGGCGGGTGCACTGGCCAGCGTTGGACGACCCAATTGTGGTGCACGCCCACGTCGGAGACCAAGATCCCGTCGTCACGAAGCGCGCCGCGCACCTCGGCGAGCAGCCGAGCAGGTCTGATTGGGCGGACATCGAGCTCGCTGTCGGCCGCGAGCAGCGCCTCCCACTCCGCCTTCCAGCCGGCGACGCGCCGGCGCCACGGCTCCCACGCACCAGCGAGCCGCGTGCACAGCTGCTCCCCGGGCCGTTCCACCCCGTCGCGGGCGGTCCCGGGGCGCCGAGCATCCCCAGCGCGCAGCGCGTCGTGCAGCTGACGGACGAACGTGGCGGGGTGCGCGACGACGCCCACTGTCGGCGGGTAGTTGCGCCCGAGGTCCCGGCCGTCCAGCGCGACGTGGACAAGACGAGTCGGGGGGATCGCGAAGGTGAAACCCGGCAGCCACGAACTGGTCGCACGATCGTCGAAGCTCGCACCCAGCGCGATGATGACGTCGGCTGTTGCGGCTGCCCGGTTCGCGGCCAGGGTGCCGTTCCGGCCAGTCTCGCCGGCGCTCGTGCCGAGGCGAGGGTCGATGCAACCTTTACCGTCGGGCGTCCAGGCAACCGGGATCTCGAGCTCGCCGACGAGGTCGGCCAAGGCGCCGGTCGCGCCGCATGCCTCGACCGCGCGGCCCGAGACGATCAAAGGGCGTTGCGCGCCGGCGAGGATCTCGACGATCTGGGCCAAATCGTCACCGGACACCGCAGCCCTTGCGGGCACCGGTGGATGCCAGAGCTCGGCCTCGGCTTCGGACCCGAGCTCTTCGACGAAGACGTCCAGAGGCACGTCGAGGTGCACGGGCCCAGGTGCGTTCCCGGCCATTGCGGCAAAGGACTGTCGGAGTGCGACGGGAAGCTGCTCGACGCGAGTCGCCTGGAAGGAGCGCTTCACGTAGGGCCGGACCACGCTCGGGAAGTCGGCCTGGTAGTGGTAGCCGGACTCTTGGAAGGGGGCTCGGTTGAACTGGCCCGAGGGGATGTTACCGGTGACGGCGAGGAAGGCGGAAGAGTCGATCAGCGCGTTGGCGAGGGCGATCGGGAGGTTGGCCGAGCCCGGTCCGCAGGACGTCAGGGTGACGGCAGGCCGCTTCGCTACCCGGAAGAACGCGTCCGCCATGAAGCCCGCGGCCGCTTCATGGTGAACCGAGACGACCGAGATGGCGTCTTGGCGATCGACCAGCGCGTCCAACATGCCGACATTCCCATGGCCGCAGAGGGTGAAGACGTACGGCACGCCCTCCTCGATGAGGTAGTCGGCGATCACCGCCGCGCCACTGCGCCTCCCGCCGGACCGCGACGATCCCTGAACCGTGCGGTCGTCATGGCTGTGTTGCATCTTGAGCAACGGACTTGCGTCCACCGCGACAGTATGTGACAATGACACGGCGACGTCAAGGGTGCGGACCGCCCACCGCCCAGCCGAGCGCGTCACGGTCGACGAGCGCAGAGCCACTCCAAGATGTCACCGCGAGGCAGCGCCCGAGGACCGAGGGTCACCACGGGTGAGGAAAGCGAGGCGAGCGTGGCTTCCAGGCCAAGCGGACTGCTCATCGGAGGAGAGTGGCTCGAAGAGGGCGAGCTCGCCCCGGTCCTGGACAAGTACGCCGGTACCCCTGTCGCGGAAGTTCGCCACGCGTCGCCTGCGCATGTCGAACGTGCCGTGGCTGCAGCAGCCGCCCACGCGGCGGGACACCCCCTGGACCCGCGCGGGCGAAGCGACGTCCTGTGCGCCGCGGCGCAACGGCTGATGGACAGGAAGGACGAGGTCGTCGCCGATTACGTCGCGGAGACGGGCTTCACGCAGACCGATGCAGAGACCGAGCTCGCCCGCACGGTCGAGACGCTCACGCTGTGCGCGGGAGAGGCGTTGCGGCTGACCGGAGAAGTCGTGCCGCTCGCCGCCGCGCCAGGTAGCGAGACCCGTCTGTGCTTCACCGTGCGGGTCCCGGTGGGAGTCGTCGGTGCGATCGCTCCATTCAACGCGCCGCTCAACACCGTCGCGCACAAGATCGGCCCCGCGCTCGCCGCCGGCAATCCCGTCGTCTTGAAACCCGCCCTCATGACGCCGCTCTCGTCGATCCACCTCTGCGCCGCGCTCCTCGACGCCGGTCTCCCCGGACCGTACCTCAGTCTCGTGGTCGGTCCAGGGTCGAGGACCGGGCAGAGCCTCGTCGAGGACCGCCGGGTGCGCTACTTCACCTTCACCGGTTCGACGCAGGTCGGACTGCAGATCAAACAGCGGTCAGGGATCGCGAAGACCCACCTCGAGCTGGGGGGAAACTGCGCCACCATTGTCTGCGAGGATGCCGATCTGTCGCTCGCGGCGGAGCTGCTGGTGCGTGGGGGATACCGCAAAGCTGGTCAGGTGTGTACCTCGGTGCAGCGCGTGCTCGTGGTCGAGGATGTCGCAGACGAGCTGGAGGGGCTGGTCGCCGAGCGGGTGCGAGCGCTCGCAGTCGGCGACCCTCACCTCCCTGGTACTCAGGTCGGTCCAATGATCTCCGAACCTGAGCGAGTACGCGCTGCCCGCATGGTCCGTCAGGCGGTAGGGGTCGGCGCGAGACTCGTGACCGGAGGAGACGGAGACGGACCGCTGCTTGCGCCAACGCTGCTCGCCGACGTGCCCGATGACGCCGAGCTCATGAGCGACGAGATCTTCGCGCCGGTGATCGCGATGCGCCGTGTCGCTGATCTCGCCGACGGCGTCAAGCTGGCGAACTCTACTCGCTACGGCCTGCAGGCGGGTGTGTTCACCCAGGACCTCGACCGGGCGCTGTGGGCCGCCGTGCACCTGGACGTCGGCGGGGTCATGGTCAACGATACCTCGAGCTACCACGCCGACCTGATGCCGTACGGAGGACGTCGTGACAGCGGCTACGGACTCGAAGGGCCCCGCTACGCAGTCATGGACATGACCGACCCGCGAACGATCGTGATCAACCGCCGCGAGCCCCCTGGCGCCGAAGACCGCCCCGGAGGAGGCTGATGCCGGCCCTTCCCGCCCGGGAACCTGTCGGTTGGACAACAAGAGGAGGATGAGGAGACCAGGATGACCAGGCGCAAGATGGTCCGGAGGTTAGAAGAGTACGAGTGGGTCGACCTCGCGGGGCACCGAGACGCGGCGCTCACGAAGCTCCTCGTCACCAAGGAGGAGTGCGGCGCGGAGAACATCGACTTCTTCGTCTCGAGCTACGCACCCAAAGCGTATGCCGAGGAACATGTCCATGATCGCTCCGAGGAGATCTTCTACTTCACGAGGGGATCCGGGCTGTTCGTTCTCGACGGGGAGCGCTTCATCGTGCAGGCCGGCACCGTGATCTTCGTGCCGCCTGGCACGAAGCACGGCATCTACAACACCGGCATGGAAGACCTGGTTTTCGTGGTCTGCTCCTCGCCACCTGAGCCCGAATTCCACCAGGAGTACGCGAGCTACTTCCACGCAACCACGGCCACCTCCTCGACTTCGAGGGATGTTGAGGCCGAGCCGTGAGCTCGACCACAGCGGACGCGCGCTCCCAGTCGGCGACTCGGGGAGGATGGACGCCGAACCCTCGTGTGGCCACCTTCCTGGCAGAGCCCCACGGCCTGTGGATCGACGACGAGGAGCGGCAGGCGTCCCGGGGGGCGATCCCGCCGCGTGTCCTCGACGTGGTGAACCCCGCGACCGGCGAACCGCTCGCCACGGTCGCGGCAGCGAGCGGCTCCGACGTGGACGACGCGGTGGCGGCAGCTCGGCGAGCCGTCGCCGCAGGGACGTGGGCCCGGATGGCCCCTGAAGGGCGAGAGGAGGTCCTCCGGCGACTCGCCCAGCTCGTCGACGACCATGCCGAGGAGCTCGCACAGCTCGACTGCCTTGACAACGGGATGCCGCTCGCCAGCGCCCGCGAGGAGGTATCGGGCGCCGCCGCGCACCTTCGCTACTTCGCCGGGTGGTGCGGCAAGCTCCACGGCGAGACGATCACGCCATACCGCACCCAGAAGCATTTCGTCTACACCGAGCGCGAGCCGCTCGGGGTCGTCGCGGCGATCACCGCCTGGAACTTCCCCCTCGACAATGCGGTGTGGAAGCTCGGCGCACCGCTCGCATGCGGCAACTCAGTCGTCTTGAAGCCCGCCGAGGAGACGCCCCTGAGCGCCTTGTACCTCGCTCGGCTGAGTGCGGACGCAGGACTGCCCAAGGGAGTCTTCTCGGTCGTGACCGGCACGGGTGAGGAGGCAGGAGCTGCGCTGAGTGGCCATGTCGACGTGGACAAGGTGGCCTTCACCGGCTCGACGCAGACGGGGCGAGAGGTCGTCCGGGCCTCGGCGGTCAACCTGAAGCGCGTCACCCTCGAGCTCGGCGGGAAGTCGCCCTCGATCGTGCTGGCCGATGCGGACCTCGACCGGCACCTGGAGCAAATCGTGCGCGCGGTCATGCACAACTCCGGCCAAGTCTGCTCCGCCGGCTCGAGGGTTTTCGTCCAACGCCCGATCGCCGGCGACGTCGCAGCAGGTGCCAAGGAGGCTGCGGCACGCCTTCGGGTCGGGCCTGGGTGGCTTCCCACGACCGACCTCGGACCGCTCGTCTCCGCTCCGCAACTGGACCGCGTGCTCGGGTTCATCAGCGCCGGCTCCGCCGACGGCGCCGAGCTCCTGGCGGGCGGGCAGCGGCTCGGCGCCGAGCTCGCCGGGGGCTATTTCGTCGAGCCGACCGTCTTCGCCGCCGTGCGCGACGACATGCCCATCGCCCGAGACGAGATCTTCGGGCCAGTACTGTCGATCCTGCCCTTCGACAACCTGGATGAAGTGGTGGCTCGTGCCAACGCGTCCGTCTACGGACTTGCAGCGGGAGTGTGGACGCGTGACATAGGTGCCGCGCACGACCTCGCAAGACGACTGGCAGCCGGGACCGTATGGGTCAACTGCTACAACCGCTTCGATCCCGCGGTCCCCTTCGGCGGCTACCGCCAAAGTGGCTACGGTCGGGAGCTCGGGGAGGCAGCGCTCGACGAGTACACCCAGCGCAAGAGCGTATGGATCGGCCTGCCGTGAGTAACGACATGCAGCGCCCAGTGGACGGCCCGGACCGCCCGCTCGGCGCTGCGACCTATACCTTCCTCTACGAGGGAAGCCTCGAGCAGGCGCTGAGAAGCCTCGCCGAGGAAGGCATCGGCATGATCGAGCTCACCGTTGCGCCACCTCACGTCGACGGGTGCACGATGCCCACCGAAGACTGCCGCCGCCTCCGACGTGTGCTTCGCGAGCTCGGCCTACACGCGGTTTCTCTCAACCCGACGTACCTCGACCTGAATTTGGTGAGCCTGAACACTCGCTTCCGGCAAGAGAGCACTCGCCAGCTCGAGGAGGCGCTGCGGTTGTGCCATGACCTCGAGATCGGCATGCTCGTCCTCTTCGCCGGGCGTCGGCACCCCCTCGCACCGGCGCCCCGCGCGCTCGTGGAACCCGTCCTCTTGGAGCAGCTCGCCCACCTCTGCGACGTCGCCGAGCCGCTCGGGGTCACGATCGGTCTCGAGAACGGCCCGACGCTCGTCCTCGACCGCGGCGCCGAGGTGGCCGACGCCTGCCGGGCCCTCGGGCGCCGCGGGCTTCGTGCGGTGATCGACGTGGCCAACGCGCAGATGGTCGAGGAACCGGCACGTGCGTTGGCAGCTGCCGCGCCGTACCTCGCGCTCGTACACCTCTCGGACACCACCCGGGCCCGATGGGCGCATGCGCCCATCGGCGAAGGCGACGTGGACTTCGGCGCCGTCGCGGCGGTCCTCGAGTCGCTCGGGTACCGCGGGCCTTCGATCATGGAGATTGTGGACCTGGCGTGCCCCCTCCAGGCGATGGTGACGTCCGCAGCGCTCCTCGCCCGTCTCGGCTGGGGTACGATCTCGCCGATGCCGGTCAGCCTTCCAGGAGCCACTGGCGCGTCTGCCGACGGCCCGATGACACACGCTGAGAGCGCGCGACGCACATGACGACCGCCTCGCCCCGGGGCACATCGAGCGACGGGCGGGCGCTCACCCTTGTCCAGCGCAACGAGCGGGAGGAAACGGCTCCGCTCGTCCAGAGCCTGGTGCACGGCCTCCAGATCCTCGACCTCTTCAGCGACACGCGCCCAGTGATCGGCATCGGCGAGATGGCGCGTGCGCTCGGGGTGCACCGGAGCACGACCTCGCGCCTCGCGGCGACGCTCGCCGCCTACGGCTACCTCGAGCGCACTGGCGAGCCCGGGCACTACAGCCTCGCCGAGCGCCTCTTCCGCCTCGGTCAGCTCGCCACGCCCGAAGCGGACCTTCGGGTCGTTGCCGCGAAGGAGCTGGGCGAGCTTGTCGAGCGTGTGGGGGAAACGGCGCACGCCGGAGTGCTCTACGGCCGTGAGGTCACGAGCATCCTCGTCATCGACGGCTGGCGGCCGCTGCGACTGCACGGCCAAGTGGGGAAGCGCTCTCCCGCACACTGCAGCAGCCTGGGAAAAGCGCTGCTCGCATGGTTGAGCCCCTCACGCCTCGCTGAGATTTACGCGGGCGGCAGGCTGGACACGTGCACGCCCTACTCGATTCGGACGCTTGCCGCGTTACGCGCCGAGCTCGCGGCCACGAAGGCGCGTGGCTACGCGCTAGACGACCAGGAGCTGGAGATCGGCCTACGCTGCGTCGGCGCTCCGATCCTCGACGACGGCGGCGCGCCTCTCGCGTCGATGTCGGTTTCCGGGCCCCTCTCACGGATGCAGGGCGACCTCCTCGGCCAGCTCCAAGAGGAGATTCCCGCGGTCGCGGCGCGCATCTCCGAGCGGCTGGCAACCGCCCGCCGCGCGCTCGCCCCGGCTACTCGCTGAGCCCCGCGCCAGCGTAACGAGGGGGAAGGAAGGCAGAGAAAGAGAAGGGCGGCAGGTTCAACCGGTCAGTGCAACGACAGCCGCATCGTAGCGGTCCTCGGCGCTCTGCCAGCGATGTAGCCGTCGGGGCATGGTGTTGATCCGGTGGCTGATGACGTCGAGATCGGCCTGGGAGTAGACCGAGAGGTCGGTGCCCTTCCCGACGTAGCGGCGAAGGAGGCCGTTGAATGCCTTGTTGCGTCCGCGCTGCCAGGGATGGTGTGGCTCGGCAAAGTAGACGTCGAGGCCGGTGATCCGGGCCAGCTCGGGGTGTGCGGCCATCTCCCTGCCCTGGTCCCACGTGAGCGTGCGGGCGAGGCCGGACGGCACCCGGTCGAACAGCTCGACCAGGCAGGCAAGCACTGCATCGGCGCTGTAGCCATCGTCGAGGTTGCCGAGGAGGCTGTAGCGACTGGTGCGCTCGACCAAGGTGACGATCGCCGAGGCGTTGTTGGCCCCGATGATGAGATCGCCTTCCCAGTGGCCGGGCTCGGTGCGGTCCTCGACGCCGGCCGGACGGGTCGTGATGAGGTTGAAGGATCCGAGCGGGCTCTTGCGTCCAGGAGCGGGTTCTGAGCCACGGTGGCGGCGCCTGCGGCACCTCCTCGCCCGATGGAGGTAGTGGTGGAGCCCGGCGGCGAGGCCACGCTTGCCGTGGGCGTACACGCCGCGATAGATCGTCTCGGCCGAGATCGTCTCGCCTGTGATCCCGCC
>JAJYWG010000460.1 GCA_021791615.1 Actinomycetes bacterium
CTCGTTCTCCTCCGCCTTCTCGGCGAACAGCTCGGCGAGCTTGGCCTCGTCCACCGCGAACACCGGCCGACCTGCCTGCACATCTGGCATCTCTGGCTCCTTTCACCGCTTCGATAGCCGTGTCCGCGCCGTCCTCCGGCCACTGTCCGCCGACACCGGCCGCCCTCGGCCCGTCCCCGTCCCCGGGCTGAGGGCGGGATGCAGCCCGCGGCAGTACTCCGAGCAGAACACCTCACGGCCGTCCATCGCGCCACTGCAGCGCTCGTCGGTGTCGGGGTGGGCGCAGCGGCACTTGGCGAGGACCTCGACCTCCGCGCCGGTCGCCGGGCCCTTCGCAGCGTCCGGGCACCTGTGGCCCGCGACGTCGCTCCCGCCGCCGAGGATCGGACAGGAGTGGTGCGACCTGTCCTCGAGCCCCAGCTGCAGGCGCCCGCGTGGGTGTTGGAGCATCGGCTCGTAAGACGCCCCACCACCGCGACGCGCCGTTCGACCGGAAGCACGGCGACGAGCTCGGCGCCGGTGACCTCATCGCGCAGGAAGTCGAACATCTCGCCGCATGCGCCACCGCCATACGAGTGCTGCGCTCTTCCGCCGACTCTCTCTTGTCAAAGCTCGGATGCCACGTACCCGACCCGACCGACTGCGGTCAACGGCCGGTCGAGCTGGCACCGCATCACGTCACCGCTGCGTCGCCCTCGACCCACTCTTCGCCATCCCAGCGCGGCCCGTCCGCCGCGGGCAGGTACTCGGCCCGGTCGCAGCCGGCCCTTGCCAGCTCGGCGGCGATCGCACCGAGGAGGTCGGCCGCGCTCCCACGGATCTGCCAGACCTCCTTCGACAGCAGCGCGTGCAGCCACCCCAGCGCCCTGCCCCCGCCGACGGGAACTGGTGGCCTCGTCATCACCGTGCTCGTGCCGGCCAGGGCAGCGAGTGCTTCGAAGGTACGCATCCTCGGGACCCATCTGTTCGGCCCGGGCGGCTATCTCGTCGCCACCTTCGACGGCGCGCCGAGCCCGACGAACTGCCCGAGCGAGACCGAGTGCATCGCGACCGTGCCGCCTCCCCCGCCGGGCACGACGTCGGTGACGGTGCGCCTCGAGACCCGCACCGGCATGTCCAACGGGCTGACGTTCGACTACGGCCGAGTCGCCGGAGTGCGGCCGCCGCGCCGGAATGTGCAGGAAGGATCCGTCGGACACTTGCTACCCAAGTCTTCGGAAGCAACCGCGTCTCACGCCGCCACCCACATCCAGAACCCTCGGCCATGCTGCCTCGCGATCAACCACCCCGCGGCATAGGAGCCGCGCACGTTCACCTCTGGCGGCCGCGCGCCCCGGACTCGACCACCAGCATCCGGTGCTGGAGTGACGTCGAGGCAGTCCCACCGACTCGCCGTCGACAACGATGCAACGTTCCCCTTCGGCCCGCGCCCATCGAGCGTGAGCGCTCGAGTACCGGGCAGCTACCGAAAGCGCTCTTCCACGCGCCCCTGGCCTCGACGCCTCTCGGGGTGGACGTGGTGGCGCCGAGCGCACCCACTGGGTGCATGAACGGCGACGCGTTCCCGAACATCCCTCCACCGAAAGCGGCAGCGACGAACGCTTTCTGCCAGTCCTCTCGCGCTGTGACGGGCGGTGGCTCGTGCTGCGTAAGAGACGCCCGGGCGGCCGACCCGGCGGGAGTGAACGAGCGACTCGGCGCAATGCCAGCACCACGCCGAGCCCGCTCGCCGCCCATTGCCAGCATGAGCGGTCACCCAGGGCGTGTCCTGTCACGACACCTGGCATTGAGGGCCTCCCGGCATGAATGTGGGTCGATCGGGGGATTGGGTAGTGGCACATCAGCCCAGGTCGGCTCTCCGCGGGACCCCGCGCGAAGCCCTAACGCCTCCTCCCCATCGACGCTGAGCCAGGCCCTGGCAGCGGCAGGCTGACCCCTCAGCCTGCCTGGACGCCCGAAAGCAGCCGGCGGTCGGGGTCAAGGCCGCCGGAGGCGCCCCGCAGGGGCCGGAGCGAAGCGCAGGGCCTTGACGCCGGCGGAGAGCCGGCTGCTACCCGGACAGATTGTGGCGAAGCCACCTTCGCCGGGGCCCCGAGCGGCGCCGGTGGGATGGATACGGATCAGCCAGGGATCCCTGATCGCCCTCCACCCAAGCCTTGCCAGGCAAAGGTCCTGGTCAGACCCCCCTCGGGACCCACATCTATGCCGGAAGACCCTGTATTGAGAGGCCTCTGGGGTTGGTCTGCAGACTGCCGGGACTCTCGTCGCAGCTGTCCGCATCTCGCTCCGCCTCCAGGTACTGTCCTTCTCCGTGCCAAACGGCCAGGAGCCACTCGACCAGCTCGACCGGCAGATCGCAGTCGCC
The DNA here is from genome assembly GCA_021791615.1 of Actinomycetes bacterium. Next base: position 2,366 of record JAJYWG010000460.1, read on the forward strand.
CTCCAGGTGAATGGTCGAGCCTCCTGGCGCGCCGTCGGGAGGGCACTCGGTGTTCCCGAGCGCACCGTCACCCGCCGAGGACAGGCGCTCCTTGATGCCGGGCTCGTCAAGGTATCGACCTACGTCGACACGACCCGTGTTGGAAAGGCGCGCCCGCTCATCGTCGTCGCGCACACAGAACCAGGACGGTCGGTTGAGATCGGCCACGAGCTCGCCAAGCGGCCTGATGCCTCATCGGTGTCGGTCCTCGAGGGCACCGGTGACCTCGTGTGCATGCTCCTACCTGCTGACGAACGCGCTCGCTACCAGCTGCTTTTGCACGACCTGCCCTCACTCGAGGGCCTGCGCGACACGAGCGTGGCGACGGTCCTGCGCTACTTCCGCTCCGGCTACGACTGGGTGGCCGAAGGGCTCGGGGCAGACGCGCTCGCCGAGCTCCAGACGCTTCCGCGCTCGGACCCCGAGCGCATCGATGCCGTCGAGCTCGACGCCGAGGATCGCCTGCTCGTGGACGAGCTCGCCCGTGACGGCCGCAGCCCGGTGAGCTCGCTGGCGCAGGCAATCGGCATGAGCCCCTCGTCCGTGCAGCGTCGCCTCAACCGGCTCTTTGCCGAGGGAGCTATCCATATCCGCACAGAGATACGCCCCCACCTTCTCGGCCTCCACGTCGAGGTCCTCGTCTGGATGCGCGTCGTCCCATCTGAGATCGACCCGGTCGGTCGCACGCTCAGCGCACACCCAGCGGTCCGCTTCTGCGCTGCGACCACCGGGACGACCCAGATCCTGATCGACTGTCTGTGCCGGGACGAAAACGAGCTCTACGAGTTCGTCACCGGCTACCTCGGAGCAAAGCCCTCGAGTGAGGTCGTCAACGTCGGCGTCGTGATTGCCGCGCTTCGGCGTGGACCGTTGGTTGTGGCGGATCCCTTCACGTAGGCATATCTACATGGCGCATCTATAGCGCGCCACTTGCTAAGATGGCGCGTGAGCGTCATACTCGTCTCCTCGACGGCGACGAGGAGGAACTGCGATGGCCCGGGGGCTGACGTTCGAGTTCGACGGGGGCCCGGCCGTCGTCGCCACACTTGCCGAGCTGCACGCTCCTGTCAGCTCGAACCTGATCTGGGGTGCACTCGCCCGCCCCGTCACGATCCTCGCCACCCACGCGATGTACGCCGGGCCGGAGATCATGCTGAACCTTCCCGAGCAGGCGCGCACCTTCTCCCCTGCCACGGTTCCGGCGGAGAACCAGCAGGTCATTCCCGCCCCCGGTGACGTCATCTGGTACTACCAGGCACCGAACCAGATGGCCGGTCTCCGCGAGGAGGTCTGGGAGATCGGCCTGTTCTATGGCCGCGGCGGCCGGATATTCGGACCGCTCGGATGGACACCGTGCAACGTCATCGCTCAGGTCACCGACGGCCTCGACGCCTTCGCCGATGCCTGCGCGGCGCTGCGGCTGAGCGGAGCGCGCAAGCTCACGCTGGCCAGGACCGGCTGAGGTGGGCCCGAGGGCAGCAGAGAGCAGAACCAACATGGGGAGGAAAGGAGCAACATTGGCCAGATTCTTGACAACGAAGCGACTCATCGCGGGAGCACTCGCCGCCACCTGCGCCGGCGGTGCGACGGCTGGCGCGGCAGCGGCGACGACACCGCCCGCACCGCTGCCGCCGGCGTTCCAACATATGACCCTCGTCACCCCCGCGGTGGTGGGTTACCCACCGTACGCGTACTTGATCAACTCGAGCAAGATCGTCGGCATCGACCCTGACCTGTCTGTTGCGCTCGGCAAGCCCCTCGGCCAGCCGGTCCACCTGCAGGTTGCCTCGTTCGAGAACTCGCTTCTCGGCCTCCAGCGCGGAACGTATTTCATGGTGACCGGAAGCGACATCACCGCGGCCCGTGAGAAGACCTTCGACATGGTCTCCTATCTCGCCGACCACTACGAGTTCATGACCCTGGCTTCCAAGCCCGCCCTCGGGACCTCCGTGACGGCGCTCTGCGGACTGACGATCTCGACCGTCGCGGCCGACAGCTCGATCCCGGTGCTAAACGCGGACTCCAAGGTCTGCGCAGCGCATCACAAGGCCGCGATCACGGTGACCACATTCCCCGATCAAGGTTCCGCGGTCCTCGCAGTCGAGTCGGGGCGCGCGGACGCCACCACCGCGACGGTCACCAATCTCGGGTTCGTCGCCTCGCGAAGCCCAGGCAAGTTCCGCCTCGACGGGCCAAAGTACAACTACGTGTACATCGGCATCGCGACCAAGAAGGGTAACGGCGTCGCACAGGCGCTTGCCAAGGCGATCAATGTCCTCATTGCCAACGGGACCTATCATAAGATTCTCGCCCGATACGGGGTGACCGACGACGCCGTGCCCCGTGCCCTTGTCAACCCGAACCCGACGGTGACGACCTCCTGAGTCGGTACGGGTTTCCGCGCGCACCGAGCGGTGACACCCGTTACGGCGGGACCTGAAGCCGGTGGCCGCAAGGTGTCCCAAACCCCCTCCGATACCACTGCAGCCTCGGCGGACAAGCCCGTCGATGCCATGACGCGCCCCGCCGGATCCCGCTCCGGCGGGGCGCGCGAGTGCGCGCGCGGCCTCGAGGGCACACGCCGTCAGATGCGCCGCCACGTGGGAACGAAGGCGGCTGGGGTGTTCGTCGCGGCATTGCTCGTGTTTGTCGTTCAGGGGTTCGCTCGCAACCGCAACCTGCAATGGCACGTAGTCGGGAGCTATCTCTTCGCCGCGCCGGTGCTCACGGGCGTGCTCCGCACGCTGCTCATCACCGCCGTCGCCATCGCGATCGCGATCGTCCTCGGCGTCGCGCTCGCCAACATGCGCCTGTCGACCAATCGCGTGCTCAAGGCCGTCAACGCCGTCTACGTGTGGTTCTTCCGCTCCATACCGCTGCTCGTCCTGCTGATCCTCGCCTACAACTTCTCGCTCCTCTACTCACACCTCTCGATCGGGATCCCGTTCGGGCCGGGGTTCGTCAGGTTCGCCACCGCGCACGTCGTCACCGCGATGACCGCCGCGATGATCACCTTCGGACTCCAACAAGCCGCCTACACATCCGAGGTCATCCGGGCATCGATCATGGCGGTGCCCCGGGGCCAGGTGGAAGCGGCGGAATCTCTCGGAATGACCCACTGGGGCGCGATGCGACGCGTCGTACTTCCCCAGGCCGCCCGCATCGCGCTCCCACCCATCACCAACGAGACGATCAATCTCTGCAAGTCGACCGCGCTCGTCGCGTTCATTTCCGTCCCTGACCTCCTCTATACCGTCGAGGAGATCTACAACGCGACGTTCCAGGTCGTCCCCCTCCTCGTGGTGGCGACGCTGTGGTACATGGCGATCGTCTCTGTCATGTCGCTTGGGCAGTGGTGGATAGAACGCACCATGCGCCGTGACCGGCGTGTCCGTGCCCTCGCCGTGGATCTGGATCAGTGAGCGACCCGGTACTGCAGGCCTGGAACGTGACGAAGCGCTTCGGAGCCACCACGGCCGTCGACCACGTGAGCCTGAGCGTAGAGGCAGGCAGCGCCGTCTGCATCCTCGGACCATCGGGATCCGGGAAGACAACGTTCATCCGCTGTCTCAACCACCTCGAGCGGCCCGACGAGGGCTACGTCTTTCTCGACGGCGAGCCGCTCGGCTTCACCCGCCACGGCCAAGTATTCCGCGAGCAAGGCTACCGCGTGCTCGCGCGCCAGCGCCGCAGGCTCGGCATGGTCTTCCAGCAGTTCAACCTCTTCGACCACCTCACCGCTCTGGAGAACGTCATCGAGGCACCGGTGAAGGTGGTCGGGCGCCCAAAGGCTGAAGCCGTGGCGTCCGCTATGGCGCTTCTCGAACGTGTCGGCCTCGCCGACAGAGCCCACCACTACCCAGCCGAGCTCTCAGGCGGCCAGCAACAACGTGTGGCCATCGCACGCGCGCTCGCGATGGAGCCGCGCGTGCTCCTGTGCGATGAGCCGACGTCCGCGCTCGACCCGGAGATGGTCCACGAGGTCCTGCAGGTCCTCGGGAGCCTCGTCAGCGAGGGGACGACGATGGTGGTGGTCACCCACGAGGTCGGCTTCGCGCGGGAGGTCGCGCAGCGCTTCGTATTCATGGAGCATGGCCACATCGTCGAAGAGGGTCCGGCGAGCCATCTCAGCGTGGACGGCGTTACGAGCGAGCGGACCCGCGCCTTTCTTGCCAAGGTCCTTTGAGCGCGACGTTGGAGTCCGCATCGGCACCGCACTACTCGACACACCACATGGGCGAATAGCGGCGAAGACTCCTCGGCAAAAAGCACTGCTGACAGCCACACCCTAGCGTCACGTCCGTCAATCGGCGGCTGCGAATGCTGCATTGCCGTCCACGGCAGCCCTCTTCGGCCACGCGTTCCACGACTCGAGTCTTACCGCGGCCGACCATCCGCCGACGCCGCCCAATCGCCGTGGACCTCGCTCGTGGGC
>JAJYWG010000396.1 GCA_021791615.1 Actinomycetes bacterium
AGTCGTAGATGGTAACCGTCGATGCCCGCCCGATCATCGCGTCGGGCGACGAGCCGTTCGAAACGATCATGGCCGCGGCGGCGGCCCTCGACGACGGCGAGGAGCTGGTAGTCCTGGCCCCCTTCGAGCCGGTGCCACTCGAAGGGGTGCTCTCCTCCCAGGGCTTCTCTTACGAAGCCAAAGATCTCGGCGGCGGCGACTGGCGGGTCACCTTCCGGCGGCCGTCGTGACCGCCGACGTGCCTGTCGGCAAAACGGGAGGCGGCGCGCCGGATAGTTGGCTCACGCTGTCGGCGACCGACGCGCTCGACGCAGCCTGGGACGCGCTGGGCGGTGTGTACGACCCCGAGCTGTACCTCGACGTGGTATCGCTCGGGCTCGTCTACGACGTCCGGGCCGAAGCCGGCGCGGTGGTCGTGGAGATGACGATGACGACGCCGGGCTGCCCGGCCTCCGAGGTGCTCCCCGAGATGGCCCGAGAGGCGATCTCCGAGGCGGTGAACGATGCGGTCCCCGTGCAGGTCCGGGTCGTGTGGGACCCGCCGTGGAGCCCGGCGATGATCGACGAGGCGGCGGCAGCAGCCCTCGGGTTCCGGGCACGGTGAGCCGCGCCGTGGCGAGCAAGCCGGCGAGGGCGGGTGTCGAAGTGGTCCGTGTCTACGAGGACCCTGGGCGTCGCCCCGGCGAGCACCGAGTGCTCGTCGACCGGCTGTGGCCCCGGGGAGTGCAGAAGGCAGCCCTCGACATCGACGAGTGGGCGCAGGAGGTGGCGCCAAGTACGGAGTTGCGCCGCTGGTACGGGCATGACCCCGAGCGCTTCGACGAGTTCGCCCGGCGCTACCAAGCCGAGCTGGACCGATACCCTGGCGCTCCGGCCGTCGAGCGGCTGAGGGCAGTTGCCGGCAGCGGCCACCTCGTGCTGCTCACCGCCACGCGCGACGTCGAGCGTTCAGGGGCAGCGGTCCTCGCCGAGGTGCTCGCGGGCACGAGGGACAGCTAGCCCAGTGGGAGCCACCTCGTTCGAGATCGAGGTCCGACCGCCGTTCCGCCTCGACCTCACCGTCTGGGCGCTGCGACGCCGGCCGCACAACACGGTCGATGCCTGGGACGGCTCCACCTACACGAGGACGCTCGTAGCCGACGGCCACCCGGTGCACGTTGCGATGCACGAGGAGACCGCAGGGGTGCCAGGACCAGTACGCCTCGGTGTCGTGGCACGCCGCCGCGGGGCGGTCCCGTCGGAGGTTGCCGCGGCCGAGGTGCGCTCGAGCATCGAACGGCTGCTCGGCCTCGATATCGATCTCGCCGGCTTCTACGAGCTCGCGACCTCAGACGAGCGCCTCACCAGCCTCGCTCGCCGGTTCCTCGGGGTGCGGCCCCCGCGCTTTGCAAGCGTGTTCGAGGCGCTCGTCAACGCGGTGGCCTGCCAGCAGCTCTCCCTCGACGTCGGCATCCACCTCCTCGACCGCCTCGCGGATGTCTACGGGCCAAAGGTGGCGCTCCGTGGTGCGACCGCGGGCTTCCCGGGCCCCGAGCGCCTCTGTGCGGCAGAGCCGGCGCACCTGCGCCGCCTCGGGTTCAGCCAGGCGAAGGCACAGGCCATCATCGAGATCGCCCGGCGGGCTTCCTCGGGGTCCCTCGACCTCGACGCCCTCGCACACACCGACCCCGCAAACCTCATGTCGGCATTGACCTTGCTCCCGGGGATCGGGCGCTGGAGCGCCGAGTACGTGGCGCTCAGAGGTCTCGGACACCTCAGCGTCCTGCCCGGCGACGACGTCGGCGCCCGCAACAACCTCTGCCGGCACTTCGACCTGCCGGCCTCTGCCGGCTACGACGACGTCACCGCCCTTGCCAAGGGCTGGTGGCCCTACGGCGGCCTCGTCTACTTCCACCTTCTCCTCGACGGGCTTGCACGGGCCGGCCACCTCGACGTCGCAGCCGACCAGCCGGGAGCCGCGCAGACTCCACCCCTACAGAAAGGAACAGACGGATGAGAACTGCGGTGCACGGCATGCCCCGCATCGGACGGCACCGCGAGCTCAAGTGGGCGCTCGAGGAGTACTGGGCCGGACGCGCGGAGCGGGACAGGCTGCTGGAGGTGGCAGCCGGCATCCGACGCGACAACTGGCGCAGTGCGAGCGCAGCAGGCGTCGGTTTCGTGGCTTCGAATGACTTCTCGCTCTACGACCACGTGCTCGACACCGCCGTCGCGCTCGGCGTGGCGCCGGCGCGCTTCGAGTCCTTCGAGTCCCCGGGGTCCCTGGAGCGCTACTTCGCCATGGCACGCGGTGGTGAGGCGAACGGCGTGGCGGTCGCACCGCTCGAGCTGACCAAGTGGTTCGACACCAACTACCACCAGCTCGTGCCCGAGGTCAGCCCCGACACCGCATGTACGTCGGACCCGTCCAAGGCGCTCGCCGAGCTGGAGGAGGCACGAGCCCTTGGCATCGAGACCAGCCCGGTGCTTCTCGGTCCGCTCACGTTCCTCCTGCGAAGCGCGCCGGCGACCCAGGGGTTCTCGCCGCTTTCGCTCCTTGACCGCCTCGCCGAGGCCTATCTCGAGCTGCTCGCGGCGTTCGAGGCTGCGGGCGTCGGCTGGGTCCGCCTGGACGAGCCCGCCCTAGTTGAGGACCGCAGCACCGACGAGCTCGACACGCTCCGACGCGTGTACCGGCGGATCGGCGAGTCGCCGGGTCGGCCGCGTCTGGCGATCTCCACCTATTTCGGCCACGTCGGCGAGGCGATGGCGGTCCTGGCCGACCTGCCGGTCGAGGGAGTAGGCCTGGACCTGTGCCGGGGAGCGGAGAACCTGGACCTCCTGGCGGCAGCCGGCGGCTTGGGGGAGCGGGTGCTCTTCGCCGGTGTCGTCGACGGCCGCAACGTCTGGGTGAACAACTTCGACGTCTCGCTCGGGCTGCTCGATCGTGTTCGCCCGTACGCCTCGGAGATCGTGGTCTCCACCTCGTGCTCGCTACTGCACGTCCCGGTGAGCCTCGAGTCCGAGACGGCGATCGATCCCGAGGTCCGCCCGTGGCTGGCGTTCGCCGAAGAGAAGCTTGCCGAGCTCAGCGTCCTCGCTGAGGGTGCCGAGCATGGGGCAGGGAGCATCGCGGATGTGCTCGAGGCCAACCGCGCCGTCCGAGCGGCCCGAGGGGCGTCGAAGCGGGTCGACGATCGCGCCGTCCGACGGACGGTGGCCGAGGCTCCCGCAGATCCTCGCAGGTCCGCCACGCCGTCCGAGCGGGCCGCCGCCCAGGCTGGCCGCCTCGCCCTCCCGGCACTTCCGACCACCACCATCGGCTCGTTCCCCCAGACTGCGGAGCTTCGGGCGTTGCGGGCGTCGTGGCGGGCAGGAAGGACCAGCGAGGAGGAGTACCACCGGGCTCTGCGCAGCGAGATCGACCGTGTGGTCGCCCTCCAAGAAGACCTCGGTCTCGACGTGCTCGTCCACGGCGAGCCCGAGCGCGACGACATGGTGCGCTACTTCGCCGGCTCACTCGGTGGGTTCACCCTGCCCGAGGCCGGCTGGGTCCAGTCCTACGGCTCGCGATGCGCACGCCCACCGATCCTCTTCGGCGACGTCGCCCGTCCCGAGCCGATCACCGTCTCGTGGACCGCGTATGCGGCAGGCCGCACCACCAAGCCGATGAAGGCCATGCTCACCGGGCCGGTCACCATGGTGTCGTGGTCCTTTGTCCGAGACGACCTTCCCCGAGGTGACGTCGCCACCCAGCTGGGCCTGGCGCTCGCCGAAGAGGTGGCCGACCTGCAGTGCGCAGGGATCGCCGTCGTCCAGATCGACGAACCGGCCCTTCGGGAGGCCCTGCCGCTGCGCCGAGCCGAGCGCGCTGGGTACCTGGCGTGGGCGACCCGGGCCTTCCGGCTGGCCAGCTCAGCAGCTGTCTCGGCCACCCAGGTGCACACCCACATGTGCTACGCGGAGCTTTCCGACGTGGTGGACGTCCTGGCTGACCTCGATGTCGACGTCGCGTCGTTCGAGGCGGCCCGCTCGGCGATGACCTTGCTCAACACGCTGGGCGACGCTGCCTACCAAGGTGGCGTCGGGCCCGGCGTCTATGACGTGCACTCGCCCCGGGTCCCCACCAAAGACGAGATCGTGTCGCTCCTGCGTCGTGCGGTCGAGGCCGTCGGGCCCGAGCGGCTGTGGGTGAACCCCGACTGTGGGCTCAAAACCCGGAGCTACGCCCAGGTGACCGACGCGCTCGGCAACATGGTGGGAGCTACCCGCCAGGTCCGCGCCGAGCTGACCGGCGAGGCTCGACGACGACGCCGGCCATGAGACGCCACCAAGGCACGGATAGGCAAAGCGCGCGGCGGTCAGCGACCGGGCTCGTGCGGCGCCCGGTCCGCTATGCGAGGTTCCAACCGCGTCCGAGCAGGCCCGCTGATGGGTGACCCCAGGGGTTTCCTCAAGTACGACAGAGAGCTCCCGCGCCACCGGCCCGTTGCGATCCGGGTCCGTGACTGGCGTGAGGTCTACGAAGCGTTCCCCGCCAGCTCTGTCCGACGCCAAGCGGCGCGTTGCATGGACTGTGGCATCCCCTTCTGCCACGAGGGGTGCCCGCTCGGCAACCTGATCCCCGAGTGGAACGACCTTGTGTACCGCGACCAGTGGTTCGAGGCGAGCGAGCGGCTGCATGCCACCAACAACTTCCCCGACTTCACCGGGCGCCTGTGCCCCGCACCCTGCGAGGCGTCATGCGTGCTCGGCATCAACGCAGAGCCGGTCACCATCAAGCAGATCGAGTACGAGATCGTCGAGCGAGCCTGGGCCGAAGGCTGGCTCGAACCGAAACCCCCGTCCACAAGCACGGGGTGGCGGGTCGCCGTCGTGGGCTCGGGACCTGCAGGCCTCGCCGCCGCCCAGCAGCTCGCTCGAGCCGGCCACGCAGTGGTCGTGTTCGAGCGATCGCCCCGCCCCGGCGGTCTGTTGCGCTACGGCATCCCGGCGTTCAAACTGGAGAAGCGCGTGGTCGACCGGCGTCTCGCCCAGCTCAACGCCGAAGGTGTCGAGCTGCGCTGCGGAGTGTCGGTCGGCACCGGCGGGGCCGACACGCCGTCCTGGGCCGGAGGCGGCCAGAAGCCAGTCGACATAGCCACGCTGCGCTCGAACTTCGACGTCGTGCTGCTCGCCACCGGTGCCACCGTCCCTCGGGAGCTGCCGATCCCCGGCAGGAGCCTGCACGGCGTCCACCAGGCGATGGACTACCTGACGGAAGCCAACCAGGTCGCCGAGGGGTCCCTGGACCGTTCGGCGATCGATGCCGCCGGCAAGACGGTGGTCATCATCGGCGGCGGCGACACGGGAGCCGACTGCGTCGGCACGGCCCACCGTCAGGGAGCCCGTACGGTCTACCAGCTCGAGATCCTCCCCGAGCCACCGGCCGTCCGCAATGAGGCAGACCCCTGGCCGACGTGGCCGAGGATCCTGCGCACGTATCCCGCCCACGAAGAAGGCGGCGAACGGCTGTTCTCGGTGTCGACCGCAGAACTGGTCGGCAACCGCGCCGGGAACGTCACGGGGCTGCGAGCAGAGCAGGTACGAGACGTCGTCTCGCCCGCCGGGCACCACACGTTCGAGCCTGTCGCAGCGTCCACCGTCGAGCTGCGTTGCGACCTGGTGCTGCTGGCGCTCGGGTTCTCCGGCCCCGAGCGCCAGGGCATCGTCGCCGATCTCGGCCTGGCCCTGACCGACCGTGGCAGCGTTGCCGTCGACGACCAGTGGCGCACGAACGTCGATGGGGTCTTCGCGTGCGGGGACGCCGTCAAAGGCCAGAGCCTGGTGGTCTGGGCGATCGCCGAGGGCAGGGCGGCAGCCGCAGCCGTCGACCGTCGGCTCATGGGGACCAGCGACCTTCCGTCGGCGGTCGTGCCTGGACAGCTCCCGCTGCGGTGAGGACCGCCAGCTGCGCCCGGAGAGCACGATGACGACACGAGGCGTGCACATCTGCCCGATCGGGATCTGGACCTCCGCACTCGACCGGCAGCCCGCAGCGGTCGTCCGGAGGGCGGCACACGAGATCGAACGACTCGGGTACGGCGCACTCTGGGTCGGCGAGGTGACCAGACGCGAGGCCTTCGCCAACGCCTCGCTCCTGTTGTCGGCGACTGACCGACTGATCGTGGCGACGGGGATCGCGAACATCTGGGCCCGCGACCCGACGGCAATGGCGGCCGGGCAGCGCACCCTCGCCGAAGCTTGGAGTGGTCGCTTCCTGCTCGGTCTTGGGGTAAGCCATGACCGCCTGGTCGAGCCTCGAGGGCATCGCTACGACCGGCCGCTCACCGCCATGCGGCACTACCTGGACGCAATGGACCGTGCCCCCGACCTGGCACCACCACCCGACCCTGCGACGATGATCCGGCTGCTCGGCGCCCTGCGCGCTCGGATGCTGGCCTTGGCGGCCGAGCGGGCTGACGGCGCTCATCCCTACCTCGCCCCGGTCGAGCACACCGAGCGCGCTCGCGTGATCCTTGGGTCAGGCAAACTGCTCTGCCCGGAGGTCGCGGTCGTTGTCACCTCCGACCGGCAGGTAGCCCGGAGCGTGGCCAGGGCCCACCTTGCCTTTGGCCTCGACGGCCGCTCGTCGCTGCCGGTGGTGGTGGTGGTGGTGGGACAGTGACGCCCGCCGAGATCGAAAGCAACCGAGCTGCCCAGCAGGTCGCGCAGTCCTGGCAGCCGGCGCGCTCCCAAGGTGTTCCCATGGGGAATCGTGACGAGATGATGCCGCTCCTAGAAGATGTGGTCCTCAGGGC
>JAJYWG010000192.1 GCA_021791615.1 Actinomycetes bacterium
GAGCCGACACGCCACCATGGGATCGACCGTAGTCGGGCTCGCCGGGGCGCGGGCTGCAAAGGCCCGCGACACAGCGAGCGCGCTCGGAAGCGCATCGCGCCAGAGCAGCGGACAGCGAAGGCCGCTGCATGGACACACCCCGAGATTCTTTGGTCATGAGTGCTGTCGGGGTGCAGACCGCCACGATCGAGACTGCCATCCCCTCTCGCCTCGACCGTCTCCCCTGGGCCCGCTTTCACTGGATGATCATCCTCGGCCTTGGGACCGCCTGGGTCCTCGACGGGCTCGAAGTCACGATGATCGGCTCGGTGGCCTCCCGGTTGACCCAGCGCGCCGGTGGGCTCGACCTCAGTGTCGGAGACATCGGTTTGGCCGCCGCGGTCTACGTTGCCGGCGCGTGCATCGGCGCCCTCTTCTTCGGCCAGCTCTGCGACCGGTTCGGTCGCAAGAAGCTGTTCATGATCACCCTTGGGCTCTACATCGCCTCGACGGTGGTGACCGCGTTCTCCTTTGCCCCATGGTTCTTCTTCCTCGCCCGGTTCTTCACCGGCAGCGGCATCGGCGGCGAGTACTCGGCCATCAACTCGGCGATCGACGAGCTGATCCCAGCGCGCGTCCGCGGGCGAGTCGACCTCATCATCAACGGCTCCTACTGGCTCGGCTCGATCGCAGGTGCTGGGGCCGCGCTGTTCTTCTTGTCAGGGGTCTTCCCCGAGAACCTCGGCTGGCGCTTCGCCTTCGGGGTCGGGGCCGTGCTCGGGCTCACCGTCATGTTCGTGCGCCGCAGTGTGCCCGAGAGCCCGCGCTGGCTGTTCATCCACGGGCGAGAGGAGGAGGCCGAGGCCATCGTCGGCGGGGTCGAGCACGTCATCGAGGCCGAGACCGGCCAGAGCCTGTCGCAAGTCGACAAGACCATCACCGTGCACCAGCGAGCAACGATCCCGTTCCGAGAGATCGCTCGGGTGGCGTTCAAGACTTACCCGAGGCGGTCGATCCTCTGCCTCGCGCTATTCATCGGCCAGGCCTTCTTGTACAACGGCGTCACCTTCAATCTCGGTACCCTCATGACCACCTTCTACGGTGTGGGCGCGGCGGTCGTCCCCGTGTTCTTCATCATCTTCGCGGTGGGGAACTTCGCCGGCCCGCTCCTCCTCGGGCGCCTCTTCGACACCGTCGGGCGGAAACCGATGATCAGCGGTACCTATCTCGGCTCCGCTGTGCTCTCTGTCGTCCTCGCCGGACTGTTCGTCTCCGGCGTGCTCGATTCGGGGAGCTTCATCATCGTCGTGGTGGCGGTCTTCTTCCTGGCATCGGCCGGCGCCAGCGCCGCCTATCTCACCGCCTCGGAGATCTTCCCGATGGAGACCAGGGCGCTTGCGATCGCATTCTTCTACGCGATCGGCACTGCCGTGGGTGGGATCATTGGTCCGCTGCTCTTCGGCAAGCTCATCGCGACCGGCCACAAGGACCCCGTCGCCATCGCCTTTCTCATCGGCGCCGCGGTCATGGCTCTCGGGGGTATCGTCGACCTGTTCTTCGGCGTCAAAGCCGCCGGTGTCCAGCTCGAGGAGATCGCCAGGCCGCTTACTGCCGTCGATGGCGCCGGGAAGGTCGCCCCTGGCCGGCTCGGTGTCGCCCGGTCGGGCTCCGGTGCCCCGGCGCCCAGCACCGCCCTTGCCACCGCACGCTGCCATCGGGCACAAGCCGACGACGAGCGTGCCCGCGCCGCCGAGCACCGTGCCGCGGCCCACGAGCAGCTTGCTCTTCTAGCAGCCGGGGAGAAAGCCGCCGAGGAGCGAGCTCACCTAGAACAGCTGCTGGGCGAGGTGGCAGAGATGGCGGCCTTCGCCCACGACGACCGTGCAACCGCCGCTGACGCGCTCGCCGACGCCGAGACCGAAGCCGACCCGCACCTGGCATTGGCAGCCCACGAGCGTGCCCGCGCCGCTGAGCAGCGCGCCCGAGCGCACGACGAGGACGCTGCGGCCCTCGCTGCTTCCCTGGCAGGCGACGTCGAGCGGCATCAGGCCCTGGCCGCTGCCGCGCTCGAGCGAGCACGCTCACGCGAGCAGAAAGCCCTCGCCGAGCAGCGCCGGGCAGCAGCCGATTCGGGTCTTCCAAACCGCCTGGAAATCGAGCAGGCCCGGGCGGACATGCACGACCGCTGGGCCGAGATGCACGCCCAGCGCGCTCGGGCACACGAGCAACGCGGCGAGCGCAACCAGGTGGGTGAGACGGAAGCGACCAGAGCTGCCGACGTCCTCACCGAAGAGGCCCGCGCCGCGGAGGATCGGATCGAGGCAGCCGAGCACCGCGCCGATGCAGAAGACGAACGCGGCGAGGAGGACGTGGCAGAAGAGATCGCTCGACGCCGAGACGAGACGACAGAACGCCAGGCCGTCGAAGAGCGTGTCCGTGCCCGGATCGAGCGCCGCCTCGAACAGGAGCGCACCGGGCTGCGGCGGTACCGCCCCGGGCCTGGGCGCATATCCGCGTCGCCGGGGATCGCCGTATCATCGCCACTTCCACCACAAGTGCTCGACAGCGAGATCCGGGCCATCGAGAAGGCGCTCGACGAGCATGGCGCCACCGAGCGGCGCGAGCTCGCCCAGATGGTGGGTGCACGCTACTGGGGACCGGGGGTTTTTCGCGACGCGCTACGTGAAGCGGTGATCGAAGGGACCGTGCGGCGCGCGTCACGTTCTACCTACGAGCCGGTGCACAACGCTGCACGCAGAGGAGACGAGAAGTGACGTCACTTCTCGAGGGACTCCGGCGTGATACCCGCGTCGCGAAGCATGCGCCGAAGATCGACGACCTGTTGCTCGTCGATGTCATCGTGGCGGGGGCGGTCGAACGTCTCGGTCTCGCTGCCCACCGTAATGGTGAACCGGTGGTTCGGCTCTTCGGTGACCGTTCCGATCTCGGCGATCAAGGACACGACGTCGTGCCAGGCGAGGTTGTGGTTGACCGGGTGCGCCAGGACCTTCTCAGCCGTCGCGAGATGATGGCTGCTCAGATCGACGTGCTCGATGCGCTCCGTGCGGTGCGTCTCCTCTTGTCGCGGGTGTGCTCCGACCGCTCCGCCAGTCGTGGCGTTGTCGGCCAGCAGCTCGCCGAGGTCGCTGACGACCACGCCGGCCCCGTGCGCATAAAGCTCATCGGCGTAGTCGTGCTCGCCGGCGTCGTCATGGTGATCCACGCCGACCACCAGGGCGAAGCGCCCGGCCCGGCCCGCCTCCACCCCGGCCAGAGCGTCTTCGACCACCACGGCGCGCCCCGGGTGCGCTCGAAGCGCTCTGGCTCCTTCGAGATAGCTGTCGGGCGCCGGCTTGCCGGCCAGTCGGCGGTCCTTCACGACGTGGCCGTCGATGCGGGCATCGAACAAGTCGGCGATCCCCGCCGCGAGAAGGGCCGCCTGGGTGTTCTCACTGGCCGAGACGACGCCGACCGCGGTCCCCTGGGCGCGTAGGGCCTTCACGAGTGCGATTGCCCCGTCGTAGACGGCGACGCCCTTGGTCCGAAGCACTTCGAGCACCAGGTCGTTCTTGCGGTTCCCGAGTCCCTTGACGCTGCGGGTGCTCGGAGCGTCGCCGTCGATACCTTCGGGGAGCTCGATGTCCCGGGAGGTGAGGAAGTTCCGCACGCCGTCCTCCCGGGGCTCACCGTCGACGTAGCGCTCGTAGTCGCGAACCGGGTCGAACGGCGCGAACGTCTTGTTCGAGCGGGCCGCCTCCTCGTCGAGGAACTCGTCGAAGGCTTGCTTCCAAGCGGCCGCGTGGACCGCTGCAGTCTTGGTCAAGACTCCGTCGAGGTCGAACAGCCACGCTTCATAGGCACCGATGTCGACCTGATGGTGTTGGTGCTCGGGCTCGTGTTGAGCGTTCACGGCGTTGCTCCTCGCATAGTTGGGTCTCGTTCGCCGGCCCCCTTGCGGGCGTGGCGATGCAGCGGTTCGCGGCCGACTGGTTGGGTCGGGCGCGGGGTCCGGACCGGGCTCGGCGGCGTCGCGCAGACCACTGGTTCCGTCCCGGTCACGGTGGTCGCCTCTCCGAAATGGAAGATCTCGAGCTGGTCCTCTTCTGCGACTTCTGCCAGCCGGTAGCTCGTCGCCTCCGGCGACGCCTCGACCCGCACGCGGCGACCCCGAAAGACGACACCGAAGGCGAGTCGGCCGATCCGTTCTGGAAGGCGGGGGGCGAAGGAGAGGGAACCGTCTCGTTCGCGCATACCGCCCAGCCCGGCTACGAGGGCGATCCAGGTGCCTGCCAGCGAAGCGACGTGGAGGCCGTCGCGGGTGTTGTGCTCCAGGTCGTCGAGGTCCATGAGTGCGGCCTCAGCAAGGTACTCGTAGGCGAGGTCCAGATGCCCGACCTCAGCGGCGATAACCGCTTGGGTGCAGGCCGACAGCGAGGAGTCGCGGACAGTGAGGGCTTCGTAGTAGGCGAAGTTCGCTGCCTTCTCTTCCTGGGTGAACTCCTCACCGCGAAGGTGCATCGCGAGCACGAGGTCGGCCTGCTTCACGACCTGTTTGCGGTAGAGGTCGAAGTAGGGGAAGTACAACAGCAGCGGGTACTGCTCGGCTGGAGTGCCGACGAAGTCCCATACCTGGTGGCTGGTGAATCCTTCTGCTTGGGGATGAACTCCGAGCGCGTCGTCGTACGGGACCAACATCGCGGTCGCGGCGTCACGCCACGCGGCCGTCTCCTCCTCACCGATCCCGAGCCGGCGGGCCTCTTGGGGATGACGTTCAGCGATGTCTGCCGCCGCGAGCAGGTTGTGCTTGGCCATCAGGTTGGTGAAGACGTTGTTGTCGGCCACTGCCGAGTACTCGTCGGGGCCGGTGACCCCGTCGATGCGGAACCGGCCCTCTCCATCGTGGTAACCGAGCGAGCGCCACAGCCGGGCGGTCTCGGCGAGCAGTTCCAACCCGAAGTCCTTTTCGAAGCATTCGTCGCCGGTGGCCTCGACGTAGCGGACCACCGCGTCAGCGATGTCCGCACCGACGTGGAACGCAGCGGTCCCCGCCGGCCAGTAGCTCGAGCATTCGGCTCCCGCGACAGTCCGCCAAGGGAACACGGCGCCTTGGAGCCCGAGCTGGCGGGCCCGGTTCCGCGCCATCGCCAAGATCGAGTGCCGCCAACGAAGGGCGTGTGCCGCGGCGTCGGGTGCGGTGTAGGTGAGCACCGGCAATACATAGGTCTCGGTGTCCCAGAAGGCATGGCCGTCGTAGCCGGGCCCGGTGAGCCCTTTGGCCGCGATGGCCCGCCCCTCGGCCCGCGCGCCTGCTTGGAGAACGTGGAAGAGGGCGAAGCGCACCGCTTGTTGGATCTCGGCATCACCGTCGACCTCGATGTCGGCGGCCGCCCAGAACTCGTCCAAATAAGCGCGCTGCTCTGTGACGAGGCCGTCCCAGCCAACCTGGACCGCGCTGGTGAGGGCAGCGGCAACCTGGTCGCGCACCGCGGGCTCCGAACGCTCGGCCGACCAGCCGTAGGCAACGTACTTGACGAGTCGGAGCCTCTCGCCGGGCTCCAGGGACGCGGTGATGGTCACCCGGGCGAGGTCGGGAAAGCTCTCTGATGACACCTGCGTCGAAGACGGTCCATCGACGTGGTGGTCCATGGCGCAAGACACCCGTAGGTTGCTCTCGGCGGTCCGGTGCACCAGCGCCGCCTGGGCACCGACACAGCCGTGCTCCTCGGCGCGCAGCGGCGCCTCGAGGACCGCCGACACCCGGGGGTCGCCGACCGCAGGTGGAAGGGCCTCGTTCGCCATCAGCTCTGACTGGAGCACCACACGCACCGACTGGTCGAGCGCTTCGACCTCGTAGCAGATGGCGGCCGCTGAGCGCTGCGTGAGCGACACCAGGCGCCGCGAGCGCACCCGGACACCTCGCCCGGCCGCCGACACCCATTCGGCCCGGCGCTCGAGCAAACCGGTGCGGAAGTCGAGCACCCGCTCGTGGGAGCGGACCGCGCCGTAGCGGACGTCGAATGGCTGATCGTCGACGAGGAGGCGGATCAGCTTGGCGTTGGTGACGTTGATCACCGTCTCGCCGGCCTCGGGATAGCCGTAGCCAGCCTCGGCATATTGCAAGGGGCGGGACTCGTAAACGCCGTTCAGATACGAGCCGGGCAGCCCATGGGGCTCGCCTTCGTCGAGGTTGCCACGCCAGCCGATGTGGCCGTTGGCGAGCGCGAACACCGACTCGGCCTGGGCGAGCACGTCGAGATGGAGCGCCGTCTCGCGCACGCACCACGGTTCGACGGGGTAGGCGGGATGGGAGATCACTGCGAGCTGAGCAGCTCAGCCAGGTCGGTCACGGCCACGTCGGCGCCTCAGAGGGCTGGAATCGACGACGCCTGCACAGCGCTCGACTGTGGTCGAGGGCAGTCTCGACGGGGGGTACAAGACCACCGACTGCTGGCATCTCGGTCGCTCCTTTGCTCCTGGGCACACGTTGAGCAGAACGCTCGCCGGTCGTGTCACCAGGGTCCGGAGCAACAATGTCGGCGGTAGTGTTTCCTCGTAGAGGCCGCACCACCCGTATCGAACATCTTCTTACCACCGTTGGTTCGGCACCGCAAGGTCCGACTCCCACCGGAGCACTCACCTGCCTGCTGCGTGCAACAGACAATCACCGTGCCGCCGAGCGTCAACGCGAAGACCGCCCAGCGCCACGACTACCCCTCCAAGACCTGGCGGGCCTCCTTTGCGAGGCGCTCCGCAGCCGGGCTGGCACCGGCGAGCAC
>JAJYWG010000248.1 GCA_021791615.1 Actinomycetes bacterium
ATGTGCTCGCTGCCATCCCCCGACAGCACCGCGCTCCCTCCGGCGCCTGGCGAGGCACCCGGAGCCAGGCCGATGCCGAGCAGGCGCTTTGGGGAAAGCGAGTCGGGCACGCCGGCACCCGCGCTCACCACGCAGAAGAGCCCGAGCAAGAACCACCACGAGAACGAGAGAGCGATCTGCTGCACGTTGAAGATCGCCTGGACCACGTAAGCGACGAGGCCAGCCGTCACTGCCGCGAGGAGCATCCTCTGAGCAGTCGCGCCGCTCGCCGCGGAGGTGCCCGAGCGCTCCAGCGCCCGGAGGCGCCTTAGCGCGCCGATCCCCCGGATGCCGACGAAGACGACCAGCGCCACGAGGATCGCGAGCCCCACGAACCCCCTGTCCGCGAGCACGTTCATGAAGATGTCGTGCGCCCCGTCTGCGGCGTAGGAGAAACCGAGGTTCCTCACCCAGCTGGCGTTCTCGTAGCGGGGGAAGACGTAGACGAAGGTGTCGGGCCCGGTGCCGGTCAGGGGATGGTTCAGGCCTATGTGGAAGCTCGCAGCCCACATGTCGAAGCGCTGGCCGACGCTGCTGCGCCCGCTGGAGCTGAACAGCGTGGAGATCTTCCCGCCGACGTAGTGGGCACCACCGCCGAGGAAGATCGCAGCCGCGCCCACCACGGCCGCACCCACGCCGAGGGCGGGCACGAGCGGGCGGCGACGGATCTCGGGCCAGAGTGCCACGGCCAGCACCACCGCCGCCGCGATGGTCGCCACCCAGGCTCCGCGAGCTGCCGTCTGCAAGAGCTCCGCTAGCAGTACCGCCACGAGCAGACCGACGCCAACCTGCACGGTGCGCCTCCTCCCCCGCAGGCCGACGAGCACGCAGGTGGGCAGCACTATCGCTATGTACCCGGCCAGGTGGTTCGGGTTGCCGAGGGTGGAGAAGACGTTGTGGAAGGGCAGTCCCTTGATCCAGTGGACGAAGTCCCAGCGCCTCCCCTTGGTCTCGAGGTCGTGGAGCTGGACGATGCCGTACCAGGCGGCGACGCTGCCTGCTCCGAAGGCGAGGGTGCCGATCGCCGCCGGCACGTCGCCGGGGTCGAACGCCTCGGCAGCCGAGAAGGCGACCATCGTGAACGCGAGCGCGGAGTAGAGGCCGTCGTAGGATCCGTGAGCGCCGAGCACGCTCAGGTGGACGTTCACGCTCGTGAGCGCGCTGACGATCGCCCAGAGGGCGAAGGCGAGGACGAGCCACTGCATCCCGTTTCGCCAGCGCGGGAGCCTGCCGTCGCGCACGGTACCGACCACCCAGAGGGCTGCGAGCACCAAGGCTCCGAGCACCACGACCGTGTACTTCGGCAGGTCGAACACGTCAGTGGTATGCGGGTCGAACACCACTGGCACTGCCAGCGCGAGAGCCATCGTCACGGCGGCCCGAGCTCCCCGGAGCGGCGACTTGCCCCTCAGCACCTTCGCGGCCGCCAACCCCGTGCCCGCAATGGCGGCGACGAGGACCATGAGGAACACCGTGAAGGTCCACGAGGTCACCGCCCCTCCGGCCCATAGAAGCACCAGCAGCAGCCAGAAGGCCCCTAGCCACACAACGAGCGCAGGAGGAACCCCGCTCGGGGTGACCCGCTCGAGGAGCGCCATCGGCGACCAAGGAGCGGCGCCGGCCTGCCTCGCCGGGCGCGCTTGCTTGGCCGGAGCGGAACCGGCTTGCTTGGCCGGAGCGGAACCGGCTTGCTTGGCCGGAGCGGAACCGGCTTGCCTGCCGGGGGCCTGTCCGGCCTGTCTCGCTGGGCGCGCTTGCTTGGCCGGAGCCGGGCCGGCTTGCCTCGCCCTGTTGCCGGTCGGCTTGCCCGGAGCAGCCAGCTCGCGCTCTGCCCGCTTGCGAGCACCCTCCTTGGCCATCAGGCCGCCGAGAGGGAGCCCGCGGTGTCAGCCGTCAGAGAAGTCACGCTCGAACAAGCTAGCGCACTGCTCCAGATGCGCCATGTTCGCCAGCCGGGTAGCGCCGTCCGAGCCGAGCTCTCAGCAGTGCCGGCCAAGCAGGATCTATGCCGGCCGTCGGGTGTCGCTGACGGTGACAGTCGCCCCTCCGATGGCGAGCAAGGCGAGAAGCTGCCTGGCTGACTTGTTGTAGTTGGTCGGATCGAGAAGGCGGTAGAGCTGGGCGGGACTCGTCCCCAGCTTCTCGGCGACGGTGCGGGCGGACAGCCCGGAGGAGCTCATCCGCCGCTTTGCCTCGAGGGTGAGCTGGTACAGCTCGAGGCGGGCTAGGTAGTCAGGGTCGGAGTTGATATCGAGCACGGAGTCGATGTGCACACTGCCCTCGGCACCGGATTCAAGTTCATAAGTGAACGCTTCGCGGCCCAACTCGGGATCGACGTATACGTGTGCCAGCCGATCGTGTGGCCCGGGGGAGGGGTCGCAACGCTTGTAGGGGAAGGCGAAGGTGCCCTTGCGGGTGGTCACGGCGAAGGCGTGCTTGCGATTGTCCGCTGCCACTTTGGTGATCTTCATAGCCTCCCCTCCTTCTCGAGCTGGACTATGTGTTTGAGGATGGAACGACTTACCTGGCCCTCCATCGCCTCGTCGTGGTCGAGGTCCCATTTCACGACCAGCCGCGAATCCCGGTAGACGTGGACATGGCGTGGGACATGGTCACCGATGT
The DNA here is from genome assembly GCA_021791615.1 of Actinomycetes bacterium. The sequence goes on from JAJYWG010000248.1 coordinate 2,662, forward strand.
AGGTGACGAACACAAAGCCGCCTCGCCGGATCTTCGACACGAAGAGACGTTACCGTAGATGGTAACAGTCTGACAGGACCGCAAGGTCCTCGAGCGCATCAACACGCTCATCAAGGACGTCGAGCGCAACGACACCTTGGGGATCGGGAAGCCCGAACCGCTCAAGCACGGGTTTCACGGCTACTGGTCCCGTCGGATCACCGACGAGCACCGCCTCGTCTACAAGATCGCCGAGGACGAGATCCGGATCGCTGCGTGCCGGTACCACTACGGGCGCTGACCACACGGGAGACAGGCCAGCTGACCATCCACGCCATGCCCATGCACTCGGGCGCGCTGGCGTAGCCGCTAGCGCGAGAACACTTCATTTCTCTCGGCCTTTCGTCTCAGTCGGAAAGTCAGCTGTAGATGGAGAACAATCGGGTTAGCAATAAGGCTCCAGCTCTCGTGTAGCTGAGGAGCGTTCCCTTTGAAGGCACGCTTGCAGCCCTGCTTTAGGAGTACGAACACGTGTTCGGCATACGCGCGCCGCCCCCGAATTTTCGGCTCCGTGTGAACCGCCCTCCTTGCCGGTGCCGTGTGTGGTCTATTTCCGGCCCCAGCCCTCGGCCTGTTCTGCCACCTGTACCGACAGGGCCTCGAGCTCGGCTAGCAGCGTTCGTAGACGGCTGGCGTTGTCGAACCATGGCCGATAGCGCGCCAGTTGGGCGGGGCTGAGGTTGCGGGTGACGGTCTTGCCGTTGACTTTGCGAGTCCACGACCAATACGGCCCGTGGAGCCGGCCGGGGTCGCTGTGGCAGATGCAGTTGGGATTGCCGCAGCGGCTGGCGCGCTGGACCAGGCTGCCGGGAAGGCAGAAGCCGAGCTTGGCTATCTCGATCGCGATCTGGCGTCGTCGTGTGTTGGCCTTGTCGTTGCGCATATGACTGGCCTAGCTCGTCTCGACCATCCACCGCCCGCCTGCCGGAAGTTGGCACACTTCCGGAGGTGAGCGAGAGCCCGATGGCACCTTCAGCCGACAGTGGTGTCGCTGACTGGACGGTCGACTTCTATGACTTCACGGTCGCGTCGGCTCAACTCGACGGCGAGCTGGCCGGGCTGGGCGATGTGGTGGAGCGGGCGAGACGAAACGGGGCGCGGCAGGGGACGCCGGTGATCGTCCATACCGCCGGGAGGGTCGACCCCCGGGTCAATGCGTTCTTCCGCTCCGGGACCATGGTGGTGGCCCGGCCGACTACGTGGCGTCGCTATGCCTTTGCCCTGGTGGTGTGGTTGAACTTCTTGGAGCCGTTCGGCCGCTCCTGGGATGAGGCGACCGCAGCCGATGTCGAGGCGTTCAAGGAGTGGCGGCTGAGCGCGGGCCGCAACGGGGGTCGGGTGGCGCCGACCAGCTTCGACACCGACCGGGCGGCGCTGAACAGCTTCTACCGGTGGGCGAACCTGCGCTACGGCGTAACCAACCCGGTCCCGTCGGCCACGGTGGCAGCCCGGGGTCGTCGTCGTGGCGGCGACAGGCTCTGGGGCATGGGGTCGGCGGGTGGGCCGACGGGCCGCGACGGGCTGCGCCCGGCGCAGGCTCGGCGCCGGCAGGTGAAGTGGATGCTGCGACCGGCCTTCGAGCAGTGGCGGGATATCGGGCTGCGTGGCTACGGCTTCGAGGGGTTGCGCCGGGTGGGGTGGCGGGGCGGCGGTCTCGAAGACCGCGACGCCGCCTTCGTCGACGGCCTGTATGGGACAGGGCTTCGGCTCACCGAGTGGGCGAGCGTGCTCGATGTCGAGCTGCCGGAGGATGACGCCCGGCGGTTCGGGCGGGCGTGGCTGGCCGCGGCGTGCGCCAAGGGCGCCAAGGCCGGCCGCATCTACCGGGTCCCGCGTAGCGTGCTCGCCTCGCTGGCCGGCTACCTGGACCCGCTGGAGGGGTCTCGGCGGATGGCGATCGCCCGCGCCCAGGCGACCGGACGTTACGAGACGCTGTGCGGGGTGCGGATCGTCACCAGCTACAACCCGCGCTCACGGACTCTATCGGTGCTCGGGTCGCAGGGCCCGGTGCGGGTATCCACCGAGGTGCTCGGCCCCGATGAGCGGCGCCGGCTGTTCCGCCGCACCGAGGCCGGTCTGGAGCCACTGTGGGTGTGGCTGGGCCCGGACGGGATCCCGAAGCGGCCCGGGGGCTGGCAGGACACCTTCGCGACGGCCAACTCCCGGGTTGCCGCGGCATGGGAGGCCGCCGGAGGGAAGGCAGGCGAATGCCCGTTGTGGGTCCGGCCCCACATGTGCCGCCACAGCTTCTGCTTGAAGTGGTTCTCCATCTTGTCGGTGGTGTGGGAGCAGCGCATCGACGGCTTCACCGAGTCCGAGATCAAGGACCTGCGCTACCACTTCGGTGACATCTGGCTGCAGCTCGCCACCTTGATGGGCCACGCCGATCCGGCCACCACCCGCGACATCTACCTCGAGCCGTTCTCCAGCTTGCGGGTCGACTACCTGATGTCGCTGTTAGATGACGACGAGAAGTCCGGCCTGGACACGCTGGTGCGAGCGGTGGCGGCCGACGCCACCGGCCGGGTCCTGGTCGGCGCTGACCCCCATTCGGACTCAGCGCAGGCGGACAGGGAGACCCGCTGACCGGCCGGGGTGGCCATCGAGCGAGCGTTCCAGACGGCGGCTGGCTGGCGGCCGGTCGAACGCATCGACGCGTCCGAACCGACGCTGGTGCGCTTCGTCGAAGAGCGCACCGGCCGCCAGAAGGTGTTCGACTTCTCCACCTTCCCGGTGTCCGCAGGGATGCAGCGGTGGCTGGCCCGAACGTTCGCCCGCCGCACCGGGCCCCGTTCGGGGGTCAAACGGACCGGAACCGCAGATATGTGCTTCATGATGTTGCGGGCCTTCGCCGGTTCCCTCGCCGAGGCGGACAAAGCGGTGGCAGGACCGCATGAGCTGACTGCCGCGCACATGGCGGCGTTCCGTCTCCGCCACACCGGCGCGCCGGGTGGGGTCGAGCAGGTGATCCGGGTGCGCTCGGTGCTGCGCGATGATCCCGAGCTACCCGAGCCGGCACGCAGCGCGCTGCTGGCTCGTCCGCCCCGCCGACCCGAGACCATCAGGCCCACCGCCTACAGCGATCGCGATTGGCAGCTGATCATGACGACGTTGCGGTCCGATGTGCGCCGTGCCCGGGACCGAATCCGAGCGGGGCGCCAGTTGCTGGCCGACTATCGAGCGGGGACGCTTGTCGAGCCAAGCCGGGAGGCAGGGCTCGGTTCGCTGCTGGACCTCTTTGACACCACCGGCGAGCTGCCTCGCCGCCCGAACGGGTCTGCGACCGGAAAGGTCAGCCGCGCCGGGGGTGTGCCCGCGGTCACGAGCATGCTGTGTTTGACGCTGGAAGAGATGACGGCGTTCTGTCTGCTGTTGTGCGCGCTCACCGGGGAGAACTTCTCGACGGTCTCGGCCTGGCCGGCGGTGTACTACCAGCCCGCCGGTGCCGCCGGTGAGGGCTCGCCAGCCGTCGCGCTGGTGGAGCAGGCCAAGCCACGACGGGGGCCTGAACGTGAGCACATGGTCGCCGCGTTGGAGGACATACCAGGCGTCTGGGCGATCGGGGCAGAGGGGACCGACGACACCGGGCCGGGCGGGCTGCGGTCCCCGGTCGATGTCTACCGGTTGCTGGTCGAGCTGGCCGAGACCTCGCGCCGCTTGGGCGGCCACCGTTTGGCGTTGAGCGCCTACACACCCAAGCGCACCGCGGCGAGCACCTACTGGGTGGAAGGGGTGACCAGCGGCCATGTGTGGTCGTGGGCGCGGGGCCACGGGTTCCCCGCCGCCGCTGACGCGCCGAAGACAGGCCGGCCAGCGATCGAGGTGCGTCGGATTCGCCAGACGGTGATCGAACGGCGTCGCTGGCCGGTGTCTCATACCCGGGCGACCATGAACGACCACTATCTGGCTGGCAGCTCCGCCGTCGCTGCCGACAGCCGGGTCGTGGTCGCAGACGCGCTACGCGGCCAGCTCGACAAGGCCCGGGCGAGACAGACGGCCCAGGTGTTCACCTCCGCGTTCGTCGCC
>JAJYWG010000047.1 GCA_021791615.1 Actinomycetes bacterium
CTGCTCGAAGTTGGCGTCTTCCAGGAGCTTTTCGAGGTGAGGCTCGTCGGCGAGCCGGGACGGAGCCAGAGCCAGGTCTGCGTCGGTGGTGTACGGGGCGTAACCCGTGATGCCGCCGTCCTCCGTGTGCATGTAGATCGCCTGAGCACCGACGACGATGACTGCCTCACGCTGGGAGCCGAGCGCTTCAAGGACGTCGAGCAAGACCGTCCGAGCAGCGACGTACTCAGGGGCCGCGTCTGTCATGAGCTCAGGCCTCCGTGCGAGACGCGTTGGCGGGTAGTCCCTGGATCGTCAGGTAGCGCCAGCGATCCTCGTGGTCTTGCATCCAGGCGATGAGCGCGTCTCCCTCAGAGGGCATCCGGCCGGTCCCAGCCAAGCAGTCGATGGCGACCTGGCTCGGAGCTGCCCAGGCGACTCCGCCGTCTCGCTCCGACCTCGCGAAAGCGACCTCATTGTCTGGCCGGATGAGGACCGTGTCGGCTCCGGCTTCGGCCGGCAGCAGCTCGAGTTCCGATCCAAGATCCAGCGGATTCGGCGTGTAGAGGACGAGGAGAGTCGGCGCGGCGAACGGCGCGAGCCTGGCGGCGGCGAAGGAACCCGTGACCGTAGGCAGTCTTGTGCCCGACGGAGTCCTGCTGCGCAGTCGGTCGAGCAGCGCGGAGGCGCCCTGGCGTGCGACGTAGCGGTAGGTACCGGCGGGGCGGAACAGGTCGAGCGCCTGGGATCGCCGTCGCAGCAGCGCCGGCCAGTCGACTCGAGTCACCGGTCCTGACCGTTCGCGGTCGATGAGACCCTCGTCAGCCAGGGTGTCGAGGATTCGGGAGAGGTATCCCTCGTTGACGTTGGCAATCCTTGCGATCTCGGCACCCGTGTACGGCGGTGCCGCATCGACGAGGACGCGCACGACCGCCCCCGCCTTCGCTCCCCGAATGGCTGCCCGCGGCTTGGTGGAGCGCGGGTCGTGCGTCGCGCCCCGGACCTCGATGAAGACTCCGGGATAGTCGCTGCTGATTCGAGCGTTGCCGGTGAGGTCGAGGTAGCTAATGCCCTCCTCGATGAGGAGCTCGCGGACTCTCGGGCCGATGTAGGGGGCGACGAGGAGGATCGGTTGGTTTCCCATCCGTCGCCGCCACGACTTCCGCCAAGGGCCGTTCATGAGCGCCTCGACGTCTCGGGGGGAGACGTCCGTCTTGACCTCGACTAGGAACAGTGCCTGGCCCTGATTACTGGGCGTCTTGATGACCAGGTCGGCGACGTCGGAATCCCCCTGGGCAGCCTGTTCAGCGACCCAGTTGGGGGGCAGGCGCCGGCTGAGGATTTCGACGGCGGCGTTGAGGATCTCACGTTCGCCCTTCTGGGTTGCTGGCACCTTGCCTCCTTGCCTGTCACCGGCAATTGTACTATCTCAAGCAAGGCGTGCCGACAGTTCAGCATGTCTTGCCTAAAAGTGCCAAGTTGCTGATCATGGGCAACCCGGCAAGGGAGGCAAGTATGGCGTCCCATCATTCGATCGAGCGCTTGACCAGGGACGACGTGCGGGGTCGCTGTTGGGGTCGCACCACTGCTACGACCACTTGTGGCCAAGGCCTACCCCGACCACAGAGGGCGTGGCCATACAACTCGCGGTCTGGATGGAAGTGACGCTGCCGCCTGGCAGACGTAATGTCTCACCCGGCTTGGAGGCTTGAGTGCTGATTCCGATGAATCCGGACGCTCATTCCGACCGAATCCGGACAGCTGGTCCGATCGAATCCGGAAACGGGGCGCCGGCCCCTCGCTTGCACTCGCTGGATCGGTCATAGCTGGATACTCCTCTACTGGTCGAGGAGACCCGCGGATGCTGCTTGATCCGAAGGCCGATCCCTATCACGAACTCAGACGCGAACAGCCGGGACCAGCACCGCCGTTTCTTCGAACGCCGCCGTCAGCGCGATGTGAAGTTCACGCAGCTCGGTGACGGTGAACCGGAAGAGGTTCGGGTCGGCTGCTCACCAGATCCATCGGCGTTTGTCCATGGCGACGAGGATGCGGAGTGGCTGCATCGCCGGCCGGGTGTTCACCCGTCCGGGGCGGCGTGGCCCTGACGGAGGATCGGTCGGAGGCGCCGGCATACTCGTGGATGTTGTACGAAACTATGAAGATATTGTATAATCTCCGGCATGGCGACGATGGCGATCAGCGAGGCTCGGGAGCGACTGGCCGAGGCGGTGGAGACCGCCCGCACCGAGGCAGTGGTCCTCGAGCGCTATGGCCAACCCGCGGCAGTCCTGGTCAGTCCCGAGCGGTACGAGGAGCTGATAGACGCACTGGAGGATGCCGAGGACGTGGAGGCCTTCGACGCCTCCATGGCCGAGGAGGGTCCAAGCATTCCCTGGGAACAGGTCAAGGCCGACCTCGGCTGGGCGTGAGCCGCTACCGCATCGAGGTCCGCCCGGCGGCGGCGCGGGCGCTTCGCAAGCTGGACCCTGACGTGCGCCCTCGTATCCAGGGGGCCATCGCCCTTCTCGCCACCGACCCCCGACCGCCGGCGGCCAGAGCGCTGCGGGGTCGACCGGGGTTCCGCGTTCGCGTCGGGGACTACCGGATCATCTACACCGTTGTCGACGACGTGCTGCTGGTCGTCGTGGTCGCACTGGGCCACCGTCGGGAGGTTTACGACCGTTGACCGGCTGAAGCCCCGCCCTGTAGCGCATTGCACGGCTCATACATTCGCAAACCGCGAGCTTCGTCGGTCGCCTGCGACGACCGTCAGCCGAGTTCCAGCCGCCGGGTCAGCCGTACCAACCGTTGGAGGACCGTGCCGGCTCCGGCCGGGGGCGCCGAACGCTGGACCAGCAACGGCACGATGCTCCCTCTGCCAGCGCGCAAACCCACCGCAGGAGCGGCAGGTGATGTCGCGATATCGCGATAGCACGAAGTCATGCCAAAGCAAACCACCGTCAGGTTGCCCGATGAGCTGGCCGACGAAGCGGAGGCGGTTGCTCGCGCTCGCGGTACCAGCGTGAACGCGTTGATCGTCGACTCGCTCAGTGCTGACGTCGCGCGTGTCCGGGAGGACAAGGACTTCGTGGCCCGCGCTCGCAAGCTGCTGGAGCGAGACAAGGAGCTCCTCGACCGACTCGCCAAGTAATGCGATACCTCAGCCTGGCCGAGGACCTCTGGCTGGCCGAGCAGGTCACCGGGATCGAGGCGGCGGTGCTCTCGAAGGCGGCGAGGATCGATCTGGCTGATTCGGCGCTGCACGCGTCTTCGCCCAGCTTTGGCGGGCAAGCGTTCCACCCCGACGTCATCGACAAGGCCGCGGTACTCACCTGCAGGCTCGCGTGGAACCGCTCCCTCCCCGACGGGAACAAGCGTGCTGCATGGGCCGCGCTTGTCGTCTCCCTTGATCTCAACGAGATCGACTGGTCGCCGGATCCGCCTGATGTCGAAGGTACCGAGCAGGCCATGCTGATCGCCGGTCCCTCCACCAACGGCTGGAGGTTCGCATTGTGGCAGGCGGGGGCGCCGAAGAGGTCTTCACGTTTTAACCTCACCCATTTTCACGTTTGCTTGCAGCAGACGGATATGACGCGCCTATCTGGCGCGTCATATCCGCTCAGCGTTGTCACGGCCGTCGACCGGGCGTGCGCGAGCCCCGCTCGCCGTAGTGCATGCAGGCGTGGCCGACTACGGCGGTCGCCGGGTGATCCGACGCCCACGAGGTCACCGAGCGTCGTGCGTCGGCGTCGCCGTCGAGTCCGTGGCGGGAGGCCTGCGCCGATCCTGCGCTCGTTGTCGGTGCGTCGTGCCTCGAAGGCGTCGACGATCTCGAGGTTGCGGACCGCGAGCGCCGCGGCGAAAAAGAGCGTCGGCCCGACGAGGCCCATCAGCCGGCACCAGCCCTTTGCGATGTCGATCGTGGCGGGATCCTTGATCCGGGCGTTGGAGCGCTCGACGCCGGTGCGGCGCGCGTAGGAGCGACGCCAGGCAGGTCCGGGGCAGTTGTGGCGCTGGAGCCTTGAGCGGCCCTAGGTTCGAGGAACGCTTGGGCTGTCCGATGCCCGCCAGAGACTGGTCAGCATGTGCCGCTCGGGACCCCAGGAGCGGGGAACCAAGGCGCAAGCCAACGTCGCCGCGCTCAGGCGTGCGAGGCGCTCAGGCGTGCGAGGCGCTCAGGCGCGAGCGGCACCCTCATGCTCATGCAGGTGTGCCTGAAGGGCTCAGAGCGACCGCCGCGTGCAGGGAAATGCCTGCGGCCATGGCCTGTTCGTCGATGAGCATCCGGTTGGAATGATTGGGTGCCGGGTGTTTCGACCCCGGCGGAGCCGCGCCGAGCAGGACCATGGACCCCGGCACCTTCTCGAGGACAAAGGACCAGTCCTCTGCTGCCATGACCGGCGTCGGCATGGTCACCACGTGGCTCTCCCCGACCACTCGGCGGGCCACGGAGAGCGCATGCTCGGCGGCCCCGGTGTCGTTGACGGTGACGGGGTAGCCCATGTGTGATGTCCGCACAACGGCGCTGCACAGGTGAGCCGCGGAGACGTGCTCCACGACCCGCCGCAGCCCGTCGAGGGCCAGCTCTCTCGCTGCCGGCGAGACCGAGCGGACGGTAATGTCCATGACCGCAGTCTCGGGGATGACGTTGCTGGTGGTCCCGGCTCGGATGCTCCCGACGGTGATGACCACCGGATCGAACACAGAGATGCGCCGGGTGACCATTGCCTGGAGAGCCAGGACGATCTCACTGGCCACGGGGATCGGGTCGATGGCATCGTGGGGCATCGATGCGTGCCCACCGCGTCCACTGATCACGGCTTCCAACGTGTCGACCGATGCCATGAACGCGCCAGAACGGCCCGCCACCATTCCCGAGGGAAGGAGCGGCGTCACGTGGATGGCGAATGCCCGGTCCACCTCCCCGAGCCGGGTGAGCAGTCCCTCGTCCAGCATTGCCTTGGCGCCACCGAACCCCTCCTCTCCGGGTTGGAACATGAACGCGACCCGACCGCGCAGCTCTCCACGGTGGTTGGTGAGCAGGCGGGCCGCGGCCACCAGCATCGCCGTGTGGGCGTCGTGGCCGCATGAGTGCATGGCGCCGGGCACTTCAGAGGAGAATGGCAGACCGGTGTCCTCGGTCATGGGTAGGGCATCCATGTCGGCTCTGAGCAGGGTGGTCGGTCCGGGCTCGTCTCCCTCGAACACGGCGACGGCCGAGCTCACGGTCTCGCCGGTCCAGATCTCGAGGTCAAGGCCATCGAGCTCTTCGAGCACGGTGCGCAGGGTGGCGGGGAGGTCCAATCCCAGCTCCGGGTGGGCGTGCAGCTTCCGTCGGAGAGACACGGCGTCGGCCATCAAGGTGCCCGCCTCTTCGAGGAGCTCATGATCCGCTGACGTGGACCCGGTGTTCGCGATCATGCGATGCCCTCCCTGCTGTCGACACTCGCGACTCTAACGCTGGACCTCGGCAGTGGCGCAGGCTCACCTCTGCCCTCTGCCCTCTGCCCTCTGCCCTCTGCCCTCTGCCCTCTGCAATCGGGAGGCGGGGCACGACGGCGGCACACGACGAGCGTTCGCCAGCCGATCCACTTCCGGAGGTGTACGACGGAGGTGACCAGTGGCCAGGGCCACACCGAGACGCGCCGGTACCGAGCACGTGAGCAGCACCACCCGGCGACGAACCGTCGCAGTGGCAGCCGTTCTCCGCCGGGGGACGGGTCGACGACGTCGTGGGCCGCCAATCGACGGGGCAAATCCCGCGTCGCCCTCCAAGGGCAGTTCGCTGTCACTACGGTGGAGGAGCACGGGAAGCGACAAATCGTCAAAGGAGCACCATGACCGACCACCAACCGGCGCAGCCACCCAGCGATCCCTCCGGCGGGGAGAACGAGACCCTCGCCGCCCTGCTCCACGAGACCCGTCGCTTCGCTCCGCCGCCGGCGTTGGCCGCCGACGCGCTGGCCCAGCCGGGGATCTACGCCGAAGCGGCCGCCGACCCTCTGGCCTGGTGGGCCGAGCAGGCTCTGCAGCTCACCTGGGACCACCACTGGGACCGGGTGCTCGAGTGGGATCTCCCCTATGCCAAGTGGTTCGTCGGGGGCCGCCTCAACGCCGCGTACAACTGCGTCGACCGCCACGTCGAAGCCGGCCACGGTGACCGGGTGGCCTACCACTGGGTGGGCGAGCCCGAGGGAGAGACTCGCACGATCACCTACGCCGACCTCCAGAAGATGGTCTGCCAAGCGGCCAACGCGCTCACCGAGATCGGGGTGGCAGCGGGCGATCGGGTCGCGATCTACATGCCCATGATCCCCGAGGCGGTGGTCGCGATGCTCGCCTGTGCGCGGCTCGGCGCACCGCATTCGGTGGTGTTCGGCGGCTTCTCGGCCGAGGCCCTCTCGAGCAGGATCCTCGATGCAGACGCCCGGGTGGTCATCACCGCCGACGGGGGGTACCGGCGCGGGGCGCCTTCTGCGCTCAAGCCCCATGTCGACCAAGCGCTCGCCCGGTGCCCCGACGTCCGCACGGTGGTCGTCGTCCGGCGGACCGGTGAGCCGGTGGACTGGGTGGACGGCCGCGACCACTGGTGGCACGAGCTGGTGGAGCGCCAGCCGGACACCCACGAGGCGCTCTCGTTCGACGCCGAGCAGCCGCTCTACATCATGTACACGAGCGGGACCACGGCGAAGCCCAAGGGGATCCTCCACACGACCGGCGGGTACCTGGTCCACGTGGCGACGACCCACAGGCTCATCTTTGATGCTCGTCCCGAGAGCGACGTGTTCTGGACGGCGGCCGACATCGGCTGGGTCACCGGGCACAGCTACATCGTCTACGGCCCGCTGGCGAACGGGGTCACTTCGGTCATGTACGAGGGGACGCCTGACGCCGGCGGACGAGACCGATGGTGGCGGATCGTCGAGCAATACGGTGTCACCGTTTTGTACACCGCCCCGACGACCATTCGCACGCTCATGAAGTGGGGGGAAGAGCACATCGCAGCCCACGATCTGACCAGCTTGCGGATCCTCGGATCGGTGGGTGAGCCGATCAATCCCGAAGCGTGGATGTGGTACCGCCACTTCGTGGGTCAGGACCGTTGCCCCATCGTCGACACCTGGTGGCAGACCGAGACCGGTGGCGTGCTCATCACCCCGCTCCCGGGCGTCACCGTCACCAAACCGGGTGCGGCCATGTCCCCGTTTCCCGGGATAAGCGCCGAAGTCGTCGACAGTGCGGGCGTTCCGGTCGGCAATGGCGAGGGGGGGTACCTGGTGGTGACCGCGCCGTGGCCCGGTATGCTGCGCGGCATCTGGCGCGATCCCCAGCGTTACGAGGAGACCTACTGGTCGCGCTTTCCCGGAAGCTATTTCGCCGGTGACGGTGCGAAGAAGGACGAAGACGGCGATCTGTGGCTCCTCGGTCGGGTCGACGACGTCATGAACGTCTCTGGCCACCGGATCTCCACGACCGAGGTCGAGCATGCAATCGTCGGTCATCCCTCGGTGGCCGAAGCAGCCGTCGTCGGTGCCACCGACGAGACCACCGGCCAAGCCATCGTCGCTTTCGTGACGGTGAAGACCTCGGTCTCCGATGAGGAGCAGGGCGACGCCTTGGTTGCCGAGTTGCGAGCCACCGTTGCCGAGACCATCGGCCCGATCGCCAAGCCGCGCCAGATCCTCCTCACCCCCGAGCTGCCCAAGACCCGGAGTGGCAAGATCATGCGCCGGCTCCTGCGTGACGTGGCCGAGCACCGAGAGCTGGGCGACGTGACGACGTTGCTGGATCCCGTCGTGGTGACCATGATCGACGACAAGATGCGCTCGGCGGGGAGCGGGGACGAGGAGTGACCGCGGAGCGTGTTCCACCGCGGGGGCTCTGCGCGCGGCGCTTGGCACCGCCCGTGTACCATGGCTCCATGCGAGGTGCCCTGATCCCGCTTGCCCGGCCTACTCGGTCTGCCCGGAGCGGCGGCGCACGTCGGTGCGGCGGCGTGATCTTGGGGATGGCCCCGTCTGTGCCGCCGAACATCGGTGCCGGGCGGCTTCCGATGCCCGTGGCCCTCGTAGGGGAGCTGCTCTCGACGACTTGAGCTGGATTCCACATTTCCAGCGTTCGTCGAGAGACCGCTTCCTCCAGGAGGCGGTCTCTTTGTTTTCTCCCAATCTCGCACTATCCGTCCCACTGCAAGCGTCTGAGAGGTTCCGATGTCGACACGTACAACGACCACCACCCATACCGAGGAGAGCCTGACCCTGTCCAAGGGTCCGCCGGGTCGCCGGCATGCCCACCATTGGGCGGTGTCTCCCGGTGACGAGCACGACCGAGGGGTCGAGAGCCTCTGCGTCGGAGAAGCCGCGTGAGAGGCGGACCCGGCTTGTCCGAGAGCAACCGGGCTGCACGGAGCTAGCGTCGGTGCCCCACATGGGAGGGACGTTCGAGACGGACATCGTCGTGGAAGCAGCCGGCCCCGGGAGGTACCGGGCCGAGCTGAGTCACGATTGGGACCTGATCGCACTGCCGCAGGGCGGTATCGTCGTGTCGTTCGCCCTTCGCGCCGCGGCCGACGCCGTCACCAGCGCCTCACCGGGGCCTCCCGACCCGGCCGAGGCGGTTCAAACCCTGCGCACCTGCACGGCGGTGTTCGCCGGACCCGTCGCGGCCGGGGAGCTGGAGGTGGACGTCCACGTCTTGCGCCGCGGGCGATCGGCGACCCAGGTTGTGTCCACCGTCCGCAACCGAGGTGAGACCTCGGGGACCACGGTGATGGCGGTCTTTGGCTCACGTCGCAGGGGACCGGAGTTCGTCGACATCGCCCCGCCCGCGGTGCCGCGTCCCGACGACTGCCCGTCCTACCGGGACCGTCCGCCCGAAGGCGTCGCGGAGCCCGAGCGCTGGCCGTTCTGGAACCGGATCGAAGGCCGCCCGGCGCTGGGGCATGCACCGTGGGAGGCCTTCGAGCCCGAACGCTCCGACATTGCCACCTGGCTGCGCTTCGACGACCCGCCACTCACGGCGACAGGGGCGCTCGACCCCCTCGGTGTGCTGACCCTCGCCGACCGGATGCCCGGGTCCGTCGACGAGCGCACCGGACGGCAAGGCGATCGGTGGTTTGCGCCGAGCGCCGACCTCACCGTGCACTTCTTCGTTCCGGCCCGCACGACCTGGCTGCTGGCCCACGACCGGGCCCGGTGGGCCGGCGACGGCTGGGCTTCGGCCGAGACGACCTTGTGGGGCGAGGACGGGACGTTGGTGGCGTACGCCACCCAGATGATGCTCTTTACCTATCCGCCCGGATGAGCGCGTGCCCGGATGGCCGATTGTCCAAGCGCGGGCCAGGAACAGTTGCTGCCCGATCCGAGGTCAGCGTCGGCGAGCGGTTCCCGGCTCCTGGGTGGGCATCTCCTGGTGCACCGGGACGTGGATCGGTTCGGGGGGGCTCAGGAAAGGGCCGAGGTTTGTCGGCGTGGGGCACCCGGTCCCGAGATTGGAGATCGACGTCGCGGGCAGGTGGGGAAATTGCTGGCTGTCCGACCCGAACCCGAGGGTGGAGGTCAGGTCCCCGACTGCCTTGCGACGCCACGAGGTGAGGTTGGGAACCGGGGTCCCGAAACGGGCCTCGAGGAAACGCAGCATCGACGTGTGGTCGAAAGTCTCCGAGCTCACCCACCCGCCCCGGCTCCACGGTGAGATCACCGTCATCGGAACTCGGAAACCGAGGCCGATCGGTCCGGCCACGCCGCCACCCTGCGCCAGCGCATTCGCCGAGCTCACTTCTTCTCCGGGCGTCCCCGCCGGAGGCGTCGGGGGGACGACGTGGTCGAAGAAGCCCCCGTTCTCGTCGTAGGTGAGGAACACGACGGTTTTCGCCCAGAGATCGGGGTTGGACGTCAGCGTGCCGAGCACCTGGCTGGTGAACCACTCACCTGCCACCGGCGAGCCGTTGGGGTGCTCCGAGTAGGCGATGGGCGGGAGGATCCACGAGACCGCCGGCAGGGTGCCGGACTTCACGTCGGAGGCCAGGTCCGTCGGCCAGCTTGGCAGGAACGCCCGCTGGTACAGCTCGGAGCTCGGGTGCGAGACGTACTGGCTGAAGTAGAGGAGCGCGTTGAAACCGACCGCCAGCGCGATGTCCTCGGCTGGGCCCACCGACGTGCCCGGGGGCTGGTAGACCTTCCACGACACGCCGTGGTCTGAGAGCACCTCGGGCATGGTGTCCCAGCTCACCGAGCCGACCGCGTGCCCAGCGTCGGAGATACCGGGGGTCTCGAGGACCGGACCACCATGCGTGCCATCGGGGTCGAGGAACGCGGACCACGCGTACAAGCGATTGGGCACCGTCGGCCCGAGGACCGAGCAGTGGTAGGCATCGCAGATGGTGAACGCTCCCGCAAGTGCGTAGTAGTAGGCGAGCTGCTGACGGGTGAAGTAACCCATGACCATCGGGCCTTCGGCCGGTCCGTCGTTCTCCGGCTCGACGTGGACCGCCACGAAGCGTGAGTTCGTCCCCCCGTCCCAGCTCTCGTGCTGGGGAGCCCAGTTGTGCGTCGGGATGCTGGAATTCCCCGAGCAGATCTGTGCCGTTGCCGATGCCAAGTTGAAGGGCAGGAGGGTGGTGGCTCCGTCCTGGCCACCGGGCCATGCTTGGGTGAAACGCGAGAGTGCGTCGTCGGATCTGTCGTCGAAGCCTCGGACGCCTGGGAACGTGCCGAAGTAATGGTCGAACGATCGGTTCTCCTGCATCAGGAACACCACATGTTCCACCGCGCCGAGATCGCTGCCCGCCGGCTTGATCGCGGTGGCCGACGTCGCAGAACCTCCCGAGGAGCTTCCACAGGCAGCGCTGAGCAGCCCGGCGCCTGCGAGCCCCAGCCCTCCGGTCAAAAGCTCCCGTCGCGAGATCGTCACTTGTCTGCCTCCTATCGGTCGGATTGCCCACCTGATCGTCAGAATCTACGTCGCATCATGACCTCGAGCGTCCGCAACGCCTCGGTGGCCGAGCGCTAACCTCGTCGTCGTGGGGTGCCGGTCGGCGCCCGGAAGGGAGCGGCGAGTGCCCGTCGAGCATGGATCGGGTCCGTACCACCAGGTCGCGCAAGAGCTGGCGGGGCCGTACCGCGAGCTGGGAGAGCTGGCGCCTGACGTCGTGAAGGCCTACGCGGCGCTGCACCATGCGGCCATGGCGGATGGCCAGCTTTCGGCCAAGGTGAAAGAGCTGATTGCCTTGGCCGTCGCCGTCACCCGGGAGTGCGACGGGTGCATCGTCTCCCACGCTCGAGGGGCGGCCCGTCGCGGTGCAACCGAGGCCGAGATCGCCGAGACGATGGGAGTCGTCGTGATGATGAACGGCGGACCTGGGACGGTGTGGGGGCCGCGGGCCCTCGCTGCCTTCAAGGAGTACTCTGGGAGCTGATCTGCCCGGCAGGCGCGTGTCCTCGACGGGCCAGCCGTTCGCTCAGGTTCGGCCAGAGTCGATCCGGCACGGCAGGTGCTTGATGCCGTTGATGAAATTCGAGCGGAGGCGGTCTGGCTCTCCGATCACTTCGATCCCGGGCAAGCGAGCAAATAGCTCCTTGAACATCACCGATATTTCCCGCCGTGCGAGGTGGGCACCGAGACAGAAGTGGGGACCCGGGGCTCCGAACCCGACGTGTGGGTTCGGGTTGCGCCGTACGTCGAATTCGAACGGGTCGTCGAAGACCGTCTCGTCCCGGTTGGCCGAGTTGTAGAAGAGGATCATCTTGTCGCCGGGGTGCAGCTCTTGTCCGGCAAGACTCGTGTCCTCGGCCACCGTGCGGCGCATCCAGATGACCGGGGAGGCCCAGCGAACGATCTCGTCAACTGCGGTCGGCGTGACCGTGGACACGTTCTCCATCCACACAGCTCGCTGCGCGGGATGCTCCGCGAGCGCCCACAGCCCGTGGGTGATGGCGTTGCGAGTGGTCTCATTCCCGGCCACGACCAGCAGGATGAAAAAGGACGCCAGCTCGGCATGGGTGAGCGCCTCACCGTCGATATTGGTCGTGATGAGTGCCGTAGTGATGTCGTCGGTAGGGTGCTCGAGCCGATAGGTCGCCAAGTCCTCCATGAGCGTGGTGAGCTCCTGTCCGACAGCGAGAAACGCGCCGACCGGGTCGACGTCCTCAGGTACGTACTCGGGATCGGCATTGCTCAGGATCACGTTGGAACAGCGGAACACCGTGTCGTAATCGGCCTCGGCGATTCCCATCATCTCGCAGATGACGCGTAACGGCAGGCGAGCTGCCACCTCGGTCACGAAGTCACATGTCCCCATGCTCTGCATCCGGTCGACCACTTCCACGGCGACGTCTTGGATGTGATCTTCGATGCTCTTGACCATGCGTGGATTGAACGCCGCCGACACGATGCGGCGGAGGCGAGCGTGGCGCGGGGAGTCGGTGCTGATCATCCCGCTGAAGTACTCGACCATCTCGGGTGGCATGTCGAGAATGCTGACCGCGCCTGTGCCCGACCGGTAGATCTCGGGGTGCCGGCTGATCTCGGCCACGTCGGCATAGCGGGTCACTGCTCGATAGCCGGGTCCGGGTGGGGGGGCGAACGGGGACGCGTCGCGTATGTCGGGCTCCTCAAAAAATGCCAGCGGACGCTCTCTTCGCAGGGTCGCGAACGCCCCTTCCCGCTCGTCCCACGGGCGGATCCAGAATTCCAGATCGCTCAAGTCGATCTCGTCGACCGACAGGACTTCCCTGGGCTGCATACCCCCACCCTACCGAGGTGGATGCCCCGGCGTAACCCACGCGGAGTGCCAGGTCGGCGCGTTTGCCCCTGGGTGGGCCCGATCGCCGCTGCCGGTCTCCCGGTAACGTCGAACCGCTGAACAAGCCCATGGACGGTGCTGCACCGATGAGGTAATGGCGAAGGTGGCCGGCCCTCCTTTTGCGGTCCGTACAGTGGAGGTATGTGTGACACGCTGTGCGCTCTCGGCCCGCAAGGGACCATCTTTGCGAAGAATTCCGATCGGCCGCCTGAAGAGGTCCAGCTCGTCGCGTTCCACGGCCGTCGGCCGGCCGGCGGCGAGCTGCGCACGCAGTACGTGCGGATCCCCGACCAGGGTGCGGCCGCGAGCCTGCTCGCCCGTCCTACGTGGCTGTGGGGTGCCGAGCACGGTATCAACGAGCATCGGGTTGCCGTCGGGAACGAGAAGATCTACACCTCCCTCGATCCAGCGACTCAGCCAAATGGGCTCATCGGGATGGACCTGGTCCGTCTGGCATTGGAGCGTTCTTCTTCGGCCGACGAAGCGTTGGAGATCGTCACCGGTCTTCTGAGCGAGCTCGGGCAGGGAGGGATCGGCGACGCCGCCCACCACGAAGCGTATTTTTCGTCCTTCCTTCTCGCCGATCCGCGAGCAGCCTGGGTGCTCGAGACGGCTGGGCGTTCCTGGGCGGCCAAGCCCGTCCATCGGTCGGCAGCGATCAGCAACCGGATCTCCCTCCGATCGGATTGGACGCGGGCGTCGGCTGACTTGGCGCCTGGTGACGACTTCGATCTCTTCCGTCTTCCCGAGCAGCTCACCGGAGATGCCGACATCCGTCTGGAAGCTGCGACGACGTTCCTGGACGACCACCCATTCCCTCACCTCACCCCCGGTGCAGTCGCGGCGCATCTGCGAGACCATGGGCATGGCCCATGGGGCGAGCCGGGATCCGGCGGCCCTCCGGATCCTCCGCCGGCCGAACTGCGGGCCGACTTCACCGGGATCTCGACCTGCATGCACGTGCGCGGGTACATGGCGACCACTTCGTCGATGGTCGCTCTGCTCCCAGCCGAACCGGATCGCCCCCTGCAGGCTTGGGTGGCGCCCGGGAGCCCATGCGTGAGCGTGTACGTCCCCGTGCTTCTCTCGGGCATCGATGGCGGTGCCGGAGTCACCGCTCAGCTCCATGACGAGACGCTCTGGCATCGTTTCGAGAAACTTCGTCATCTCGTCGAGATGGATCCCGAGCGGATCTACGAGCTCCGCCAAGCGCTCGATCCCATCGAAGAGGACCTCTGGGATGAAGCTGCCTCGC
Source organism: Actinomycetes bacterium (assembly GCA_021791615.1). The sequence continues at coordinate 14,040 of JAJYWG010000047.1, forward strand.
TGGTCGACCACCAGGATCGCTGGTCGGTGGCTGCCGAGGGCTGGGGCCGCCGTGTCGCTTGCGCCGCAGAGCAGCTCACGCGCGACCTCTGACGCCTCCCAGGCCGGCCGGGACCATGGCGCCGCGCACCGGTAGATTCACGGGTATGCGCTTGGCCAGTTTCATCCCCCCGCCGGGTTTCGCGACCCCTCCAGGTGACGGCGTCGCCGATCCCGCACCTCGGACCGGGGTCGTGACCACAGAAGGTGCGACGCTGGTGGATCTCACCGACCCCAGCGTCGGGCTACCCGGGGACATGGCAGCGCTTCTCCAAGCTGGTCCCAATGCCCTGGAGGCAGCGCGAGCGGCACCACGTTCGAGTGCCCGGCGCTTTGCTCTCGGCGAAGTGCGTCTCCTGGCTCCGGTTCCCGTGCCGCCCAAGTTCCTCGCGATCGGCATGAACTACCGAGCCCACGTTGCCGAGATGGGACGCGAGCCCCCGGCCCACCAGTACTGGTTCAACAAGCAGCGCACGTGCGTGGTCGGACCCGGCCATCCGATCGTGGTGCCGACGGTCTCGGAGCAGGTGGACTACGAAGGTGAGCTCGGCGTGGTGATCGGTCGCCGGGCCAAGGGGGTACCGGCGTCACGGTGGTCGGAAGTCGTCGCCGGGTTTACCGTCGTGAACGACGTGAGCGTGCGCGACTTCCAGGCTCTCTCGCCCACGTTCACGCTCGGGAAATCCTTCGACACCCACGGACCGACGGGTCCATTCGTGGTCAGCGTCGACGAGATCGGAGATCCGTCCGCGCTCGGCGTGCGGACCTGGGTCAATACAGAGCTTCGGCAGGACTCCTCCACCGCCGATCTGATCTTCACCATCCCAGAGATGATCGAGTGCCTCACCACCGCGTTCACGCTTGAGCCCGGGGACATCCTGGCCACCGGCACTCCGTCAGGAGTGGGGGCGGGAAGCAGCCCGCCCCGCTGGCTCCGTCCGGGGGACACGGTGAGGATCGCGGTCGAAGGGGTCGGCGACTTGGAGAACCCGGTAGAGGCCGAGGTCGCCTGAACGCTCCGGTCAGTCGCCGACGGCCGCGTCACCATCCGGCGGGCCTGCGATCGGTACCGAGGGAACCTGGCTCCGCCACGACAGCTCGAGCTGGATGTGGTCGGGATCTCTGAGGACGAGCACGGCTCCGAACGGAGTGTCGGCGATCGGAGAGTGCTCCACGTGGTGGTCGGACAGATGGCGTTCCCACACCTCGAGCTCAGCCCGGTCGGCTACCCCGAACGACACGTGGTCCAACCCGGTCCGAGTCTCGTCGAACCTGGCGGTGGCAGCCCCGTGGTGGCGCCGAAGGCTCAGGAGCAGGCCGGAGCTCGGCTCGAAAAGGATGACCGAGTCGAAATGGGCCCGACGCTCGTCGTGGATCCGTTCGAAACCGAAGATCTCGCGGTACCAGAGGTCGCTGACGTCGAGATTGCGGACCGAGAGGCTGACGTGGGCCACTCCGGCGAGCTTGGGCACGAGGCCAAATGTAGATCCTGGGCAGGTCGACCGCGGCTGCAAGGTCGCATTCCTCTGTTTGGCTCCTCCGGGCGGCACGCGCCGTCGCAGCGCACGGCAGAATGGGGGAAGGACGCGCGGCATCTGCCGGGCGGCCACAACGGTGACTGCGAGGAGCACGATGGACGGGAGCAGGGACGAGGTTCCGGCAGAGAGCACGCCGGAGCGCACGCCGGAGAGCCCGGCGCTGGACGACGAGGAGCGTGCCGAGCGCCTCGGGCAGCTTCGAGCCCTTGTCGAGCTGATGAGGCCTTCGGTCCAGGCTGATGGGGGGGACCTGGTGCTGGTGAGCGCCGATGTGGAGGCCGGTGTCGTCGAGGTCCAGCTGCAAGGGGCGTGCAGCTCGTGCGCGATCAGCTCGGCCACCCTCCAAGACGGCGTGGAGCGGATCTTGACCCAGCGCCTCCCGTGGGTACGCGAGGTCATCGGGGGATTGGACGAGTCGATGGACCCGCTCGAGAGTGCGTCGCTTGGTCAGGGAGGGTACCGGCCGCGGTATTGATCGCCATGGCTCCCGGGACGGGGAACGGTTGGCAGGAACCTCAGTACGAAAAAGCCATCTAGCGTGACGCTCATGTCCAGGGTCGGTCCCGACACCCTCGTTTGCCGCTCGGCGGCGTCGGTGGCGGGGGAGCGTCAGGAGGAAGACGAGGCCTTCGCGCCGGTCGGGCGATTGACCGGCGGGCGATTGACCGGCGGGCGATGAGCCCGATGCGAGGCGCGCTGCACCGGACCTTCCAGGCGGTGAAAGTGCGCAACTTCCGTCTGTACTTCACCGGGCAGGCAATCTCGGTGTCAGGGACCTGGATGCAGACCGTCGCTCTCAGTCTCCTCGTGCTGTCGCGCCAGGTGGGTGGGACCGGCGTCGACGTCGGCGTCGTGACCGCCCTGCAGTTCCTCCCGATGCTCCTCTTCGGGAGCTGGGGTGGGCTGGTCGCAGATCGTTTCGACAAGCGCAAGCTGCTGTTCATCACCCAGTCGTCGGCAGGCGTGCTCGCGTTGGCGCTGGGCATGCTCACCGTCTTCGGCGCAGTGAACCTCATCGATCTCTACGTGCTGTCCACCTTGCTCGGTGTCGTCAACCTGTTCGACAATCCGGCCCGGCAGACGTTCGTCTCCGAGATGGTGGGCCGTGAGCTGATGCCGAACGCCATCAGCTTGAACAGCGTCCTCATGAACTCGGCCCGGGTCATCGGCCCAGCCGTCGGCGGCGTGCTCATCTACGCAACCGGCTTCGCTGCATGCTTCCTGGTGAACGCCGCGACGTACCTGGCCGTCATCGTGGCCCTGTACCTCATGCGCCCCTCCGAGCTCTACCGGATCCCTACGGTGGAGCGGGCGAAGGGCCAGGTGCGCGAGGGCCTGCGCTACGTCTGGTCGACGCCGTCCCTACGGGACCCGCTCCTGGTCATGGCGGTCGTCGGGATATTCGCGTTCAACTTCACGACGACGCTCCCGCTGCTCGCGAAATTCACCTTTCACGGCGGTGCCGGGACCTACAGCATGCTGACGGTGGCGATGGGAGCGGGCGCCGTGGTCGGCGGCCTGGTGGTCGCCCATCGCAGCCGACCCTCGGCCGCGCTCTTGAGCGGCATCGGTCTCGCCTTTGGGATCATGATCCTCGCGGTTGCCACCGCGCCGACGCAAGCAGTCGCAGTCGTGGCCCTCGTCTTCATGGGCTTTTTCAGCATCTCGTTCATCGCCACCGCAAACTCCACGCTCCAGCTCCGGTCTGATCCGTCGATGCGCGGCCGGGTGATGGCCCTCTACGCAATTGCGTTTCTCGGGAGCACGCCCATCGGCGCACCCCTCGTCGGCTGGATCAGCGATGCGAGCAGTCCTCGCCTTGCCCTGGCGATCGGAGGCGTGGCCACCCTGGCGGCATCCGCGCCTTTGGCGGTGCGAGCGTTTCGGCGGCGGTCCGCAGGCCCACTTCCTACGGGAGTTGGGAATGCCGTCCCTGGCGGTCCCTCAGGTCCGCCGGCCTCGGGCACCCCACCGGTCGCGATCGGCGACGGCTGAGCACTGGGGCCGTCGGGCGTAGTCCGCGCAGTCCGCGCAGCCCCTGCAGCCCCTGCAGCCCGTGGCCCGCGTGGCCCGCGTGGCCCAACCAGCTCTATGCGGGGCGAGGCTCCCGAGGCAGGCCGAGCACTCGTTCGCCCACGATGTTCCTCTGGATCTGGGCCGTGCCGCCCCAGATGGTCTCCGAACGAGAGAAGAAGAACGATGCCTGGATGTCGTCCACCGGATAGTCGGATCGGCCTCGGCGTGCTCCCGGCAGGACCTCGACACCGTCGGGATCACCCCGAAGGATCTGACCGTCCATGCCGAGGATGTCCATCGCCAGCTCCATCGTCTGCTGGTGGGTCTCGGACCAGAACATCTTGTTGCAGGCACCGAGGGCTACGGCATGGTGGGTGCCGTTGAGCGTGTCGGTGAGGGAGCGATAGCCGTTGATCTCCATGATCTTGATCGCCGACCACGCACGAGCCAGGCGCTGCCGGACGAGCGGGTCACGGTTCCGGCCTCGAGCCCTCGCTTCTTTCACGATGGCATCGAGCTCGCGGGCGAAGCGGCGGTGACCGGTGGTGGCCGACGTACCGCGTTCGAACCCCAGCGTGGTCATCGCCACCTTCCACCCGTTGTCGATCCCTCCGATGACATTGTCCTTCGGGGCGCGAGCGTTCGTGAAGAAGACCTCGTTGAAATCACCCGACCCGTCGACTTGCTCGATCGGGCGCACTTCGATCCCCTCCTGCTTCATCGGCACGAGGAGGTACGAGATGCCGGCATGTCTCGGAGCGTCGGGATTGGTCCGGGCGAGGAGGAAGATGTAATCGGCAAACTGCGCCTGCGTCGTCCACACCTTCTGCCCGTTGACGACCCATTCGTCGCCGTCCAGTTCGGCCCGGGTGCTGAGCGAGGCCAGGTCACTCCCTGCGTCGGGCTCCGAGAACCCTTGGCACCATGAGATCGTGCCGTCGAGGATCCCGGGGATGAACTGGCGTTTCTGTTCTTCGGTACCCCACTGGAGGATCGTCGGGCCGACGAGGGTGTCACCGAAGAAATCGGCTCGCAGGGGAGCTTGGGCACGAGCGAACTCTTCGTTCAGTACGACTTGCTGGAGCAGGGTCAGGCCCTTGCCGCCGTACTCCTCGGGCCAGCTGGCACAGATCCAGCCACCTCGGTGGAGCTTTTCGGTCCAGGCCCGGTTGAACTCACGGCGCTCGGCTTTGGACATGGTGAAACCCGGCGATCCCCAGCCGTCGGGGAGGTTCTCCTGCAGCCAGGAGCGGATCTCGGCGCGGAACTGCTCTGCTTCGGGCGGGTACGACAGGTCCATACAGGGCCGCACACTACCGGTCCCGACCGCTGCTCACCGCTAGTGGTGCACGCCCAGCTCGATTGCCTTGACCAAGAGGAGCAGGACGGCCACCACCAGGTAGCCCCGGAGCACGTACATGCTGGCCAGCCGGCTGCGGGACCACGTGGGGCGGCGCAGCAGGCTGAGCGGTGGCATCCGCCAGTTCGCCCGCACCTCGGGGTCGACCGGGGGCTCCGGGGGACGACGTGCGCGGTTGCGCAGCACGACCGTTCCGGCGACCGCGTAGGCGACCAGGAGCACGCCTCCCAATGCGAGAGCGAGGTCGTTCACGTTGATCTGGGAGAACAGGGTCGTGGCCATGAGGACGAGCGACATCATGAGCAGGATGGAGACGATGACCACTGCGACGGCGTTCAACCACAGGCGATTGACCCACGGTCCCAGCACTTCCTTGTCGTTGCAGAGGAGGAGCAGGAAGACCGTGGCGCTCGGCAGGAGGACCCCGGCCAACGCTTGCACGCCGGTGGTGATAAGCCCCAGGGGGGCGCCTGGGATGAGGACGATACCGGCAGCGAGCACCACCATGGCCGTGAAGGCGCCGTAGAAGAACTTCGCGTCCTTCCAGCTCCGGTGCAAGGAATGACGAGCGCCGAACACGTCCCCGAACGCGTACGAGGTGGCCAGCGTGACCGACGCGGCACCGATGATGGACGCGTTCAGCAGGACGACGGCGAAGATGGCGCCGGTGGCGTGGCCCACGTAGTGCGTCAATCCATGGGCGACGGCTCCGGCATTGGTGAAGTGGCCGGCGAGCGAGGTCCCGCCGAAAGCCGCCGCCGTGACGCCGACGAGGAGCGCTGCAGCGAAGACCGTGACAAACGAACCTACGACGGTGTCCATCCGCTCGTAGTTGATCCACCGCGGGGTGATGCGCTTGTCCACGATGTTCGACTGCTGGAAGAAGAGCTGCCAGGGAGCGACCGTGGTGCCTACGATGGCGATGATCAGCAGCACCGAGGTGGAGTTGAAGCCTCCCTTGACGCCCGGGACCACGAGGTCATGGAAGAAGGGCCCGGCCTTTGGGTGGCTGAAGATGGCCAGAGGGATCACCAAGAAGTTCGCGACGATGAACACGAACATGAACCGTTCCCAGCGCCTGAAGCTCCCGGTGGCAGTCATCGCCACCAGGGCCACGGCGGCTATGGGGACGGAGATGAACGAGCTGATCCCGAAGTAGCCCAGGGAGAGGCTGACTCCGATGAACTCGGTGGCGATGGTCAAGAAGTTCAGGATGAACAGGTCGCCCACGGAGAACGCACCCCAGAACTTCCCGAAGCGCTCGTTGATGAGCCTCGCATGTCCGACGCCGGTCACGGCCCCGAGGCGGACCACCATCTCCTGGTTGACGATGAGCACGGGGATGAGCAGGGGCAAGGTCCACAGCAAGGTGAGCCCGAAGTTCTGCCCGGCCTGCGCGTACGTCGAGACGCCGCCGGCATCGTTGTCGCCGACCATCACGATCAATCCGGGACCCATGATGGCCAACAGGGTCAGCAGGCGTGCCACCCAGGTGCGTCGGGCCCCCACGTCATGCTGGCGGATGGTGCCAAACGCGCCCTGGATATCGCCGACGTGGGCTTCGTCCAAGACGGCGGTCGTTTGTTCGGTCTCCGGCCGGTCGTCGGCCATGGTTCACCTCCTCGATCCTTGTTTCGCGGTGCTTGTTTCGCGGTGCTTGTTTCGCGGTCCTTGTTTCGCGGTGCTTGTTTCGCGATCTCTGTTTCGCGATCTCTGCTTCTCGGTCCCTGTTTCTCGGTCCCTGGTTCAGGCTTGAACCCGAGGCGTCGGGTCGCGTGCGCACGCCCACGGCTCCAGATCGGGCTCGTCGGTGGGCAGGCCCTGCGCAGGCCGGGTCACCGGGGTGCTGATCGCCTACGGCATCTGCCCGATTAGTCGCTGGAGGGTGCGCCGTCGGCGGGCGTGCTGCCGGCGGTCGCGGTGCTTGCTCGAACCCCGTGTGAGGGTGTGCCCGGCCCTGGCTGTTCGCCGCTTCCCGGAGGCACCCCAGGGGATGCCTTGCACCACGAAGCGAACGATCGAGCGGCCCTACGGGCGCTGGTCGATCACCTGCGGCGCTGGGAAGCGGCTAGGCGCTGGGGGGTTTCCCAGCGGAGCGGCGCGACGGATGACGTTGTCGTCGAGCGAACATCTGGGGTCTTCGCATGTGTCGCATCGCTCAATCCTCCGCCGCAGTGATCCCGAAGTCCCGACGCCACCCACTCGGCAGGAGCGAGGAGATCACGTCGTCCACCGTGACGACTCCGAGCACCGTATGGTGATCATGGTCCATGACCGGCGCCACCGTGAGGTTGTAGTCCGACATCTTACGTACGGTGGCTCCCAGGTCCCAGTCGGCGTGGAGATGCGCCACGTTTGGACGCACGAGCGAGGAAAGGGGCTGGGCCGGCTCGGCTTGGATGAGGTTGACGGCTGATGCCGAACCCACCACGCTGCCTCCGGCGTCGGTGACAAAGACCACGTTGAGTGCCTCGGGGGGTGCCTTGCTGACATGGATGGCAGACAGGGCTTCGCCCGCGGTGACCGTCTCGGGAAGGGCGAGGAAGTCCGGGCTCATCAGGCCACCCGCGGTCTCGGGGTTGTAGCTGAGCAGCGAGCGCACTTTGCGTCTTTGGGGCTCGGGGATCTGGTTGAGCAACGGCAGCCTGCGCTCCTGGTCGACTTCGGCAATCAGGTCGGCAGCGGCGTCGGGCGCCATCGAGGCCAGGATCCGAGCGACGTCGGCGTCTGAGCGGCTGTGGATGAACTCCAGCTGGTGGTTGGTGTCGAGCTCCTCGAACACGTCTGCTTCCAGCTCGCGGTCGTGCCCGACCGCTTCGATGATCTCCTCGCCCTCCTCGTGAGACGCCGCCTCGACCAGGTCGGCGATCTGGGCCGGGTGCAGTCGGGCCAGCTTTCGATACGGAATGTGCAGGCGAGCCGAGGGTACGTGGGCCACGAACGGCTCGATGCTCGCCCAGTCCACCAGCGATCCCGGTGCGACGCGCTCGCCCATGCGCCCCGGGAGCAGGCGACGGAGGACCGGGCGGCTCGACGGGTCCACCCCTACGACCTCCCAGGTGCGGTCGATACGGGCGAGCTCGATCTCGTTCGCCCTGATGAGGCGACCTCCCACGAAATTGATCAGGTGCCTTGCCATGAGATCCCGGGCCAGGAGGAGCTCACCGGGGCGTCGCTCGAAGCGACGCAAGTCGACCCGCTCCCCTTCGAACTCGGCCCTCCCCGGCCGCAGCGCGGCGATCTTGGCGACCGGGACGAACAAATCACGCCCGCCGATACGGACCACAAGCCCGACCACTGGGGGGTGGGGACTCGTCCCGACTCGCACGATCAGGTCCCGGACGCGTCCCAAGCGGTCTCCGGCGCCGTCGACCAGTGGACGGCCGATCACGCTGGAGAGGTGGAGGAGCTCGACGCCGAGTTCTGGGGCCGTGCCCCCATGCGCGCCGCTCTTCGCGGATGACGTCGCCATCGGGGGAAACTGTAGCGGTTCTTGGGCCTCTCTGGATACATCACCCCTGTTCAGAAACATTTTTGTGACACGAACGCGACATTTGCGCACACCCGGTGCTCTCGTGGCGCCCCCTCTGTTCTGCCCCAAGTCCTGCCCTCTGTTTGCACCCGGTGCGCCGGTCGGGGGAGGCTGTGCGGTCATGGTGCCTGGGCCAGGAGTGTCGGATGCCTAAGTCGCCGCGCCAGAAGTGGCACGAGATGCAGGAGAGCTGGGAACGCTCGGCTCGGATCGAAGTCCCCCCCCGGGTTGCTGCCCGTCCCCCCGAGCCCGGTGGCCTGCGCGTGGCGTTTCTCATCTACCGCGGCAACCCTCGTTGCGGTGGGCAAGGCGTCTACACCCGTCATCTGACCCGCGAGCTGGTCGCTCTCGGACATTCCGTCGAGGTCTTCGCCGGGCAGCCCTGGCCCGAACTGGACGAAGGTGTGGGGTTCACCCCGGTTCCCGGCCTCGACCTGTACCGCGAGCCGGATCCTTTCCGGGTGCCTCACCCCCGAGAGTTCTCAGACAGCGTCGACGCGCTGGAGTTCGCAGTCATGTGCACTGCAGGGTTCGGCGAGCCTTGGGCGTACTCCCTACGTGCCCGTCGGCTCCTCCAGTCCCGCCGCGGTGAATTCGACCTCGTGCACGACAACCAGTGTCTCGGGTCGGGCATGCTCGGGATGATCGCCGACGGATGGCCGCTGCTCACGACGCTTCACCACCCCATCACGGTGGACCGCCAGCTTGCTCTGAGCCACGCGACCAACCCATGGCAGCGGGTCACCACCAGGAGGTGGTTCGGATTCTTGAGGATGCAGGTGCGAGTCGCCGGTCGCCTCCCGGCGATCGTGACCGTCTCGGAGTCCTCCAAGCGCGACATCACGGCGCAGATGGGGGTCGACCCCGATCGGATGACGGTGGTCCCGGTCGGCGTGGACCACACCGTGTTCCAGCCCCGACCCGAGGTAGCCAAAGTCCCCGGGCGCCTCATGGTCACCACCTCGAGTGACGTCCCGATGAAAGGTCTCGTGCCGCTGCTCGAAGCGGTGGCCAAGCTCTTGACCGAGAGGCAAGTCGAGCTCATGGTCATCGGCCGCCCTCGCCCCGGGGGACGGGTAGATCGGACGATCGAACGGCTCGGGCTGCGTGACCACGTCACCTGTGTGAGCGGCATCACTGATGCAGAATTGGCTCGGGCTTACGGCGAAGCCCAAGTTGCGGTCGTCCCGTCCCTTTACGAAGGGTTCTCGCTTCCGGCGATCGAGGCAATGGCCTGCGGCGTGCCTGTGGTGGCCACGACTGGCGGGGCTCTTCCCGAGGTCGTGGGTCAGGATGGCGAGACCGGTTTGCTCGTGCATCCAGATGATCCCCAAGCCCTGGCCGCGGCGATCGGCCGGCTGCTGGACGACGAGGCGCTCCAGAGGGATCTCGGCCAGGCTGGCCGCGAGAGGGTCCTCCACCGCTTCACCTGGCAGGTCACGGCCAAGGGCACGGCCGAGTGCTACTCGGCGCTCCTGGCCGACCACGCCGCTCGTACCGACCACGCCGCTCGCACCGACCACGCCGCTCGCACCGACCACGCCGCTCGCACCGCTCCAACGGCCTTTGCGGCCGCGCCGGGGGCAGGAGCCGACGCGCCGGGGGCAGGAGCCGACGCGGGCGCCCCGATGCAAGTGGGTCGCCCCTCATGCTGACCGCCGACTACGACCGGTTGGGCGTCAGCGCCGGGGACCGCCTGCTCGACCTGGGGTGCGGGTTCGGTCGGCACGCGTTCGCCGCCGCCCGCCGGGGGGCGGCGGTCGTGGCGCTCGACGCCGGGGCAGACGAGGTGGCCGGGGTGAGGGCCACCTTCGGTGCGATGGTGGATGCTGGAGAGCTGGACCCCGCGTCGTCCAGGGCGGGTGTCGTCCAGGGCGACGCGCTCCACCTTCCCTTCCCCGACGGCGCATTCGATCGCGTCATCGCCTCCGAAGTGCTCGAGCACATCCCTGACGACACGGGTGCCATGGCAGAGCTGGCCCGGGTGCTGCGTCCCGGCGGGACGATGGCCGTGACCGTTCCGCGCTGCGGCCCTGAGGCGGTCAACTGGCTGCTGTCGGACGCGTACCACGACGTCCCCGGCGGCCACGTGCGCATCTACCGGAGAGCGACGCTCCAATCCAGGCTGTCGTCGGTCGGGCTGGCCCCGATCGGTCGTCACCATGCCCATGGCCTGCACTCGCCCTACTGGTGGCTGCGGTGCCTCGTGGGGACCACCAACGACTCCAACCCGATGGTGGCTGCGTACCACCGCCTGTTGGTGTGGGACATCGTGAAGGGTCCGCGCCTCACCCGATGGGCGGACCGGGTGCTGAGCCCGCTTATCGGCAAGAGCGTGGTGGTGTACGTCCGCAAGTCCCAAGATGCCCGCGGATCTGGTGACAACGAGCGCGCCTCCGATCTCGATACGCGAACCCGTCCAACCATGCGGCGGGGCGCGGCTCCGACGAAGGCGACAGCGGCATGACCACCGAGCAAGCCCGGTCGACCGCCATCCCGCACGTGCCCGGGGTCCTCAGTGCCGCCGACGTGCTGGACACCGCGTACACCATTGCCGAGATCCAGCGCCCCGACGGGATGATCCCGTGGTTCCCGGGCGGTCACTGCGATCCGTGGAACCACGTCGAGGCGGCAATGGCTCTCTCTGTCTGCGGCCTTCTCCACGAGGCCGAGCTGGCGTATGGCTGGCTGGCCGACCGCCAGCTCGCCGACGGGAGCTGGTTCAATTACTACCTGGCCGACAGCGTGGAGGACGCTCGGCTCGACACCAACGTCTGCGCGTACGTCGCAGCCGGGATCTGGCACCACCATCTCGTGACCGGGACCGACGAGCTGCTGCGTCGGCTGTGGCCGGTCATGGAGCAGGCGCTCGACTTCGTCCTGCGCTGGCAGCAGCTCGACGGATCGGTGCGATGGTCGCTGGACGCGTCGGGGCGTCCCGAGAGCTACGCCTTGCTGACGGGATCGTCGTCCATCTACCACAGCCTCCGCTGCGGCGTGGCCGCTGCCGAGCGCCTCGGGAAGGACCGCCCGGACTGGGAGCTCGCAGCCGGGCGGCTGGGGCACGCGGTGGCGCATCATCCGGGCGCGTTCGCGCCGAAGACTGAGTTCGCCATGGACTGGTACTACCCCATGCTCTCGGGAGCGGTCGGTGGCACCGAGGGACGGGATCGGGTGGCTCGGGGGTGGCAGACCTTCGTGATGGAAGGACACGGGGTGCGATGCGTCGCCACCAACGACTGGATCACCGCTGCCGAGACGGCCGAGTGCGTGATCGCCCTCGACGCGCTGGGTATGGACGGCGCGGCACGCGAGCTCTTCACGTGGGCTCAGGAGCTTCGCCGTCCCGACGGCTCCTACTGGACCGGCCTTGTCTACCCTGATCGGATCCCGTTCCCCTACCAGGAGCGGACCACGTACACGTCGGCGGCAGTCATCCTGGCCGCAGACGTCCTCTCGAGTACTTCCCCGGCTGCCGGGCTGTTCCGTGGCGAGGGGTTGTGGGCCGGATTGGATCTGGCGGAGCCCCACTGCCCGCCGGCAGCGGCCGCGGGCTGCACGTCGGGGGCCTGAGGTCCGGCTGCACTCAGCTCGTTCTCGTCGTACCTGTGGGTTCGCGTCTGGCGTGGTCCCCGGGTGCAGCCGACGTGCGCCTGAGGATCCGAAGGCTGCCGCACTCGCCATCTTCGGCCCATTCGCCAGAGCGCAGCGCAGTGCACCACAGCTCGTAGGGCGGGCGCCCACCGTCGGCAGGATCCGGGAACACGTCGTGAATGGCAAGCAGGCCACCGGGGGCGACGTGAGGGGCCCACCCTCGGAAGTCGGCCCACGCCGGCTCCTCGCCGTGACCGCCGTCGATGAAGCAAAAGGCCAGAGGGGTGCGCCAGCAGGCTGCCACAGTCGGTGAATCACCGACCACGCCGACCACCGATTGCTCGAGCCCTGCTTCCGAGACGGCACGCCGCCAGTGGGGGAGGGTGTCCAGCCGGCCGTCGGCCGGGTCCACGAGGTCGGCGTCGTGGTGCTCCCAGCCGGGCTGGTTTTCCTCCGAGCCCCGGTGGTGGTCCACGCTGAAGAGCACTGCGCCACTGGCCTCGGCCGCTGCCCCGAGGTAGAGCGTGGACTTGCCGCACCAGGCGCCGATCTCCACCAGGACCGCCGGTCCCGCATCTCGGGGTTCCCAGGCCCGTCCGGCTCGCGTCGCGGCACGCAGGAGTGCTTCTCCTTCGTCGTCGGGCATGAAGCCGCGGGCCGAGCGGGCGCGGGCTACGAGCTGGGCGACGCGTCGTTCGGGTCCAGGGTCGGGAACGAGAGGCATGCCGGCGGTCATCGCACCAGAGAGTAGATGCCGTACGCGGCAAACCCGGCCAGCACGGCCCCACCGATGCGCCGGATGACCGCCAGTGGCACGAAGCGCAGGAGTGCTTGCCCTCCGAACGCGCCGAGGGCCGACACTGCCACCAGCGCTCCCAGCGCGCCGGTGAACACCGAGATGGGCTGGTGATAGCGGTCGACCAGGTTGACCGTGAGGAGCTGGGTCAGGTCTCCCAGTTCACCGATCAGGATTACGCCGAACGCGGTTGCCATGATCCGGGTCGCCGGGCGCCCTGTGCGCTTTGTGGGGGTGACAACTGTGGCTCCGGCCTCGGGGGAGGGCACGGACACTGCCACGTCGGTCGGCTCGCCGTCGCACCTCGCTGTATCGCTCCTCGCCGTATCGCTCCTCGTTGCGCTCGCGCGCCGGAGCCCTTCGGACTCCTGGTTCCGTTCGGGAACCAGGAGGAGGTACACGGCCCCTGCGGCGAACAGGGTGGTGACGACGATCTCAAGATCGCGGTGAGGCAAGAGTTCGAGCAGCCGTCCGGCCACGACAGCGATGGTCACTTGGACGAGAAAAGCCGCCGACGCACCGATCCACACCGGCAGCGGGCGCGAGCGGCTGCCCATGACCAGCGTGGCGATCATGGTCTTGTCGGGCAGCTCGGCGACGGCAACCAAAGCGAACGTGATGGCAACGACGGCGATGCTCATGAGTGGGCCACCCGACGCCACCCCCACCCCTGCGCCCGCGCTCCCACCCGTGCCCGCACCGGCGCCGGCGCTCAGGCCCGGGACGGCGCTGTCGGCGGGGGTGTTGAGGCGCCAGCCACCTCGCCCACGACCTCGCCCACCACCTCGCCCAGGACCTCGCCCACCACCTCGCCCAGGACCTCGCCCAGGCGATGACCCCAACGCCGGCCGAACTCCACGTTGATCGCGAGGCGTTCGAGCATCTGGTCGACCGATCGCTGCCCGCTCTCGAGGGGGTGCTCGCCGAGAAAGCGCGCAACGCCCTCGGCCACCGCCGGGTCGCCGCAGAGCGCCCGGGCGCTGTCGAGCATGCGCGAGTGGCTGTTCACCGGGAACCGCTCCAAGAGCTCGTCCCAGTCGGCGGTGACCTGTGCCCAGACCGCGGGGCCGGCGACGCGGTTGCCGAGCAACGCACCGACGAGGTAGGGAGCATTCTGCGTCCGGACCTCGGTCCGAGCCAACTGGTAGGTCGCCAAGGCTTGGTCGACGTCGGGAAATGCCGCCAGCGCGTTGAGCGACCGCTGCTCCTCTTGGGGATTGGCCGGGTCACGGTAACGGGCCAGGATCGTCTCGTAGTCACCGGGCCGCAGGAGCGTCGCCACCGTTTGGAGGACGGCGCTCTCGATGTCGGGGCCTATGGGATCGGAACGGTCGCCAGCGAGCGCCCGATCGAAGCGCCGGGCCGCCTCCTCGCGGACGGCGGGGTCAGCCCCCACGGTCCCGAGGGCACCGAGCAGGAGCGATCGGAGCGTGGGGACGCGCTCACCCTCCCCGGGTCGTGGATCCCATCCGAGGGCTGCCGCCCGGGAGCCCAAGATCGTCCGCGCGGCGGCTTGCACCTGCGGTCGCATGGCGTCGGGCACCACCCGGTCGCACAGACCGAGGGCGCCGGTGACGACCGTCCAGGTGCCCGGATCATCGTCCTCGACCTCTCCGAGTGCGAGAGCGAGCGCGAAGAACTGCCCCGGCTCGACTTGTCCGGCCAGAACGAGCGCCCAGGTGTCGGCCACGAGGTTGAACCGTTCGAGCGGGCCGAGCTCCCCCAGCCTGTCCGACAGCACCTGCAGGCGGTCGTGTGTGTAGCGAACCCGGTACACACCCCATCCGCCTGCGTTCACGACCGCGGGGCGCGTCGGTGTGCTCTCGGGGAGCACGGCCGGCTCTCGGCCGAGGAGCAGGCGGTCGACGGCGGTCGTCGCGCCCAGGGAGCGCCACAGGACCGGGACCTGCCAGTGCTCGCCGACGGCGCTCTCGGACCCTTTGGGGGCCGGCCCGTAGGAGAACGGCGCCTGGGTCAGTCGGTCGGCGTCCACCGACACGATGGGGTGTCCTCCTTGGAGGATCCACGAGTCCATCATCGCCCGTACCGGCTCGCCGCTCGCCTCTTCGAGCGCGCGCCACAGATCGGCCGTCTCGGTGTTGGCGTACGCGTGGGTGCGCAGGTAGGTACGGATGCCATCGCGGAACGTCTCTCGGCCGAGGTACTGCTCGAGCATCCTGAGGACGCTCCCGCCTTTCTGGTACGTGAGCACGTCAAACATCCCATCTGCTTCCTCAGGCGATCCGACCGGGTACTCGATGGGGCGCGTCGCATGCAGGCCATCGACCGCGAGCGCCGCTTCGCGTTCGAGCCCGAAGCTGACCCAACGCTTCCAGGAAGGCTGCAGCGCGTCGACACACAGCACCTCCATGAACGTGGCGAACGCCTCGTTCAGCCAGATCCCCTCCCACCAGCCCATGGTGACCAGGTCGCCGAACCACATGTGGGCGATCTCGTGGGACACCACGTCGGCCACCCGCTCCAGCTCGGTACGAGCGGCCGAGCCGGGATCCACGAGCAGCGCGGTCTCACGGAAGGTGACACAGCCCAGGTTCTCCATCGCGCCGAAGGCGAAGTCGGGGATGGCCACGAGGTCGAGCTTGTCCGCCGGGTACGAGATGTCGAAGTACGCCGCGAAGAACCGCAGGGCATGGGCGGCGACGTCGAGCGCGTACGAGGTCAAGTGACCCTTGCCCGGAGCGTGGACCACCCTGACCGGGGTGCCGTCCACCAGCACGGGCTCGGTCGCTTCGAGGGGTCCGACGACGAAGGCCACCAGGTAGGTGGACATCTTCATCGTGGGGCCGAAGTGCACTTCTCGTTTGGCGCCTGTGGCCGCCGGCTGTTCGTCGACCACCGGAGAGTTCGAGTACGCGGCCAGGTCCGCATCCACGACCAACGTCACGTCAAAGACTGCCTTGCGGTCGGGCTCGTCCCAGCAGGGGAACGCCCTACGGGCATCCGTCGATTCCATCTGGGTGGTTGCGATAGTGCGGACCTTTCCCTGGTCATCGGTGAACGTGCTCCGGTAGAAGCCTCGGAGCTTGTCGTTCAGCGTTCCGGAGAACTCGACGTGGAGGACCGCCGGACCTAGGGCGAGCGTGGAGGCCAGGCCGAACGTCACTCGCTCGGCCTGCTCGTCCGCGGCCGCCGTGACCGGGATCCTGCCACCGTCGGGCATCTCGACGGAGGCTCTCGTGACCGACAGCTCGACGGCGTTGCAGACGATCTCGTCAGTGGCCTCGTGCACCGTGAGCTCGATGGCCGCCTCCCCGGCGAACGTGGCGTTCTCCAGGTCCGGTGCGAGCGTGAGGTGGTAGACCCGCGGCTCGACATGACGGGGGAGGCGGGCGTTGTCGGAGGTCGAAGGCATCGGCGAGAGGCTACCGCCTCCAGTCCGGCTACCCTCTCGGCGTGGTATCCGCCGACGACGACGCGCGCAACCAGCTGGGTCGTGCTTCCGTGCCCGAGCTGGATGTCGTGGGGATCGGGTCGCCCCTCGTCGACGTCCTGGCGTCGGCTACCGACGAGCTCGTCGACCGGGTGGGCCTCACCCGAGGGGCCATGGCCCTGGTCGACGTGGACCGGGCCGAGGCCGTCCACCGGCAGATGGGATCGGCGACCGCGGCCTCGGGCGGATCGGCGGCCAACACCGTGGCAGGTGTCGCCGCCCTGGGTGGCCGGGCAGCCTTCCTCGGCAAGGTTGCCGACGACGACCTGGGCGAGGTCTTCACCAACGACATCCGGGCCGCCGGGGTGGAGTTCGACCCGGTTCCGGTCCCGGTCGGCTCGGGTGACGACCGTCTGGGGACCGGGAGGTGCCTGGTGCTCGTCACCGCTGACGGCGAGCGGACGATGGCCACCCACCTGGGTGTGGCCACCACGTTGGGACCCGGCGACGTGGCCGAGGATCTGGTGGCACGAGCGAGGATCGTCTATCTCGAAGGGTACCTGTGGGACCTTCCACCGGCCAAGGACGCGCTGCGGCGGGCCGCCGACGTGGCCCACGACCACGACGGCTCGGTGGCCCTCTCCCTCTCGGACGCCGCGTGTGTCCAGCGACACCGGCGCGACTTCCTCGACTTGCTCCTGGACCGGGTTGACGTGCTCTTCGGCAACGAGCAGGAGGTGCTGGAGCTCTTCGGGTCGCCCTCGCTCGATCAGGCGGTCGACGCCGCCATGGAGACCGGCCTGTTGGTGGCGATCACCTTGGGCGAGCGGGGGGTGGTGGTGACCACGGCGCGAGGACCCGCCGAGGTTCCGGCGGCCGACGCGGCCACCGTCGTAGACACCACGGGAGCCGGGGACCTGTTCGCCGCCGGCTTCCTGTTCGGCCTCACCCATGGCGCCGATCCCGAGCGGTCGGCCCGGCTGGGAGCGCTGTGCGCCGCCGAGACGGTGGGCCACTTCGGGGCCCGCCCGAAGGAAGACCTCAAGGCGCTGGCCGGCCGAGCCGGCCTGATCTGAGGCCCTCGATGTGCTCGTGCTCCCCCCCGAGGGTGGAATCGGTGTCGGCGACGGCAGGGGTGACGGTGCCTGCCGGGGGGCGCGCGCCGAGCGATAGTGGAGAGGAGCAGTCCCGTTGAGCCTGTCCGTGGGCATCGTCGGCCTCCCCAACGTCGGCAAGTCGACCCTGTTCAACGCCCTCACCCGTAACGAGGTGCTGGCAGCGAACTATCCGTTCGCCACCATCGATCCGAACGTGGGCGTCGTGCCCGTACCCGATCCGCGGCTGGAGCGCCTGGCCGAGCTGTTCCACAGTGAGAGGACGGTCCCGGCGACGGTGACCTTCGTCGACATCGCCGGCATCGTGCGGGGCGCATCGCAGGGGGAGGGCCTGGGCAACACCTTCCTGGCAGCGATCCGCGAGTGTGACGCCGTGTGCCAGGTCGTGCGGGCGTTCGCCGATCCGGACGTGATCCACGTCCAGGGCGACGTGGACCCGGCAGCCGACATCGAGACCGTGAACACCGAGCTGGTGCTGGCCGATCTCCAGACGGTCGAGTCCAGGCTGGCGAAGCTGTCCCGTGACACCCGTCGGCAGCCCGAGCTGGCCCCGGTGCTCGAAGAGGTGAGCAGAGCCGAGCGCATCCTCGACTCCGGTCGAACGATCAACGCGGCAGCCGCGGCGGGAGAGGTGGACCCCAGCAAGCTTGCCGACCTCCACCTCCTGAGTGCCAAACCGTTCATCTACGTGTTCAACGTCGACGAAGGTGCCATCGGCGACCAAGCACGTCACCATGAGCTGGCATCGCTGGTGGCGCCCGCCGAGACGGTGGCTGTCTGTGCCCAGATCGAGGCTGAGCTGGCATCGATGGACCCGGCCGATGCTTCCGAGATGTTGGCCGGTTACGGCCAGGAGCGCTCGGGGCTCGACCGCCTCGTCCACGCTGCGTTCAGAGCCCTCGGTCTCCAGACCTTCCTCACCGCCGGCCCCAAAGAGGCTCGGGCCTGGACCATCCGCGCCGGCGACACCGCGCCACAGGCGGCGGGTGTCATCCACACGGA
This sequence comes from Actinomycetes bacterium, assembly GCA_021791615.1. The sequence goes on from JAJYWG010000047.1 coordinate 32,422, forward strand.
CTTCCAACGCGGCTTCATCAAGGCCGAAGTGGTGAGCTACGACGATCTGGTGGCGGCTGGAACGCTCGCCGCGGCCCGGGCGGCAGGCCGGGCTCGCATCGAGGGCAAGGACTACGTGATGCATGACGGGGACGTGGTCGAGTTCCGATTCAACGTCTGATCGCCATCCGATCCGCTCCCGTCTCGGCCCAGTTCTCCGGGACATCGTCCTCGTCCTGTGCCTGCTCTGTACAACTGATGAACTGCCCGTGCAACTGTGACGGCAACTCCCGAGGTATGAAGGATCGGCCGGTCGGGGCGTGAAGGTGGCGAGGACGCCCACTGAAAGACCGAACCGACCAGCGGAGAGAGCATCGTGTGAACAAACCCGTTCACCTTGCGCCAGCACGAGGAGATCCGAGCCGGGATCGATCATGGTGACCCGGTCACCGTGGTGTCCTGGTGCGCGACAACGAATATTCGTGCATTGGCCGTGCTATCGACCGCAATCCCGCCTTCGGCTCCTGCCCGGCGCCCCTTTGTCGCTCCGTCCGCCACGCCCGAGCGAACGAAGCGGGGACTGAGCGCGCCGAACGGGCTTGGCTGTCACCGGCCCGATCCCTCCCAGGCGCATTCCTGTCCCAACGTACCCGCCCGGGCCCACCTGACGCCTCGACGCGATCTGTGCTTCTGCTTGCCCTTTCCTTCGAGGTGGACCCCCCGGCATCGCGCGGCATGGGATGGGGTGTGGGAAACTCTCCATGTGGAGGGGAGAACCGGATCCCTGGTCGATCCTTGCGGAGTTGCCCGGCGACGACGCGTCCTGTGGGGAGCGCTACGAGGTTCCAGATGGACCCCGACAGGGTGTCACGCCCGGCAGAAGGACGACACGGGCTCGCGGAGACGACGGTGCCCATGTCCGCACGTCATGGCCACCCACCGAGTGCCGTGGGCGCCCGCGTACGTCTACGACGCATACAGCCACCAGATCCCCTCGACCCCACGCGTCGGTGCACACGCGAGCTCTCCTACCCGCCCTCGCCTCGGATCACAGCCGAAGTGCGCTGCCTGGGCACCGGGTCGGCCTACCCCTACGACCATCCTCGATGGGATCTACGCCACAGACGATCCGGTCAACCGGAGTGACCCGAGTGGCCGGAATTCAGTGGGTGTGTGTCCGAAGGCTGGAATTGGAATCGGTCCGGTCCATCTCGGTGTTGGGGGCTGCGCCGTGGCTACTACGAACCCATTCACGGGAGGGACAAACTTCGGCCTGACTTTTTCGGGAACAGTGGGCGTCGGACTTGGTGCAGATGTGTCGTTGGGTTTATACCTTCAGATATCTTCTGCGAAACAATTGGGGACACTCAGTGGTCCGTTCTTCTTCTATTCCTTCGGGGCAGGAGCTGGGCTAGGGGGAACATTTACGGTCTTTTGGAGCGGGCCGACTCATCCGACAGTATATGGAATTGATATGGGCGTTACGATCGGCGGTGGAGTTTCCGCGTACCTGGGGATTCAGGACACGAAAGTGTACACAATAAAAGGTCTAATATCAGATGTAGTGACAACTATTGTGACATTTTTCACCACAACATCCCTTCAGAGCCTTGTGCATTCGCATAGTCCTACCGAGGCTCACATTACGGCGGATCTAGCAAAAGCAAGATTGGGAGTAGATAGAGCAAAGGCTATCGTAAGTGCCTCAATAGGACGGTGTACGCCAACTTCACAGAGGGCATAAGTACGTGAAGAGGTGCCTATTCGGGATTATGTGCGCAATCGCCGGTATTGGAGTAGTGCTGACGATATATAATCTAATCTGGCACAGACTCTCCGTTCCCATTATGATGTTAGTGTTTGCACTATTATGGGTTGGACTGCTTGGTGCCGTCTTCACCTTCGTACATGATCGCAATGGGCGCAGGGAATCGCTCTTAGATTATGAACAGCGCCAGTTCGGGCACCTAATGACAACCCTTGATCGCGGCAAAGGGGCGCGTGAATTTGTAGGTGAGGCGGTTTCGCTCATGAAGCCCGAGCATGTCGCACGTTCAGCGGGGGACTCTGAAGGTGGAGAGGAGAAGGAATTGCCACCGCCCGGATGGTACCCAGATCCGATTGATCCCTCTAAGCAGAGGTGGTGGAATGGAAGTTCGTGGGCAAGTTCAAAGGGTGACGACAACACCTGGCCCCTGACCTGAGGGTGATGAGGATGGCCCGACCTTCGCCGGTGGGGGCGTGATGGCGGGCAAGGTGCTCGCTGGATAAGTACTCGCACCCGACCAGCGCCGGTCAGATCAGCCAGCTTGTCTCCCGGCGTTGTACGAACGCGAAGTGAGCCGCCCCTCCGGGATCGAACGGGGCGAGCGCGACAGGGTGATCGCCGGACGCTTCAGTCGGCATCGGTGCTCGATCACCGTGGCTATCCTCCGCAACGGCACCGAGAGGTCCTACTCGGGGGGCTGCCTCGATGATTCTGCGCTCGCCGAGACACCCAGGAGTTCCCGGTGGTAGTCCTGGCCTGGTGTGTGACTAGCGATCCCTGCTGGGTCCTCGAAGGTCTCGTTCCGGCATCCTGGCGGCTTTGGCCGAAACCGGTGTCGCTCTCCGATGGTCCGGCAACTTTCTCGACGATCAACAACCTCCCTCGCAGATCGAGGTCTGGGTGGCATCGGCCACCCGACGTCCAGCCCGCCTAGCGCTTCTGGCACGGCCGGAACCGGCCACCCGGCCACGCCGACATCCAGCGCGGGCGGGAGGGCCGCAGAAAACGGCTTCGCCCCCCGCCACACGGGGGACCACAGCGCACCCAGGCACCCGTTGCTGCCATCCTCGTCCCGCCCCCCGGCCCTCCCGCCGTCAACGCCCGCCCATCCTTCCTCAGCCGCTCTCCCTGTCCCGAGAGCCCCCGCCTCACCCTGCCTGACACCCCGGCGTGACCTGCGCCCCTTCGGCCCTTTCCTTCGCGGTGCACCCCCTGCATTGCAATTGGCTCTTTCTGTGGAAAACCCCGATGTTGGATTCGTAACGGGTCCTTTGCCAGGCTGGTGGGATGGGACGGGCCGCACGCACCAAGCGCGAGCGCAGGGCGGCCGACGCCGCCCAGCGCCTACGGGCCGAGCGCTTCGCCGCCAAGGTTGCCCGTTCGACGCCGGCGAGGCCACCGGCCACCGGTGTGGCTCCTCGTGGGCCGGGCAGCGAGCCACCCGACTTCTCCTCGCCTCCGGT